>CAYWXO010000137.1:2163-9057 GCA_964462255.1 uncultured Thiobacillus sp. | reverse complement strand
TTCGATGACCCGCAAATATGGTGGCACCGGACTGGGGCTCGCAATTACCCGGCGCTTGGCCGAGCTGATGGGGGGGAAAGTAGGCGCTCACAGCACGCCTGGCGTCGGTAGCACCTTCTGGTTTAGCGTGAAGCTGAAAAAGGACGCTGCGTTGTTGATGCCGACGGCGACGACAATTGCTGTCGATGCTGAAGCGGAAATCCAGCGCGGCTATGCTGGCCAGCGCATTTTGGTGGTCGATGACGAGCCGATTAATCGAGAAGTCGTCGTGATACAACTTGAAGCGGTTTTATTAGATGTAGATACGGCTGAGGACGGCGCAGCGGCCGTTGAAATGGCGCGAAATAACCACTACGCCGCTATCCTCATGGATATGCAAATGCCGCAACTGAACGGTATCGAGGCGACGCAACAAATACGCCAGCTGGTTGGCTATCAGGATATTCCGATCGTCGCTATGACTGCCAATGCCTTTGCTGAGGACAAAGCCCGCTGCCTTCAGGCCGGCATGAACGACTTTTTGATTAAGCCGTTTAACCCCGATGAGCTGTTTGCGATCTTGCTGCGCGCATTAAATCATCACGCTATGAAATAAATACGACATGACTTAGGGCTTGGCTTGCTACCACCTGAGTTAGGCGTAACCGTGCATTTGTTTCGTCGCCGTCGCTAATACGGATGCGCATTCTAGATGCTAACCCAGCCGCTCAATCCGCAGCCGGGCCTCTGCGATATGCCGCGCCAAGGCTGCCTGGCATGGCCGCCAGCCTTCTGTAAAACGAACATCCTGCTGCATTGCGTCTAAATAGGTGTCGGCCATGCCTAAGGTCTGTCGCCATATTGCCGAGGGGATGCAGGCGTGCAAATTAGCCGGGATTAGTCTGTCAGGTAGATGGCCGCTATTACCAGGCTTGAAGGCCATAGGCAGCATGTCGTAAGACGGCGCAATTTCATACGGTCTGTCATGGTCGGCAATAAAAGACAGATTGCCGTTATGCATGTCGCTGTTACCGATGAGGCTGCCGAATGCGTAAAGAAGCCCAGCTAAATTAGCGGCTTCAGGGGTAATGATGCGAGAAGCCGCCAGACGGCTTGCCAGTATCGGCCAAGGCGAAATGGCGTCGCCGACGAACTCAGAATCAAGGGCGGTGAGGGAATGAACCGCGCGCCGGCCCAGTGGCCCCACTCGGTCAAAGCGTTCGACCACCAGAAAACGCCGGCTGCCAATGTCCACGATCTGGCTCTTGGCTGCAGGTAACCCCGCATCGTTTAGCACTTGGCTGGCATGGTGTTCAGTTAGGAGTAGATCGCGCCAGCGTCGAGTCACCGCGTTGTCGTCTGCGGCGGTGAACTTCACGATGACATGCCGACCGTTGTAGGTGACGAACTTGGGTTGTTCACCACCCGCTGAAGAACCGGCCACCTCGCCGCGTTCGACGGCAGCGGCTAATGCCGGATAGTCAGCCTCCACCATGGGCGCAGGCGGTGGCGATTGGATAAAGTGTGCGCGGGCAATATCGCCCAGTAATAGGTTGCCGACTAAATTATCACCATGATGAATTAGCGCTTGCATGACGTGGGTATCTGACCACGTATTAATGTTGCCCGGCAGGCCGAGATCGGCGGCGAAGTTAATGGCATAGGCACGGCCAAGAAAGCCACTCGGGCGCATGTCGTGAATCCACCATGGCAGGCCGTCGAAATGATGCGACGCACCATCGTCTTGAAGCATGACAAAGCCATCTGGGCGCACCGGCAGTAATATGCCTAGCCGGAGAATCTGCCCGGTTGAGTTCACTTGGTAAACCGGTACTTCTGTAAAGGCACGGCCGGCATCACGCAGCGCATATTGAATAGATCTGGCGGCACCGATTCGCACGATTTCAAGCCTCATGTCAGCAATGGCACGAGACAGGGTTGGCTGGCTTATTCCCGTCTTATCAATGAGTTGCCGCGCAGAAGCCGGGCCATTGGCTAGCAGAGAGCGCAGCAAATCAACACGGGAGCCGGTCATGATGAATAGAAATATGAATAGATAACGGAATAGATAAAAGAATAGAAACGTGCATGGATTATGGATTCATCGCTATGCCGCTGCAACCGGCGCGTTCATCGCTGGCAGAAAAATCCTGCAGCATCTACCCCTTAAAAATAAAATATACCGCGCCCAGTAAACAGCAGCCGGCCCAGAGATAATTCCAGGACATCGGTTCTTTCATGTAAAGCACAGCAAAGGGTACGAAAACGGCGAGGGTTATCACTTCCTGCAATATTTTCAGCTGGGCGAGGCTCAACAATGTGAAGCCGATGCGATTGGCCGGCACTTGCAACAGGTATTCAAACAAGGCAACGCCCCAGCTTGCTAATGCTGCTATCCACCAGGGGTAGGCATTTAAATGTTTGAGGTGGGCATACCAGGCAACGGTCATGAATAAATTGGATAACACCAGCAGACCGACGGTCTGCATAACGGTGCTATTAAATAAAATGTTCATGATTTTGTTCCTAAAACCGTTGTTGCCACGCTTCCGCTGTCGGTCGAATGATTTCCAGCAGCGGGGCAGGAAATAAGCCGAATAGTAATATCAAAACGGCGAAAACCAGTACCACCGCTAATTCGCGCGGCCGTAAATCAAGTGCCGCAATCACCGCTGGATTGGTCATTGGGCCCAAGAATGCGCGGCGATACAAATTAAGGAAATATCCTGCGCCCACTACCATGGCAAACAGCGCCGCTAAACCTGCGCCGGTATGCGTTTGCAAAGTGGCCACCAAAATCAACAGCTCTGCCGGAAAGCCACTTGTACCGGGCGCGCCCAGGCTGGCAATGCCGAAAAACAGGAAGAAACTGGCCAATAAAGGCATCGTGCGCGCCACGCCGCCCAGCGACAGCACATCAGTGGAACCCACCCGATTTTGCAGGAAGGCGGTGATTAGAAATAGCCCCCCGGCAACTAAGGTAAAATTAAGCAATTGCAGCACTGCACCTTGTATACCCTGCAGTGAGAACGCTGCAATTCCCAACAGCACTAAGCCGACATGCGACAAGCTGGCATACGCCAACATGGCGCGTAAATTGGTCTGTGCCAGTGCAGCGAGGGCACCGTAAAGCAAGCCGAATACGCCTAAACCGGCCAGCAACCAATGCATTTCCTGCGCGGCATCCGGGGCTAGCGGCAGTGCGAAACGGATGAGGCCATAAGCGCCCAATTTCAAACTGGTCAGCAGGGCGGCCACCGGTACGGGGCCTTCCATCGCCAGCAAGGGTAACCAAGTGTGCAAGGGAAATACTGGTGTTTTGACGGCGAAGCCCAGCAATAACAACAGAAAAATCACCCACTCCAAGGTGTCGGGTAAGGGCGTATTCAATAATGACACTAAATCAAATGACAAGCCCGCAGGTGAGCCGGCACCGCCAGAAGCCGCGTAATTGAATGCCAGTAGCAAGAAGCCGAATAACAAGGGCACGCCGCCCGCTAACATAATTAAGGTGTATTTGGTGGCGGCATAACTGCGTTGCGGTCCAACGCCCCAGAAATTGACCAGGAAATAGAACGGCACCAGCGAAAGTTCCCAGAATAGAAAGAACATCATGGTATCTACCGCACAGAAAACGCCCAAGGTCGCGCCGACTTGCAGCAGTAATAAGCTGTGATACAGCCTTGGGGAAGTTTGTACGCTATTCCAGGAGGCCAAAGTCACACCAAGAAACAACAACACGGTGGCAGGCAAAAACAGGACGGAAATCCCATCGACTCCTACGGCGTAATCAATATTCAAACTGGGGATCCATGGCGTGCGTGCCAGCATCTGAAAACCGGCTTGCGCGGCATCGAAGTTCGCCAATACCGTTAAGGCAATGGCCAGCCCGAGCAGATTGACCGCAAACGCCAAACTGCGTGCCGACTCGGCACGCGGTAGCAACCAGATCAGCGCTGCGCCTACCGGATAAATCAGTAATAACCCGGTGAGTAAATTATTCATGACCAAATCTCCCCGCCAGCGTTTGCATGGGTACTTCAATTAAATCCAGCCAAGGTGACATGTGAAACCCGGCAGTGAGCATGACGACAATCAAAATGCCGGCGATAAACCATTCCAGGCTGCTGGCGCGTTCAACCGCGCTAGCGCGACCGACTGGCGGCGGTGCCAGAAACGCGCGCTGAAATGCCCACAGTAAAAAACCAGCGGCAGCGACGTTGCCCAGCGCCGCGCCGACGGCAGGCAGTGCGCCAAAGCGATGTATGGCGGCTTCCAACACGAGATGGGCGGCATCGAACCCCGGTGTGCCTGGCATGCCGACGATGGCTAAACCGGCCACAAAATAGGTTAAGCCAATAACCGGAATGCGGTCGAACAAGCCGCCCAGCTTATCGAGACGGGTGGTGCCGGTACGGCGATACACTAAACCGGTCATCAACATCATCGCGGTGGCGGCCAGGCCGAAATTGATCGCCAGCAAAACAGCACCTTGAAACGCGACGTGATTTAGCGCGAACAAGCCAACAATGACCAGTGAGGTGTGGCTGACCACCGCGTAAGCCATTAAGCTGCGTAAATTGGTTTGCTGAAAAGCCAGTAAAGCGGCATAGAACACGCCGGCGGCAGCAAAGCCCACCACAAACGGCGACCATGCCGCTGCTGCTTCCGGCAATATCGGCAGCACAAAACGAATCAGCCCATAAATGCCGATTTTTACGCCGAGTAGGAGCGCTGGTGCAATCGCAACATTGCCTTGCCGCGCCACCACGGCGAGCCAGCCATGTAAGGGGAAAATTGGGGTATGTACCCCTAAACCATAAAACAGCAAAAAGAAACAAATAGCACCCAGATTAGCCGGCACCGGCAGCCCGACTAAATCCAGCAAATCAAAGCTCCAGGCCGCACCGCTGAGGTCGTGATAGGTCCAGCCGAGAATGAGCACACCAGCCAGCAACATGAGTAAGCCAATGCTTTGAAATTGATAAAAGCGGGCTACCGCAGTGCCCTTTTCCTGCGATGTGGACCAATGCCCGGTCAGATAACCGATCAGCGCCAGTTCAAGGGCGGAGGCCATGACGAACCAGAGTAGGTTAAAGGTGCAGAGCAAAGACATCATAATAGCTTCAATAGCCAGGAGTACGGCAATCAAGCGCGTTTCTTGCGCAAAGCCGCGCACCCGGCAATACAAGCTGACTAGAAACACAATGAAAGAACTTAATAGCACGAAGAGTACGGTGACGCCGTCCGCACCGACGTGATAAGACAGCGGTCCGAGCAAGTCCAAGCGTTCGGCAAATTGAAAGTGGGTGCTGCTGCTGTCAAATTCACGATACAGGATAATGGCTAAAACCAGTTCGAGTCCGGCAATGGTACGGCCTAGCCAGGCCGCCTTCACCGATTCGCCCGCTTTAAATAACCACACTGCGCCAATAAGTGGCATTACTTGCAGAATTGCCAGCAATGGCCAGTTAGCATGTTGATGCCAAAATACTTCGTTTAACACGCTGTTTACATCCGCGTTTATCATAAAATCACCACCAAGGTCGCCATTACCATCAACAGCAGATAGCGCGGCTGCTGTAATAAACTTTCCACCCATTTCAGCCAGTTACCTAAGTGCTGCAAGCCAGCGTTCAAACGGCCGCCGCCACCTTGTAATACGAGACGTTGTTCAAACTGACCTAAGCGTGTCGCCACCCACACCAACAGGCCGCCGGCGACACCGCGGGCTTTTACCACTGCCTCGTTGCCATCACGAATATTGAGCAGATCGCGTGCGCGCGCGTCTTCCGGCATGCCAATCAGACGGCTGACCACGTTGTCATCAATGGCGCGCATATCGCGTGCCATCGCCAGCGTGGGCCGCGTCAGCAAGCGATCGGCCAGCGGCTCTAACCAAAAACGTTGCAGTGCTGCCGTGTAAAGAAATGGAAAACGGCGCAACCAAGCCGGGGCTGGCGGCGTCGGTGCCGATAAAAAATGCATGTAGGACGGGGCAGACAGAAATTGCCAAGTGCGCCAAGTGGCATGCAGGCCCATGTGCCAAGCGGCAACTTCAAACCAGCCTAAGCCGCAAGTTAAAAACATGATGCCAACTTGCGTCAGGGTGGCAAACAGCAAGCCGGACTTCACATCAGTTTGCACATAACCCACCAGCCAACCATACAACGCGGTAATGAAACCGAGCAGTGCAATCAGCGCCATCACACCAGGGGCATGGACTAACACCGGCTCCAGACGAAGCAGTAAATAAACGCCGGCATGCACCATGATTGCGCCGTAGAAAATAGCCGATGACGGCGTCGGCCCTTCCAGCGCGCGCGTAATCCAGGGGGAGAACGGCACTTGCGCCGATTTTGCCAGCGCTGCCGTCACAAATCCTAAGCCGATCAGGCCGACATACAAGGTGGGCAAACGCGCGGCACCGGCCGCCATGTCTGCCCAATCGAGACCGCCTAACCAAAGAAAACTCAGCGCAATCGCCAGCAGAAAGCCGGCGTCGCCGACGCGGTTGGTCAGGAAAGCGCGCTGCGCGTTGAGCGTTGCCGTTTCACGTTCATAGGCGTAACCGATCAGCATCCAGGAACTCAATCCGGCCAACTCCCAGCCGACGAAAGCCAGTGCAGCATTACCCGCCAGCACAATCAGTAACATGCCGGCTACGAACAGATTCATGCCGATAAAGAAACGCTGAAAGCCCGCTTCACGATGCATGTAGTTGACCGAGAATTTAAGCGTTACCAGTGCAATGAAGCTAACCAGTGTGGCGAAGCCGAGCGATAAGCCATCCAGTGTAAATGACAGCGGTACATGCACATTGCCACTGGCAAACCATTGCGCGACGACAACTTGGCCCGCTACGCCGTGCTGTAATGCGGCAACATCAAGCGCAAGCAACAGGAGTAAGCTGAT
>CAYWXO010000137.1:0-2063 GCA_964462255.1 uncultured Thiobacillus sp. | reverse complement strand
GCCAGTCAGATGCAATATAACAATCAGCAATGCCGCCAACACAGGCAGTAGGGGAATTAATGCAACTAAAGCATTCCATTCGTGGGTGATCATGCAAGCTCCTCAGTCATCTTGATCAAAGCCGGCGGCAACGGTTCACGTTCACCACGAAACCACTCAGCAGAACGATTTACTTGCGGCAATTTAATCGCCTCCGCACGCCATTCTACCCAGCCCGTGCCGACGATGAAGCGATGCATCGCGTTGGTCTCTGGATCAATCGCCACCAGTTGCACCCAAGCATTCTTGACCAATTCCTGCACTGCCGGCTGGCGTTGATATATCGCGGTTAGCACCTCAAGTGTGTGTTCCACCACCACCAAGAGGCGCATCGCCTCATGCACTTCGATCATTTGGCGCGGCAGCCCGGTGCGTAGATCCGACGAGGCACCTTCCATGACGCCGAGCAGGCCGGCGACGTTATGCATCACCTTGGTGCTACAGCCGTAGCGTTCATTGTTGGCGCTGGAGAAGTAGTACTCCAAGCTAATACCGGCTCCCACCGCGCCGTTAATTACCAGATGCCGTTCCAGCACTTCCCCATCCGGGTCTTGACTGGGGTCATAAGAAATCAGAAACGCACGACGATCGAAAAACACACCACGACTTAATGAGCGGCGGCCGAAAAAGGCGCAGGCGTTGGTGGCGTGGCCGAGTTCCGGCCGCGCTTGCGACCAATCATTCGCCCGTTCGGTGACGTGCCGCCAGGCCGCTTGCGGGGTCAGGTCAAGCGGGGCCGACATGAAGCGCCGGCAGCGTTCCTGCGCATGCAGCAAGCAGGCGGCTGTAACGTCCTGCTTCAGTTGCGCCAATGCGCCGCGCAGATTTTCCGGCAGCATCACTTCGTCATACCAGGTCACGATGTCGTCGCAGGTGTCGTGTTCCGAACCGATAAACCACGTGTCGGCGGGAATGTCGATGCCGCGTGTGTGCAGGAGGGCGCGTACCTCGGCACGGTTCGCCATTGCCGCCACCACGCGTGCGTTTGGGCCGGAATAACGGCCAGCGCATGCACCGCAGTTATAAGCTGAACCATGTGGATTGTTCTGGCTATGCGAGGCGTGCCCCATAATCACCACTAACGGCGAAAAACCGTAGGTTAATCCAGTATTACGCAACAGGGTTTGCACGCGGTCAGCCTGTTCCACGTCGCTAAAACCGAGTCGGCGTGCTGTCGGCGTGCCGGCTGGGCTATCCTCTGGCGCATTAATGGCAATATAGGTGGCTACGGGTAGATCGAAATCGGTGCGCCAGCGTTGCAGCAAGCGGCCGAATTTGCCGGCGGCAAAGGCTTTGCCAGCGAGCACGCCGAGGGTCGCTGGGGCAGCGGCCAGACTCAGCAGCAGTGGCGACAGCAGGCCAAGTCGGCTGCCCTGATGTAAACGCGTTTTCCAGGCCAAGCGTCGATTACGCCGCCGCACATGTTCGGCATACCCCCCTGCGCCGTCGGCAGTGGGGCGCGGCTGTTCACGTACCTCATGCACCGGCACCACTACGCTGGGCACCACCGGACACAGCGCCACCGCATGGTCATCATCCAGGCCGCGCCACGCATGTGGCACGTTAAAATGTGCCGCTGCACCTAAGGTTTCTACGCTGGGGGAAATTTCTTCCAGATGACGGCGTAAGCCTTCCTCGCGGTCATCCATGCACATCATCAGTTGCGCGCTCGGCCGGCCAGGTCGCGTCTTCCAGCGACCGCGACCGCTGTTGGCGGCCAGCGCAGCGAGAATCTGCTGGCGATAGTGGCGCTCGTAAGCTTGCAGCCAAACCCAGCCCATGCGCGCCGGTGTCAGATCAGCGTAACAAGCGAGCAGTGCCCGCGCCATCTCGGGCCCGCCGGCAGTGAGGGCGGCGGCATTCAGGCCAAGATGTTGACAGAGCAAGTAGAGCGTCCAGCGCTGTCCGTTATGAGGCTTTGCCTCGCTCTCTTCGCTGAGTAATAACGCCACCGGCAACCAGTCGGCATCCTCTTCTTCGCCCGGGTGATTAGCCGATTCCCGCACGAGCCGCTGGCCTTGTTC
>CAYWXO010000136.1:0-9078 GCA_964462255.1 uncultured Thiobacillus sp. | reverse complement strand
CCCCCCTACTCCGCAAACGCAATCTCAGTCTCTTCAATCAACAATTCACTAATTAACGCGCCTATCGCGTCGGTGATCTGATCGCCCAGGGCATGAATGGACTCAAGTTGAGTAAATGCCGCGGCGGGGTCCAGAACATGTTGTGCGACCAGTTCATCGCCTAAATCATGCAGCTGCTGATGCAATGAAGCGAGATGATTAAACGCAGTTAGGTGCTGATAGCGTGTACGCCCATGCCCTTCAATCCAACTGCCAAAGCGACACGTATTACCATTGGGGGGCGGCGGCAATTCTCCTACTTCAGACTTAAGATAATAAGTCAACTGATTGACCCATTCACGATGCACACTCTCCGCAATTGCCAGGGTGATATCCTCGCGCGCTAACGAAGTTCCCATTACATTTAACCATCCGGGGTCACTGGTCCATTCCGCGGCCCATTGCGGCAAACTTTCCGGCGGCATTGGGCGTGCAATGGCAAAGCCTTGCGCACGGCGACAACCGAGGTAAATCAATAAAGCGCCCTGTTCCAGCGTTTCCACACCTTCAGCCACCACATCTCGATTAAACGCCTCTGCAATCCGGATGACACCTTCAACGATAGCAATGTCCTCCGGATCATTCTGCATGTCTTGGATAAACGTCTGATCAATCTTCAAAATATCCACAGGCAAATGCTTGAAATAAGCAAGCGAAGAAAATCCCTTACCAAAATCATCCAATGCAACACGTACCCCCAACTTCTGGCACGATTTAACAATGTTCGTAATGCGCTCAATATCTTGCAAAGCCGAAGATTCAAGAATTTCAATTTCCAAATCTTGGCTAGAGAGCGTGGGATAACGCGCCAGCATGGCCGCCAAATGCTCAGGAAAATCTGTTTGCAGCAAATAGCCTACCGAAAGATTAACACTGACCGGCACCTGCACTGCTTGCGCCTGCCAGACCACCGCCTGCTGCAGCGCGCTTTGCAGCACCCACTCACCAAATGGAATCTCTAGCTCCGAACCCTCAATTACATAAAGAAACTCCGCTGGCAACAACAAACCCCGCTCAGGATGCCGCCAGCGGACCAAAGCCTCAGCGCCAACCATACGGCTAAACGCCATATCCACCTTCGGCTGGTAATAAAGAATGAACTGATCTTTCTCCAATGCCACTGCCAAATCCTCAAGCAGTTTTCGGTAATCGCGCACTAGGCGATCATGTTCCGCATCAAATAAACGGTATTGATTACGGCCAGACTGCTTAGCGATATACATTGCTTGGTCAGCGTTACGCAGCAAAACATCGGCTTCAGAATTATCTTGTGGATACAGGGTAATTCCCATGCTGGCAGAAACCGTAACCACTTTACCCTCATAAGTACATGGCTCAACCACCGACTTCAAAATACGCGCCAGAATACTGTCGCATTCTTCCACCCACTCCAAATTCTGTAGTAACAAGACGAATTCATCGCCCCCCACGCGTGCAACCGTGTCATTTTCGCGCAGGCTAATAGCAAGCCGCCGTGCCACTTCAACCAAGACCGCATCGCCGGCAGCATGGCCGAGGCTGTCATTGATCGGCTTGAAATTATCCAAATCGAGCACGCACACAGCCATGATCTTGCCCGCGCGACGAGCATGCGCGAGGGCCTGTTGCAAACGATCGCCCAACAAGCGCCGATTGGGCAGCCCGGTGAGTGGGTCGAAGTGAGCGATACGATCAAGCTGCGCCTCGCGTTCCTTCAGATTCGTAATATCGGAAAAGCTCCCAATGTAATGGCTGATCATGCCGCTGCCATCCTTAACTTCTGAAATCGACAACAACTCAGGATAAACCTCACCGGCCTTGTTACGATTCCACACCTCACCGCGCCAAGCGCCAGTTTCATGCAACGATTGCCACATCTGCGCGAAGAAATCGGCATCCTGATGGCCAGAGCTCAACATACTGGGCGAGCGCCCCAACACCTCCTCGCGGGCATAGCCAGTAATACGCGTAAACGCCGGATTGACATCGGTGATAAATCCGCCTGCATCAGTGATGATAATTCCTTCCTGTGAATTTGCAAAAACACTAGAAGAAAGTCTTAATTTATCTTCGGCAATGACTTCTTCGGTTACATCGGCGATAAAACCGTGCCAAAGGCAGCCGCCATGCGCCTCTGCCTGGGGCAGCGCATTACCTTGCAACCAGCGTTCTGTTCCATCGGGAAAATGCAAACGAAAGCGATGCCGCCAAGGTTGCTGCTGTTGCGCCGAAACCTTAATCGACGCATAAAAATTCATTGCATCTTCAGGGTGAACCAAGGCAAACACCTTGCTGGCATCTTCGCGCACCGCTTCCGGCGTCAGCCGAATCAGTGCGCGCACGCCCTCACTGACGTAAGGAAAATTGAAGCTACCATCCGGCAGCTGACGTAATTGATACACTGTTCCTGGCACCTGCGCAGTCACTCTCACCAAGCGATCATGCAGCTTACGGCGATCTTGCAGAATCATGCTAAAAAGTTGCGCCGTCAGGGCCAAACCAAGAATGAACACGTTCATATCGAGAAAGCGCAATTCACCGTCAACCACAAACGGGCCGAATCCGCGCCCGGTCAAAGTAATGGCCAGCATAGCAATACCACTACTGGCCAAACTCACCGCCGCGATGCCGCCGCGATCAGCAATCCAGAACAGCAATGGCACGAAAATAACCAAGGCCACCGAAAGCCCGCCCGTTGGCTGGCCGCTGAACTCCAACCAAACTGCCGGCAGCAGCAACAACAAGGGCAGCGCCGCCTTGCGTAACGCGCGCCAAAATGCGCTAGACATAGAAAACGCCATTAATAACAAGGGGGTAATCTGCGATTGCCCCATCGCATTGCCCAGCCACCAATTCAGCCAAGCCGGAAACGCTTCACTCGCGCTCGGAATAACACCAAACCCCCATAAAACGCCAATGCCCAAGGTGGCGCTGAACGGCTGCAAAACCAAAAAAATCAGCAACAAAAGCAGGCTGACATCACGAAAACTACTTAACACAGGCCCCACACCCCAGCGCCGCAACAGCAGTACAGCAATCACCGCCTCAATACTATTGATCGCCGAAATGGCCAAGGCCGGTTCCAAGGCCAACCCGCGGCTCAGCGCCAGCGCCAATTGACCCATAAAAATACCAGGCCAAACACGGGGCCCAAATAGGATAGCGGCGGCCAGTGCAACCCCTTCCGGAATGAAGAAGACGGGCGTGACGATGGAATGCGCGACCGTGGTTAGAAAGCTGACATGGCCCAATACAAAGTAGAGCAATGCCAGCAAGGCAATACGACCAAACAACACGCGATTCATGGACTCCCCCCTGTTTCTTGCCACGCCGCCGCGGGCAAATCAAACCAGAATTGACTGCCTTCGCCGGGTTGACTTATGACGCCAATTTGCCCGCCCATGCGCTCAATTAAATTTTTAGATAACACCAAACCAATACCTGTGCCTTCCACTTTCTGTGCGGTGGCACGCAGGCGCGAAAAAGGCTGGAACAAACCAGACTGGTCTTGCAATGAAATACCCGCGCCAGTATCGCGTATCAAAACATGGCAATAATCACCGCGATGACTGACTTCTACCGTCACTGTGCCCTTCTCGCAGTTGTACTTGACCGCATTGGACAGCAAATTCAACAGGACTTGCTTGACGCGCATCCGGTCAGCCACAATCTGAACGACCTCTTCACCCGCCTCAAAGATCAGGCTAATACCGTGTTTTTTCACCTGTGGCTTCAGCAAAGCAAAGCACTCTCGAATTAGCGGCGGCAAGGCCAGCGTTTGCATCTCCAGCCCCAGATGACCGGTTTCAATCCTAGCCAAATCCACCAGATCATTGATTAAATCCAGCAAGTGCCGCCCGGCGCGCTCAATGGCATCCAACATCTCAGCCTGTTCTTCGGTGGCGGGGGTCAAGGTGTCATGCCGCATGAGTTGCGAAAAACCAAGAATGCTATTGAGCGGCGATTTCAATTCATGGCTCATGTGCGCCAGAAATACGCTCTTGGCCTGGCTGGCCGCTTCAGCTTCGGCCTTGGCAATCATCAATTGTGTCTGCATTTCTTTCAGTTGCGTAATATCGGTGCGAACTGACACATAACGCACAGGAAATCCCTTATCATCTAGTTGCGGGGTAATCGTGGCATCAACCCAATATTCACTACCATCTTTCCGTTTATTACAGACTTCGCCATGCCAAGTACGCCCCCGACTAATGGTCTTCCAAATTTCGCCATAAAACTCAGGCGGATGTTGGTTTGATTTAACGATACGGTGGTTGGCCCCCAGCAATTCATTGGCACTATAGCCAGACACATCGCAAAACCGTTGATTGGCATAAAGAATATTGCCCTCAATATCGCCAATGCTGACGATGCTGTGCTTATCTATCGCCAACTCAATGCGACGCAAATGCTCAGCAACCCGCCGATATTCGCGCCGGCTGCGCTTTAACATGCGTGCGCGTTTGGCGCGGGCAATCACCGCCGCCTGCAAGACTTCAAGATTGACCGGCTTAGTCAAAAAGTCATCGCCGCCCAAATCCAGCGCCGACATCTGGCGCTGAATATTGGTCTCGCTCGACAGAAATAAAATGGGCGTATCGGCCAGTAACTCATCTTGACGCAGCACGGCTGCCAGCTCCAAACCATTGCAGCCTGGCATGTAAACATCGGTAACAATCACATCCGGATCAAATTCATTCACCAACGCCGGGGCCTTTAACGGGTCATTCGTCGTGCGCACCGCCACGCCCACTTCTTGCATGGCGGCGGTATATAACGTGGTCATCGTCCGGTCATCATCGACGAACAGACAGCGAAAAGGCTCCGTCGGCGTGCGTTGCATCACGCCCTTGAGGATGGCGATTAAACGCTCAACATCAAGTGGTTTTTTTAGAAACCGCGTCGCCCCCAAGCGCACCGCCTGCAAGCGCGCACTCACATCATCAGCTCCCGCTAGGGTGAATAAGTGGGGTGGCGGTGAAATTCGCGCGCGTAAACCCTCCATTACCGCTAAGGTATCCGCATCACGCTGACACAGTGAAAGATCGGCAATGATCGCCGCCGGCTGCTCATATTCGCTCATTGCAACCAGGCTCTGCATGGAAGTCAGCAGACGGGGCAAGAAGCCGGCACGAGTCAACGTTTCCTGCAGCATGGCAGCAATAGCGCGACTTTCAAGATACAGCACAACCCGGCTATTACTCGGTTGTGCGGTTGGAGCAATACTCGCCACTAAATCCAGTGATGCGCTTATCGGTTTTTCTTGTGTTTGTAATTCAACGCGCAGGTTGTCGAGCAGTAAACGGAGCTGTTGCTGATCATGATTATCTACGACATGCCCATGAATACTTTGCAAGAAACTAGCAAGTGAAAGTGCGGTTTGATGCGCATCCTCCAAACCCCGCTCCAACGCGGCTCCCGCAAGCGCAAGCACGGCGGCGGCGGCACCGGCGGCAGCATTATCCGGCACCCCATGTTGCGTTGTTTGCGCCAAGCCCACAAAACTGGCCTCAACCAGCGCGAAACGCCGCTCGACATCATCCTGCTGCACCGCCCATTGTTCGCTCATGCGCAGGCTCCAGCCAGCGGAGTGGTGTCAGCAACCCCATCCGGATTCCCCGCGCGAATGGCCGCAATCGTCGCGAAGCTGGCCTCGAAGGCGGCTGCCACCTGCGGATCAAAATGCTTTCCCGCCTGACTGGCAATCTCGGCACGCCCTGCCTCAAGCGTCCAAGCCCGTTTATAAGGGCGCACCATCGTCAATGCATCGAACACATCCGCCACTGCCGCAATACGCGAAAACAAGGGAATTTCCTCACCGGCAAGCCCCTTTGGATAACCCGTGCCATCCCAACGTTCATGGTGCGACAAAGCGATTTCGCTGGCCGTCCGCAACAGATCAGAATCATGGCCTTGCAAAATACTGGCACCGATCAGCGTGTGCTGCTTCATGGTGGCAAACTCCTCCACCGTTAAACGCCCCGGCTTCAACAGAATGAGATCAGAAATACCAATTTTGCCGAGGTCATGCATCGGACTGGCGTTAAGCAGAAGATCCAACTCACTTTCACTTAAGCCAAGGCTACGGCCAATCGCCTCCGCGTACAGGCTCATACGCTGCACATGCACGCCGGTTTCGTTGTCGCGAAACTCAGCGGCACGCGCCAGCCGCCGGATAATTTCCAAGCGGGTCGAGTGCAGTTCTTCCGTACGTTGCATCACCTTCTCTTCAAGCCGAAGATTTTGTTGACGCAATTCCAGTTGCAACACGCGCATTTCCAGCAAATTCGCCACGCGCACAGCCAATTCGGCCAAGTCGATCGGCTTGGCAAGAAAGTCCTTCGCCCCCGCATTCAGCGTCATTAAACGCGTATCACGGTCGCCCTGCGCCGTTACCATAATCACCGGAATTTGCTTACGCCAAACCT
Organism: uncultured Thiobacillus sp.; assembly: GCA_964462255.1. Classification (GTDB taxonomy): domain Bacteria; phylum Pseudomonadota; class Gammaproteobacteria; order Burkholderiales; family Thiobacillaceae; genus PFJX01. Next base: position 2,632 of record CAYWXO010000136.1, on the reverse strand, counting down.
TGCTACCAATAGCCGCCAATACCTCAAGGCCATTCATGGCGGGCATGTTGTAGTCCAGTAAAACCAAATCGAAGGATTCGGCAAAAAATCGCGCTACCGCTTTCAGCGGATCGGTTTCGGTTTCACAGGCGGTATAGCCCAAACGGCGCAGCGACTGCCGTAATAACAATAGATTATCCGGCTCATCATCAATCGCTAAAATGCGCATATTTGAGAGATTTATCACGACAGGTTTCCTTCATCAGCTAATCGGACAAGATCAACCAAAGACCCTACTTTAAGTTTTTGCATCGCATGTTGACGATGTAATTTAACGGTACGCAGCGCAATGCCCAGCGCCATCGCAATGTTAGGATTAGTCATTCCCTGCGCCACATAATGCACGACTTCACGCTCCCGCTCCGTCAACGTGGCGATGCGTGCCGCAATGTCAGTCTGTTTTTCCATTTGTTCCTGGTGTTGACGATTGCTGGCGAGGGCACGTTGGATAGCAGCAAGCAAGACTTCCGCCTCGATCGGTTTAATCAAAAAATCAAGCGCACCGGCTCGGAAGGCGCTCACCGCTTCGTGCGCCCCACTCTGCCCACTCATCAACAATAGCGGCGTATGGCCGAGATCAAGCAGGCGTTGCTGCAACTCCAAGCCGTCAAGCACCGGCATTTTTACGTCGCAGAGCACACAACTCGGGCCGGCAAATTGCGGCTTACTAAAGGCGAGTACTTGCAGATATTGCTCCGCCGATGTCCACGTCTCACAGGCATAGCCTTCCAATTCAAGCAAGGCAGATAACGCTAGGAGAATTTCCGGGTCATCGTCGATCAGCACGACGCGGCCCTGGGCGCAACGCTGCGCAAGACGCTGGTCGGCAAAAGTAACCGGGCGACGGTAGTCGGTCATGACAACGCCTCCTGCAGGCTAGGGGGTTTGAGCGGAGTGGGCTGATGGATCGCCGGCAAATGAATTGCAAAGCAGGCACCGCCTTGTTCTGCATTAAATGCCCGCAGCTCACCTTCATGTTGCTTCATGATAGCGCGTGAAATTGACAGGCCCATTCCCAAGCCATTTTCTTTAGTGGAAAAAAACGGTGTACCGACCTTTTCCAACGCTATCGCCGATAAGCCAGGCCCGCTATCGCACAACATCAGCACCGCCATGCCCTCCACCTCGCGCAGCGTTACTATAATCTTGCGATATTTGACTTGTTGTAATGACTCAATAGCATTACGCAAGATATTAACGATAACCTGGGTGAGGTGGGTAGCATCGCCCAGCACCGTAATCGGCGCAATATCAGGTTCTATATGAATGACAATCTTGTACTTCCGCACTTCCGTCTCCATCAACTCAGCGGCTTCAACCATGAGGGTAGCGAGATCAACCGAAACACGGTCCAACTGGGTGGGTCGAATAAAACCGCGAATCTTTTCGATAATCTGACTGGCGCGCCGAGTGTTACTGACAATTTTTTCAAGAATCGCATAGATCTGCTGATTATCGAAACGCCCCGCTTGCACGCCCCGCTGCGCCACTTGCGCATTGGTCAAAATCGCGGTCAAAGGCTGATTGAGTTCGTGCCCCAGCGAGGCAGATATTTCACCTAGGCTACGTTGCCGATCAAGCTGGGCAATTTGCTCACCAAGCCGGTGGGTTTCTTCATTACGTGCACGCTCAACTGCAGCCTTGAGTTCGCGCCGGGTAGAACGATCCAGCGCTAATCCCACATAACCGAAATGCCCTATGACAGCGGAAAGCAACATCGACACCATCATTACATGCATACTAAGGCCACCCCGCAATGCCAGCGCATCAAGGTCATTGCCATGCACGGCATACACGCGGAACATCATGCTAAAAGCAACCAATATATAAACCCAAGCGATTAGCTTAGCATTCGGACTTTGTTCGTCCCGACCAATCCGCCAAGCCAGCCAAGCAAGATAGAAAATTAACCCTGCCGAAACACTAAAGTTGAAGTATGCACGCCAAAAAGGGTTCTGCAAACCATAATGAATACCGTTAAATATTGCAGCGAAAACAATGACAAAAAGGGCCATCCAATGCAAACGCCAAGGCTTTCCCATATCCAAGCGCAAAGACTGAATCCGCATCAGACTGGACAGTAAAAGCAGTAACGAAGCCAAAGACAAGCTTGCCCATTCCGGAGTTTGCTCTTGCATGAAGGTCAATATCGCCGCCACCCCAACCAGTAAACCACCGCCACACCACAAGGCAACCTGCTGCGAACGCTGTCTTGCCAAGACTAGCCAAGCAAAAATAGGTAACACAATATAGAGGATGCCGACAAAAAGAAGCGCGGTTTTAACGTCAAAAGTCATCATAGGCTAACGAATAACAACTCAGTGCATCAATGGAAACAGCGCAATTTCTAGCGCATCAAGGTCGAACGGCTTCCTTAAACTCTTAACGCCCGGCGGTGGACTGCCGTAACGAACATATTCGTCCTCACGCAGCGCGGTAATGATGACCAGCGGAAATTCAGGTGCCATCAAGCGCAGCTTAGCGGCCAACTCAAATCCCGTCATACCGGGCAGATTCAGATCCAACACCGCACCCACTAGCAGCAATTCTAAATTCAAAACTGCCATCTCAAGACGAAGTCTGAAATGAATTC
>CAYWXO010000135.1:0-9150 GCA_964462255.1 uncultured Thiobacillus sp. | reverse complement strand
ATTACAAGAAGAGGGACGGCTTCTGCTCACCCCCCGCGAATGCGGGATTTTCAAACAGCAGGCGCGTCGGAACAATAGCAACACCCCCACTATTTTTCAAAGGAAACTCTCCATGTATCCGATCCGTCATGTCTGGAAATTGATACCCGTGCTGTCCGCCGCGCTACTGCTAAACGGCTGCTTGAGCGACGACGATGACGCTGCCTCCAGTAAGCTGGGCGGCACCGCAGCAACCGGCGCACCGATTATCGGCGGCACGGTAAATGTAAAATGTGCCGGCGGCAGCACGCTGAGTGATGTAACTGACAACAGCGGTGTGTGGGAGGTCACGACCTCTGGCCAAACCTTGCCGTGTGCGGTGCAGGTTAGCGGTGGCAATCTGCCGAATGGCGAGGCATTTCACTCCGTTGCGTTGCAATTCGGCACGGTCAACATAACGCCGCTGACCGATATCGTGGTCGCCAACCTGGCGGGCAAAACGCCCAATGAGTGGTTTACGGGTTTGAATAGCACGGCGTTTCAACAAATTTCCAGCACGACAGTGAATACCGCCTTGACGCACTTGCGCACGGCGCTTGCATTGCCAGCGCTGGACAGCATAGATCCACTAACCGCTAAATTTAACGCAGTCAGCGGTGATAAATTAGATAACGCCTTGGAAGCAATGAAAACGGCTTACACCAACTATGGCGCGTTGTTGACCCAAGCTGCATCGGGTAAAGATTTTTCCGACTATGCGAAAACCTATCGTACTGCCTTGACAGAGGCTTATGCAGCGTTACCCACCACTGTTAACTCGGGCGGTAGCACAACAGGCGGATCAACTTCAACGACATGCACAGGCACCAGCAGCACATTGACTTATAGTAGTTCTGCTGCCGGTGGGCCATTTAGCAATGGTCAAAAAGTTTGTGTGGCCGCTAGCGCTTCTTCTTTAACGATAGGTGATAAAACGCTGTCAAATCCCGTTCAAAATACTGCTGTGCAAGCACCTTATGCAGCCTATGCGTTTACTGATGCGGCTATAGCAAAGTATGAAGTGATATTTAACGCTGCTAATTTGCATGAAATTAATGTACTGAGTGCAACTGGTACTTTCCTGGGTCAACTTACCGGGAGCTCTTCCAGCAGCAATACGAACTCTGGTACTAGCAATACGAACTCTGGTACTAGCAATAATACGAGTGGTTCTAGCGGTAATTCAACCTTGAGCCTGGCGGTCACTGCAAGCGGAATTTCAATGCCTGCCATTACTGTTAGTAATGTTCCAAAACCCAGCAATCAAACCGAGTTTTGTGCAGCGCTGACGGATAGCAATTCGCAAACCTCTCTCAATGCCGCACTTGGCGCAGCAGGAACCTTCACGATTAATAGCTGTACGTTCAATGGATCAGTGGGCAATGTTGCAGCAACACTTGCCATTGCCAGTCCAATCACCATGACTATGCCTTACAGCGTTGTGTACACCTACAACTAAGTACATAGCAAACTGATGAACACAAAAAACGGCACTGCGGTGCCGTTTTTTCATTGATGCCTTTTTCCATTTCCAACCGTCCTGCCTATGTTTCCGTCATCGCGCTAAAACCCAAAACCTCGTGTCCGCGGTATATTGCCAAATTGGCTGAACACTGAGGAGCAAGACGAGATGCAGCTTGATCTATTTGCGGATAGTCGCGATGTACTTTTGCGCAATGATGCCGTCGTCGCGTTGCGCAGCCATGATGCCGCAGCGGTGCGTAAAGCCTGGGATAAATTACATGTTGAGTATCCTGATGATCGTCTGTTAGCGCCGATGGCCGTGTTACTAGAGGCGCTAAACACCTCATTCAAGAATTTAAACAGCGTCGAAGCGGCGAATGAGGCGTTGGCGTTGATGGAAAAATATACCGCCGCAGCCGGCAAAATATTCGATCCTGAACTTGCCAACTTATGGTTGGTGCCCTTGTGGCGATCCATTGCCGAAGGCGTATCACGCATGCCGTTTAGCGTGGAAAGACCCCTGTTGCACCGCGCGGCCATGTTGTTGCGCGCACACGATTGGGAGGCGGCGGAAGTCGCGATTGTGTCTATTGCCGCCTGGCGTCGTATTCCGCAAACGCTGGTGTGGATGATAGAAGCGCGTAGGGTGCAATCAGGTTTATCGGCAGCTTGGCCGCTGCTGGTTGAATTGGCCTGGTTGGCTCCGGCCCGCTTTCGCACGTTGGTGCAATCGTTACATGCACCGGTTTTAATCAAATTACTGCGCCAATTCGATAGTGAGTATGAAGCAGACTTAAACACTAACGACCCCACCGATGCCGTCAACGATAGTGTCTGGTTCCCGGCCTGGGTTTTGCTGGTTGAACCGAGTTTAACGCCGCTGTTACGGCAAGTCGAAGCAACGCGCGGCCTGCCGCCAGAGCGCGCTTTTCAACTGGTGCTGCAGTTGCTTGATTGCGAACGTCAGGGACGGCAAGCCAGCCTCGTCGATCTACGCAAAAAATTACGCGATTTGAACCGCGCTATTTTCAATTGCTACATGAAAACCCGCTAAACACGGCGGTGTTTTACTTCAAAAACAGGGCATACGCCGGGTTATCCGATTCGTTCCAATAGCGATAGCCCAATTCATCCAGAAAAGTTTGAAACGCCGGTTTCAACTCAGGCAACACCTGAATACCCACCAGCACGCGACCGTAATCTGCACCGTGATTACGATAATGGAACAAACTGATATTCCAAGTGTGGCTCATGCTGTTAAGAAACTTCATTAACGCACCCGGCCGCTCCGGGAATTCGAAGCGGTAGAGCAGCTCGTTTTCAGCTTGTGGCGCACGGCCACCCACCAGGTGGCGGATGTGCAGCTTAGCCATTTCGTTGTCCGACAAATCGAGCACCGGCAATTCATGCTGCGCTAAATCCGCTAACAATTGCTCAACGTGGGCGCGATCCGGCACTTGCACGCCGACGAAAATATGCGCGATGTTGACATCAGCATAACGGTAATTAAATTCAGTAATCGAACGCGCACCCAACAACGAGCAGAACGCCTTAAAGCTACCGGGCTTTTCCGGAATGGTGACGGCCAGCACCGCTTCCCGTTTTTCACCTAATTCGGCCCGTTCGGCGACGAAACGGAGGCGATCAAAATTCATGTTAGCGCCACTGGCAATGGCGACTAACGTTTTGTCTTGCGCCTGTTCACGCGCCGCCCAGAACTTTGCGCCAGCCACGCCGAGCGCACCGGCCGGCTCCAGAATCGAGCGCGTATCTTCGAATACGTCTTTGATGGCGGCGCAAATGGCGTCGTTACTGACGCGGATAATTTCATCGACGTAAAGCTGGCAGAGGCGGAAGGTTTCTTCACCGACGCGTTTCACCGCGACGCCGTCGGCAAAAATGCCAACTTGCGTCAACGTGACGCGCTGTTTTTCCCTCAGACTGCGCGCCATGGCATCGGCTTCTTCCGGTTCCACGCCGATGATTTTAATTTCCGGACGCAAGCGTTTGATGTAAGCGGCAATACCGGCAATAAGGCCGCCACCGCCGACTGGAATAAAGATGGCGTCAATCGGCGCGCGCGCTTGGCGCAGCAATTCCATGCCGATGGTGCCTTGGCCGGCGATCACTTCCGGGTCGTCATACGGATGCACAAATACTTTATCTTCAGCTTGGGCAATTTCCATGCCGCGCTGGTAAGCATCATCGTAAGAATCACCGTGCAACACCACTTTGGCACCGCGCTTGGCGACCGCGTCGATTTTGATGCCGGGCGTGGTCGCCGGCATGACGATAGTGGCTTCGCAATCCAGCACTTGCGCCGCCAAAGCGACGCCTTGCGCATGATTGCCCGCACTGGCGGCAACAACGCCGCGCGCCAATTGCGCGCTGCTCAAGCCAGCCATTTTGTTGTAGGCACCACGCAATTTGAAGGAAAACACCGGCTGCATGTCTTCGCGTTTAAGCAGCAGCGTATTGCCTAGACGGCGCGATAAATTCGGCGCGGCTTCAAGCGGCGATTCAATGGCCACGTCGTAAACACGGGCGAGAAGAATGCGTTCCAGGTAGTCGATCATGCTGTTTGCCATGGGGAAAATAAAGGTGAGTAGAGGGGTGAATAAACAGGCTACGAAGACCTGAAAAGTGCGCTATTTTCCGAGATAATGACGCAACTACAAGTCACTTCACGTTAGCAACATTAAACTTGTCCGTTCAAACCACAGAAAGAGAACACATCATGATGACTCAAGACGAAATGAAACAAGCGACAGCGCGCGCAGCGATCGACTATGTTCCGGCCGGCATTATCGGCGTTGGCACCGGCTCTACCGCCAATTTTTTTATCGATGCCCTGGCGGATATTAAAGGCCGGATTGATGCGGCGGTTGCTTCTTCGGTCGCAACGGCGGAGCGTTTGAAGAAAGTCGGCATCCGCGTGATTGACTTGAATGAAGCGGGCGAGATGGAGGTTTATGTCGATGGTGCCGATGAAATTACCCGCCACATGGCGATGATTAAAGGCGGTGGCGGTGCGCTGACCCGCGAAAAAATCGTTGCCGCCTGCGCGAAAAAATTTGTCTGCATCATTGATCAAAGCAAATTGGTCGATGTGATGGGCAAATTTCCGCTGCCGGTGGAGGTGATACCGATGGCGCGTTCTTATGTGGCGCGTCAATTGGTCAAACTGGGCGGCAATCCGGTGCTGCGGCAAGGTTTTACCACCGATAACGGTAATGTCATTCTTGATGTGCATGGCATGAGCATTCTTGATCCGGTTGCGCTGGAAAGCGAAATCAATCAAATCATCGGCGTGGTAACGGTGGGTTTATTCGCTCGCCGCGGTGCCGATGTCTGCTTGATGGGTACGCAAGACGGCGTGCAAACGTTTAAACGCTAATCAAAGCGAATCAAATTATGGGTCGCGGCAGCGCTGTGATAGTGCACGAATAATGCACGAATAACGCACAAATTGGCTGCCGCCCCAGCTAGCCAGCCCATTCAAAACTCCCGGTCTGGCTCAACGTCCAACGGCACTTTGTAGGCCTCGTTTCCCCATGCGCCCAAGTCAATTAATTTGCATCGCTGGCTGCAAAATGGACGAAACGTATTTTCCGGCCGCCATTCAACTTGTTTGCCACAGGTGGGGCAAATCACCTGTTTGAATTTTTCTGTCATCGCTTTACCTGCAATAAATTACCCACATAAAAAAAGGCGGCTCGCGCCGCCCGACAGTTTAGTCAATCAATTATTACGCGGAGAAGGAAGAACCACAGCCGCAGGTTGAGGTTGCATTCGGGTTCTTGATAACGAATTGCGCGCCTTCTAAACCTTCGGTGTAATCCACTTCAGCACCCATCATGTATTGCATGCTCATCGGATCAACCAGCAAAGTGACGCCATTTTTTTCGATGATCATGTCATCTTCGTTAGTGACTTCGTCGAAAGTGAAACCGTACTGGAAGCCGGAACAACCGCCACCAGTGACAAAAACGCGCAGTTTCAATTCAGGATTGCCTTCTTCCTCGATCAACGCCTTGACCTTGTTGGCAGCGCTGTCTGTGAAATTGAAGGGGCTCATATCGGTAGCGGCATTCATAACAAAATTTCCTTTCAGATTAATTCAGGGGTGTGGAGCATTATTGGGGCGGCTTGCGGCATCGTCAACCACGCCAAAGGTGGGGTTTAGCCACCTAAAATCAAGTCACGCATCAAGGCATCACCGGAATTTGGCTAAGCGCGGTAATTTCCGGCAAGTCGAACATAATGTTCATGTTCTGCACCGCTTGGCCGGCTGCGCCCTTCACCAGATTATCAATCACCGACAAAATGACGACGACGTTATCAGCGACCTCATTGCCCTGCGGCCGATGCACCGCGAGGCGACACAGGTTAGAAGCGCGCACCGAACGCGTTTCCGGATGCGATTTCGCCGGCAAAACATCAACAAAATACTCATTGGCATAACGCGCTTCAAACAAGGCTTGTAAATCGACATCCTTGTTTAATCGTGCGTACAGCGTCGCGTGGATGCCGCGGATCAGCGGGGTTAAATGCGGCACAAAGGTCAGCCCAACATCGTGACCCGCCATGCGCGTCAAACCTTGCCGAATTTCTGGCCAATGGCGATGGCCAGGCACGGCGTAGGCTTTGAAGGTGTCGGAAGCTTCCGCAAACAATGCGCCGATTTCAGCTTTGCGGCCGGCACCGGAGACGCCGGATTTGCAATCGGCCACCATCCAGCCCGTTTCGATGACGCCGGCTTCCAGCAAAGGCAGAAAACCGAGTTGCACCGCGGTGGGATAACAGCCGGGATTGGCGATCAAGCGTGCGCCTTTGATTTTTTCGCGATTGATTTCTGGCAATCCGTAAACCGCTTCGGCGACTAGATCGGGGCAGGCGTGTTCCATGCCATACCATTTCGACCACTCTGCAATATCTTGAATGCGGAAATCAGCAGCCAGATCAATGACTTTGACGCCGGCATCCAGCAACTCGCGTGTTTGTTTCATAGCGATGCCGTTGGGTGTGGCGAAAAAAACTACGTCGCACGCTTTCAGTGGCGCTTCTTCTGGCGTGGTAAAGGCGAGTGCGACACGGCCCCGCAAGGAAGGAAACATCTCGGCAACCGGCATGCCGGCTTCTTTGCGCGAGGTAATAGCGGTCAATTCAACCTCGGGATGCTGGGCGAGCAGCCTGAGAAGTTCGACGCCGGTGTAGCCGGTGCCACCGACAATGCCTGCTTTGATCATGGCGTTTCTCCTGGAACGAAAAAATAAAGGGAAAACAATAGAAAAAGCCGCCTGAATAGGCGGCTTTTTTTCTCACTAAAATAACGATTAGCGCTTGGAGAACTGTTTGCGACGACGTGCTTTGTGGAAGCCGACTTTTTTACGTTCGACTTCACGTGCATCACGCGTCACCAAGCCCGCTTTTTTCAAGCTGCCTTTCAAGCCAGCGTCATATTCGATCAAGGCGCGGGTAATACCGTGGCGCACGGCACCGGCTTGACCTGTTTCGCCACCGCCGTTGACGTTGACCATAATGTCGAAATTGGCGACGCGCTCGGTCAAGACCAAGGGCTGACGCACAATCATACGACCGGTTTCACGCGAGAAATAAAGATCAACAGGCTTGCCGTTGACCACGATATTGCCGGAACCCGCTTTCAGAAAAACGCGAGCGACTGAGCTCTTGCGGCGGCCAGTGCCGTAGTAATAGTTACCGATCATGCTCGGGTTCCTCAGATTTCCAGGGGTTGCGGCTGTTGCGCGGCATGAGGATGATCTCCACCGGCATAGACCTTGAGTTTTTTGATCATGGCATAACCCAAGGGACCCTTGGGCAGCATGCCTTTTACGGCTTTCTCTAGTGCGCGGCCGGGGAAACGGTCTTGCATGTTAGAAAAATTGGTTTCCCGAATACCGCCAGGGTAACCAGAGTGACGATAATATTTCTTATCTTCCCCTTTGTTACCGGTGACACGGAGTTTATCGACGTTTACCACGACGATGTAATCACCCGTATCTACGTGAGGGGTAAAAATAGCCTTGTGCTTGCCACGCAAGCGGCGGGCGATCTCGGAGGCCATACGGCCCAGCACTTTGTCGGTGCCGTCCACCAGATACCAGCCGTGCTGGACCTCGTGGGATTTGGCGGAGAAGGTTTTCATGTTGCGATCCAAAGGGGGACTACAGAAAAGCCGCGGATTTTATGGAGTGAAGGCGAGGCTGTCAAATCACTTTGCTCACTTCCCTTCGCTCACTTTGCTCTCACTTTGTTTAATCCCTCTTTTCCGCGCGTTGCAAACCGCTTGTTGCCTGCTTGTTTCAAGGATAATTCGGTCATGACAATCTCTTGGCTACTCACCAATGCAATCGCGGCGTTTTTGTTACCGCCGACGATATTTTTACTCCTGATCCTGCTCGGCTTCCGCCTGCACAAGCGGCGGCGCGTGGTGGCGCGCGCGCTGATCGCGTTCAGTCTGGCCGCACTTTGGCTGCTATCCACGCCGCTCGTTGCCCGCCATTTTCTCGACAGTTTGCCGCCACCTTACGTCAATTTGAATGGGCTTGAAGCAGAGGCGATTGTCATTCTGGGCGGCGGCAGCATTAAAAACTCGCTGGAGTATGACGGCGATACCTTGAGCCGTTTCAGCCTGGAACGCGTGCGTTACGGCGCTTGGTTGGCGAAAAAATTTAATAAGCCGGTTTTGGTGACCGGTGGCGCGCCAGATGGCGGCGTACCGGAAGCAGCGTTGATGCGTTCCGTGTTGGTCGATGAATTTGCCGTTAAAAATGTGCGCTGGGTGGAAAGCCAATCCCGCAATACACGCGAGAATGCGCGCTTTTCTGCGCCACTTTTGCAAGAGGCCGGCATAAAACGCATCTATCTGGTGAGCAATGCTTGGCATTTGGCCCGCGCTATTCCTGAATTCACCGCGCTGGGATTGCAAGTGGTTCCGGCCGGTACGGGCTATAAACAGCCCAAAATCAAACCTCTCGATTTTTTGCCGAGTGGCAGTGGTTTACGCGATAGCTGGCTGGCTGGACATGAATGGATCGGGCTGCTTTGGTACCGCATCCGCACTTGAAAACATAAATATTTTTTGGAGTTTTTACGATGAAATCACGCGTCAAATGGGTAGAAAACGTTTGCTTCATGGCCGAATCAGAAAGCGGTCACGCCATGATTATGGATGGCTCGCCGGATATTGGTGGCCGCAACATGGGCCCGCGCCCGATGGAGATGCTGCTGATGGGGGCCGGCGGTTGCACGTCGGTCGATGTGGTGATGATCCTGAAAAAAAGTCGGCAGGATGTGACCGGCTGTGAAGTGGAAGTCAGCGCCGAACGGGCGACCGATCACCCGAAAGTGTTCACAAAAATCCACATGCATTTCACCGTGCGCGGCCGGAACTTGAAAGCGGAAATTGTCGAGCGCGCCATAAAATTGTCGGCAGAAAAATATTGTTCCGCCAGCATTATTCTCGGCAAAACGGCCGAGATGACGCACGACTTTGAAATTATTGAAGAAGGCGCTGCCAGCGAGAGCTAAGCGACCAAAATATCTGCTACTACGTAGTTTTGATTACGCAGCTTTATAAGCCTTACCCCGTAGGTTGGGCTGACGTTAGGAAGCCCAACATGCATTGAAAATGTTGGGCTTCCT
>CAYWXO010000134.1:5956-9161 GCA_964462255.1 uncultured Thiobacillus sp. | reverse complement strand
GATGTTTGCATGACACTTTTGTACCGGTCAACAAGCGAACGCTAATATTGCCGCTTGTTTAGCTGTTTTTTTGAGAATAATCGGATATTTTTTGGGCTGATTAATTTTCTGCGCCCAGCGTTTGCGCGCGTTGACGTTGTTTGTCACTTTCCTGTTGTTCATTTTCTGACGACCACGCCGCCGGCAGCCAGCCAGCCAGTTGGCTGAGGGTGAGGTCAGCCAGGGCGTTGATCCAGTCTGGGCGGTCGTTGAGGGCGGGAATATAGTGATATTCACCACCGCCGGCGTTGAGAAATTCGGTCTTGCCTTCTAGTGCAATCTCTTCCAGCGTTTCCAGGCAGTCGGCGAGGAAGCCGGGGCAAATCACGTCGATGCGACGGGTTTTGTCGTGGCCAAGTTTTTCCAGCGTGGCGGCGGTGTAAGGCTGCAGCCATTCGGCGCGGCCGAAGCGAGATTGAAAGGTGACGCGGTATTGTTCCGGTGCCAGTTGCAGGGCTTCGGCCAGCAGGCGGCCGCTGCGATGGCATTCGCAATGGTAGGGGTCGCCCAAATCGAGTGAGCGGCGTGGAATGCCATGAAAACTCATCACCAGAACGTCGGGTTGGCCATGTTCTGCCCAGTAGGTTTGCACGCTATTTTTTAGCGCGGTGATATAGCCGGGGTAGGCGTGAAAATGTTTCACCGCACGAATTTCCGGTGGATTGCGTTGATGCAGCAAACTTTGCCAGGCGGCGTCCAGCGCTGAGCCGGTGCTGCTGGCGGCGTATTGCGGGTAGAGCGGCAGCAATAAAATGCGATCAACGCCTTGCGCTTTCATGGCTTGAATTTTTGCCGCCACAGAGGGTTGGCCGTAGCGCATGGCGTAGTCCACCACCAGCGGCATGGCGAGGCGTTGTTTTAATGTTTCGCCAAGTAGTTCAGCTTGGCGTGCAGTGAAATACTTTAGCGGTGAGCCTTCTGGCCGCCAGATTGAGGCGTATTTTGCGGCAGATTTTTTTGGCCGCGTATTCAAAATGATGCCGTTGAGAATCAGCCACCAGATGGGGCGTGGAATTTCGACGACGCGTCGATCCCAGAGAAATTCTTTGAGATACGGGCGCAATGCGCGCGCGGTAGGCGCTTCCGGTGTGCCCAGATTAATCAGTAAAACACCGATGCGGGCGGCTTGGCCATGCGTGTAAGACGGTTCGGGCAGATAGAAGGACATGGGTATGAGTGGGAGTAAAGGAGTCGGTGAGTAAGTTAGCTATTAAGCAGCGCTCAGTGAAAGGTCAGCGCATTGGAGAGTAATTTTGCGGTGATATCGACAATGGGAATAACCCGTTCGTAGGCCATCCGCGTCGGGCCGATAACGCCAAGTGTGCCGACCACTTCGCCGTTGGCTTCGTAAGGTGCGGCGATGACGCTGCATTCATCCAGGCTGGCGACGCCCGATTCAGCGCCGATGAATAATTGCACGCCGTTGGCCGCGTTGCCGACATCGAGCAATTGCATTAATTCGGTTTTTTGTTCAAACAGGCCGAATAGCTCGCGCAGGCGTGCCATGTTGTGGGTCAGCTCCGGCGCGTTGATCAAATTATGTTCGCCAGAGAGCACGTATTCGTTGCCCACGTCGCTGAACGCATCGGTGCCGGCGGCGACAACCATTTCCATCAAGCGGCTGATGTCGGACTTTAATTCAGCCAGTTCGGTGGCTAAACGCGGTTGCACTTGTTCGAACGAGAAGCCGGCGAAATGTTGATTGAAATAATTGGCGGCGCGGACAAGTTGATTCGCCTCGTAATGGCGGTCGGCGATGATGACGCGGTTTTGCACTTCGCCATCGGCAGTGACCATGATTAGCAAAATGCGTTTGTCAGACAGCGTGAGAAATTCGATCTGGCGCAAGCCTTGATTGCGTCGCTTCGGGATCAGCACGACGCCAGCGTAAGCGGTGAGTTCGGCGAGCAGATGCGAGGCGGCACTGAGCAGGCGTTGCGGTTCGTGCGGTGACAGCGAGCTTTGAATTTGTCTGACTTCGCCTTGCGCCAGCGGTTTGACGGTGAGCAAGGTGTCGACAAAGACGCGGTAACCGCGCGGTGTCGGCACGCGTCCGGCGGAAGTGTGCGGGCTGACGATATAGCCGCCTTCTTCCAGATCGGACATGATGTTCCGGATGGAGGCGGGCGAGAGATTGAGGCCGGTATGTTTTGAAAGCGTGCGCGAGCCGACAGGCTGGCCGTCTTCGATATACCGCTCAACCAAAAATTTGAGCAAGATGCGGGCGCGTTCGTTAAGCATAGCGAGCAATGATAATGGGATGGCTATAATTTCGCGCTATGAAAACTGAATTCAAGACAATTGCGCTGGTTGGCAAATTTAATAGCCCAGGCGGTTCCAGCTCGCTGCTGCGCCTGGCCGATTTTCTGCGTGCGCGTGACTATGAGGTCATGATCACTGCACATTCCGCTGATGTTTGCGAAATTCGCGATTTCGAGGTGGCGACGTTGAACCAGATCGGCAAGGTGGTTGATCTGGCGATTGTGATGGGCGGTGACGGCACTTTGCTGAATATCGCGCGCACGCTGGTCGATCATCGCGTGCCGTTGATCGGCATCAATCAAGGGCGGGTGGGCTTTTTGGCGGATGTGGCGATTGATTCCATGTTCTCCACGCTGGAGGCGATGCTAGCGGGGCGGTATGTGGCGGAAGAACGCATCATGCTGGAGGCCAGCGTGGAACGGCATGAGGATGTGTTGATTGCCTCGTACGCGTTTAACGATGTGGTGGTGAGTAAAAGCGTGACCGGGCGTTTGATCGAATTTGAGGTGTATATCGACAACCAATTCGTCTATAGCCAGCGCGCTGACGGCTTGGTGGTGGCCTCACCAACCGGTTCCACGGCTTATGCACTGTCTGCGGGCGGACCTATTTTGCATCCCACCCTGGAGGCGATGGTGATGGTGCCGATTTGTCCGCATACCTTGTCGGCGCGGCCGATTGCGGTAAATAGTCGTTCGGAAATTGAGGTCAATCTGATTCATGCCGACGACGCGCGCGTGCATTTTGATGGTCAACGCCATGCCGATTTGAAGATAGGCGATCGAGTGGTCATTCGACGGGCGCATCACACGGTGCGTTTGCTGCATCCGGAAGATCACAATTATTACGACACCTTGCGGCAAAAGCTGCATTGGGGCGAGAAGCTGTGAGGCTTTTTGGTTGG
>CAYWXO010000134.1:0-5856 GCA_964462255.1 uncultured Thiobacillus sp. | reverse complement strand
CCTCCCTTTTCACTGACTTAAAAACATGCTCCTTTCACTTTCTATTTCTGATTTCGTTTTGGTGGATCGGCTGTCGCTCGATTTTGTCCCCGGATTTGCTGTGCTCACCGGAGAGACCGGGGCGGGTAAATCTATTTTGCTGGATGCCATTTCGCTGGTGCTAGGCGAGCGTGCCGATGCCAGTGTGGTGCGAGAAGGCGCTGCTCGCGCAGAAGTGTCGGCTGAATTCGGCGTGCAGGAAGGGTCCGCCGTGGCCGATTGGTTGCGGGAAAATGATCTCGCCGCTGAAGAGGATGTTTTGCTGTTGCGGCGGGTGGTTGAAGCCACCGGCCGTTCGCGCGCTTTCATCAATGGGCGTCCGGCAACGGCGCAACAATTGAAAGAAACGGGCGAATTTCTGGTCGATATTCATGGCCAACACGCGCATTACTCGTTGTTGAAAGCAACCGAACAGCGGCGCTTGCTGGACGCTTATGGCGGCAGCAGCGAGCTGGCGGCAGAGACGGCGCGTGCCTTTCGCGCTTGGCGTGAGGTGGCGGCGCGACGGCAGGCGGCCATGCAGCATTCCGGCGAGCAAGATGCCGAGCGCGAGCGGCTGACTTGGGTGGAGCAGGAGCTTGCCGGCCTTGAATTCAGCTTGCCGGGTTGGAATGCGTTGCAAGAAGATTATCGCCGCCTGTCGCACGCTGCTGAGTTGGTCAACGGCGCGCAGGCCGCCAGCGATACGTTGGATGCGGAAGAATCGGGCGTGTTGCATCGTTTGCGCGCCTTGCGTGGTCGCTTGTCTGACCTGGTCGCCATTGATTCGACTTTGCAGGAGCCGCTGGCCCTGCTGGAAAGCTCAATTGAAACTTTGCACGAAACCGAGCGCGAGTTGTCGCGCTACGCTGAACGGGTGGATCTGGATCCGGAAGCGTTAAATTTGGCGGAATTGCGTATCACCGCGGTGCAGGCGACGGCACGCAAATTCCGATTACGTCCCGAAGAGATTCCGGAACAGCTTGCCGCAGCACGCAAGCAATTAGTCGAATTAGGGGCCGCCGCCGATTTGGACGCGCTGACCCGCTTGGCGGAGGTCGCGGAGGCGGCATACCAAAAGCTGGCGCAAGCGCTGTCGCAGCAGCGCCTTGCAGCCGCAGGCCGATTGGGCACCGCCGTGAGCGCCGCCATGCAGATGCTTTCCATGCAAGGCGGCCGTTTTGAAGTGGGTTTGAATGCGTGCAATGCTGCCGCGCATGGTTTGGAAGAGATTGAGTTTCGCGTGTCGCCGCATGCCGGTCAGGGCGTCAAGCCGCTGGCCAAGACGGCGTCGGGCGGCGAGCTGTCGCGGATTGGTTTGGCGCTGCAAACCGTGCTATCGGGCACTTCGGGTGCGCCAACTTTATTGTTTGACGAGGTGGATTCTGGCATTGGCGGCGGAATCGCCGAAATTGTCGGTCGTATGCTGGCCGAGTTGGGGGGCTCGGTTGGCAACCCCGCGGTTACCAACAATAGGCAAGTGCTTTGCGTTACGCACTTACCGCAAGTGGCTGCCCGTGCCGGCCGGCATTACCAGGTCAGCAAGCAGAATCGCGATGGCAAAGCGGTTTCAAGCGTTGTGGTGTTGTCGCATGCTGAACGGGTGGAAGAAATTGCGCGCATGCTGGGCGGCGTTAAATTGACCGATGCCACGCGCGCCCACGCGGAAGAAATGCTGCGCGAGTGAGCTCAGCGCTTTTCTTCCGGCAGCATCACGTTTAATTCCAGCACATCGTATTCGCCGTGTTTTTCCAATTGCACTTTGATCATGTCGCGGTCAACGTGAATGTATTTGGCGATGACGGCGAGTAATTCTTCTTGCAGGGCGGGCAGATAATCCGGTGAGCTGGCGTTGCGGCCGGCGCGTTCGTGGGCGAGGATGATTTGCAGGCGTTCTTTGGCAACGACAGCGGTTTTTTTGGTGTCGCCGCGCAGGTAGTCAAGCAGGTTATCGATGAGAGACATATTAGCGGCCTCCGAATAATCGTTTCAGAAAACCGGCTTTTTCTACGCTGAGAAAACGCATTTCCAGTTCTTCCCCCATGAAGCGGGCAACGACATCGCGATAGGCTTCGGCGACATCGCTTTTTTCCAGGTGGATGGCGGGGGTGCCGGAGTTTGAGGCTTGCAATACCGCTTCTGATTCGGGAATGACGCCGATCAGCGGAATTCGCAAAATTTCTTGAATGTCATCCACCGAGAGCATTTCGCCGGCGGCCACGCGCTTGGGGTCGTAACGTGTGACCAATAAGTGCTCTTTGACCGGATCTTTGCCTTCTTCTGCCCGTTTCGACTTGGCGGATAAAATGCCCAGAATGCGGTCGGAATCGCGCACCGATGAGACTTCCGGATTGGTGACGATCAACGCTTCATCCGCGTAATACATGGCGCTGAATGCACCATGTTCGATGCCAGCGGGGGAGTCGCAGACGATGCAGTCGAAGCTTTCTTTCAGCTCATCCAGGATGCGGCCGACGCCGGCTAGATTGAGTGCGTCTTTGTCGCGCGTTTGCGAGGCGGGCAAAACATAAAGGTTGTCGCAATGCTTATCTTTGATCAGGGCTTGCTTGAGGCCGACTTCGCCATTGATGACATTGATGATGTCATAGACTACGCGCCGTTCGCAGCCCATGATCAGGTCAAGATTGCGCAGGCCGACATCAAAGTCGATGACGACGGTTTTATTGCCGCGCATGGCGAGACCGGTGGCAAAGCTGGCACTGGTGGTGGTCTTGCCGACGCCGCCTTTGCCTGAGGTAACTACGATGACTTTTGGCACGGTGACTGTTTCTCCATAAAGAGGTTTATTTTAGCGGTAAAGCGGAGGTGGGTTTGGGGTTGCTGGACTGCTTAGCGCATGCTGGCCATGGGCGCGACGATAACGCGTTCGCCTTCCAGGCTGATTTGGCTGAATTTGCCGCGCACGCTGTCCGGGATGCCTTCGTCAAACACCTGAAAATAGCCGGCGACGGCGACCAGTTCGGCTTCCATGCTTTGCACATAAATGCGTGCCGCGGTGTTGCCGCGCGCGCCTGCCAGGGCGCGACCGCGCAAGGGCGCATAAATGTGAATGTCGCCATCGGCGATCAATTCTGCGCCGGCGTTGACGATGGCCAATACCACCAGATTGCCGCCTTCTGCATAAATGCGTTGGCCGGTACGCACCGGTTTGTCGATCACCAGCGTTGGCCGCATTTCTGCACTGGCATGCAGGTTTTGCACAGTCTTTGGCGATTTTTCTTCGACTTCAAGGCCGGGCAGATCGGGTTGCTGCATCGGTTGTGGCGGGGGAGAAGACTGCGGCGGGGACTGCGGCGGAGGCATGGCGGCAGCGGTTTCTGCTTCTGCGCCTGCTTTCGTTTCGACTTCTGTTTTGATCTCCGCTGTGACATCGGCCTCGCTCGGCGAGGTGGGCGTTGTAGGCGTTGAAGGCGTGGTGGGTGAGGGGCGTGGTGGCGGCTCTGGAATCACGCCCAGCCCCGCCATGATGGCGGCGTCTTGCTGTGCGGCTGACCCGCCCATAATGCCGATGGCATTCATGCGATTGGTGCGCATGAAGGTGAGTAGATCGGCAAAGTCTGGAATAAGGTCAATATTGGCTATTTCGGCGAGTCCTAATGCCACTGGGGTATGGGCGAAGAAATCGGGAATTTGATTGATTCGGGCCGCAAGCTGCATTTTGACTTGATGCAAGTCGGTGGTTTTTAAGTGCAGGATCAATACGGGCAGGTTGGCATTCTTGATCTTGAAGGCAGGGTCTTCGCGGCGCATGTCGTTGCTTTATTTGGGGGGAGGAGGAGGAGGGCTGAAGAGCGTGGATCGTTTCAGGTATAGGATTTTTGTTCGGCGCGTTTGCCCGGTTTTTTCTTCAAAATAATGACACCTTTGACTACGTCGAGACGATCAATTGGAATGTTCGGGTAGGTCGGGTTGAGGGGTTTTAACATCCAGCCTTCTGGGTGTTGAACCAGTTGCCGGAAGATAAATTCTTCGTTGACAAAGGCAATGACGTAGGAACCATCATGGGCAAGGCCTTCCGGCTCGATGACGATGATTTCCCCTTCGTTAAACTCCGGCAACATGGAATCGCCCAGCACCATTAGTGCGTAGGGTTCACCACTAGCGCAAGCGGAGGCTTCCAGGGGGGCGTTGGGGTCGGTGTCGTTGTTTGCATTGTGGGGTGCATTGTTGCTGCTTGCTGGAACGACCGGAATGGGGAAGGGTTTTTTGGGCATGGTTGGGTTCACTACTGACCTCGCATAAATAATTTGTCCAGATCGGCCAGGCTAAGCTGAAACCAGGTCGGTCGGCCGTGATTACATTGATCCGCGCGCTCGGTGGCTTCCATGTCGCGCAGCAGGGCGTTCATTTCCGGCAGCGTTAGGCGGCGGTTGGCACGCACCGCACCGTGGCAAGCCAGCGTGGCGAGCAGCTGGTTGCGGTGCGCTGTCATGGCTTGGCTGCTGCCGAATTGTTGGAAATCTCTTAATACTTCATGCAGTAAAGCTTCGGCATCCGCCTCTTTCAGCAGGCTGGGTAGCGCCCGGATGGCGAGATGCGTCGGCGAGACGGCAGCAATTTCAAAGCCCATCTCATGCAATGACGCACGCGCTTCGGCGGCGGTGTTCATTTCCAGTGCCGTGGCGGCAAATACGACGGGAATCAATAAAGGTTGGCTGGCGATTTGCCGCGTGTTGATGCTGATTTTTAAACGCTCGTAAAGAATGCGTTCGTGGGCGGCATGCATGTCCACTACGATCAAGCCGTGGGTATTCTGCGCCAAGATATAGACGCCAGCGAGTTGCGCTAGCGCATAACCAAGCGGCGGTGTGGCGGCTTCGTTTTGTACCTCATCCATCCCAGCGTGTTGGCCTTGTTCGCCAAGCGCAGCACTCACCATCTGATAGTAGGCGGCGGGTTCGTCCGCGCGCAATTTGATCGGGGTTTGTTGCCAGCGCGGGGTGTCACGTGCGGGTGGGAGTGTGGAAGATGGGAGCGTGGAAGACGATGTGCGCTCATGGACATGATCGGTTGCCTGCGTTGGCCCCGCGTTTGCGCTGTGCTTGGCACCGAAGGTATCAGCAAGGTTATCAGCGAAACTATCTGCGAAGTTATCCGCGAAGTTATCACCGAGGGCCGGCGCGGCCGTCAAGTCGGTTGGAAGTGGGTTACTCGCACTGGGGTTACTTACACTGCGACGGCTGTCTTTGCCCAGTGAGCGTTCCAGCACCGTGCGGACAAATTGATGAATGCCGCGTGTGTCGCGAAAACGCACTTCAGTTTTGGCTGGGTGAACGTTGACGTCAACGCCTTCTGGTGGCATTTCCAGATACAGCACGTAAGCGGGGTGTCGCTCGTGATGCAGCACATCGCGGTAGGCTTCGCGGATGGCGTGGTTGAGCAGTTTGTCGCGCACGAAGCGGCCGTTGACGAAGAGAAATTGGGCGTCGCGGCCTGAACGTGAGTAGGCGGGCAGGCCGGCCAAGCCAAACAATCGCAGTGGGCCGGCGGCTTCTTCCAGCGTGCGGGCAGACTCGGCAAATTCTTCCCCCAAGACTTCCAGCGCGCGCGCTTGCCAGTCGGTGGCGCTAAAGCGGCGGGAAACACGGCCATTGTGCGCCAGCGAAAAGGTGCAGCCGGGATGCGCCAGCGCCAGTCGCCGAACGGCTTCGTCGCAGTGCGCGTATTCGGTGCTGGCGGTTTTCAGGAATTTGCGTCGGGCAGGCGTGTTGAAAAATAGATCGCGTGCTTCAAATACGGTGCCGCGACTCAATGCCGCCGGCTCTACTTGGCCCAGTTGACCATTGAGCGCGCTGATTTTCCAGGCGTGTGAGGGGG
>CAYWXO010000133.1:0-9191 GCA_964462255.1 uncultured Thiobacillus sp. | reverse complement strand
TCATTCAAAGACTTCAATTAGCGATTTGGAAACCTCTGTCAATAGTGCTTCAATGATTGTTACTGATGCGGGGGGTAATCCAACTCAAACTGTGCCTGGAAAAATTACGGTCGTTGACTTTCAATGGCCGGAAACTTACGGTTTCGGTATTGCAGTTGATGTGACGCCAAGTTTGATGATTGCGGCTGATGTCAAGCATATTGGTTGGAAGAGTGCCATGAAAAACTTCACTATGACTTATTCTGCAATGGGTGATGCGGTTACTTTCTCTATGCCGCAAAACTGGGATGACCAAACCGTTTTTCAAATAGGGGGCGCTTACAAAGTTAATGAGAAGTTAACTTTACGTGCTGGTTTAAATATGGCTGAAAACCCTATTCCTAATGCAACAATGCATTACTTGTTCCCTGCTATCGTTGAAGATCATTACACTTTTGGTGTGGGTTATGCGTTAGATAAAATGTCTGATATCAACTTTGCGCTGCAACATGGTGCTGATGTTAAGCAGACTAATTCTACTTTTGGCTATACGGTTTCTCACAGTCAAACCAACTGGCAGCTCATGTACAGCAAGCGTTTTTAAGTTTTAACGCATAAAATAACGGGGCCGGAGGCATTCAGCTTACCGGCCTTTTTTTCTTGATGTTTCAATGGAGTGCAATATGCGGAAATTCCTTGTCGCCTTGTTTCTGTTTGGCTTTGCGCAATTTTCCTGGGCGCTGTCCCCTTACTTTTATGGAAGCAAGCTGCCTGCGGGAGAGGTTCAAACGGTTTTGAATCAGGTAGAAACCAAGCTGACCAAGGCCGGTTTCAAGGTGGTTGGTAAGTATGTGCCGGCCGGTTTGTCGGGTTACGGTGTTCTGGTGGTGACGGATAAAGGTTTGCTGGATAGAGTGAACAAGCTGGGCGGGACCAATATTGTGGGGGCTCCGATCCGGATTGGCGTTAAATCGGACGGCACTGTGTCTTATATGAACCTTGAATATTGGTTGCGGGCTTACTTCCGTAAACAGTATCCGATGGCTGAAAAGACTATCAAAGTGACACAAGGTAAGCTGGCCAAAGCGCTGGGAGCCGGCAAACCTTTTGGTGGCGATGTCGATCGTCAAGATTTGGCCGATTACCAATATATGTTTGGCATGGAAGGTTTTGAATCGGGTAAAAATGTGTTGATGGAGCATCTGACTTTTGAAGATGCGGTCAAAGCGATTCAAGCCAATTTGGCGCGTGGCGCATCGAACACCAGCAAAGTTTACGAAATTATCATGCCGGATAAGCAAATCGCTGTTTTTGGCGTCGCGATGAACGATCCGAAAGAAGGTGAGGGCTGGTGGGTGAAATCAGCCGGCGTTGATAATATCGCCGCTTTGCCTTATGAAATTTATGTGGTCAATAACAAGGCCGAACACCTTTTTGCCCGCTTCCGTATTGCTTTGGGCTGGCCTGCAGTGGGCATGGGCAGTTTCATGCGCATTGTCGATGCCCCCAATATCATTCTCGAATCGTTGACTGAGGTGGCTGGCGGCGGACGTTAGTTTGTGTTGCCAAATTGGAAAAAGCCCTTCTTGTAAGGGCTTTTTTTTCTTTAATTGTTTGGCAGAGAAGATGAGTTTATTGATGAAAAATGTTTGTTTGCGACTTGGCTTGCTGGCGGTGGGGCTGGTGTCGTCGGGCTTGCTATTCGCTGAGCCGGTGCCGCTCAAGTTGACGCTGTCGCCTACCTTGACGCCGCTCATGACTGAAATTCGGTTTGAAGATCGTGAGGCAGAGCAACTGACCTACATCAGCCGGATTCTGATTATGGAAGAAAAAATGCGCATGGATTTCGGTCAGGATAATGCGGGATTTATCCTGTTTGACCGTCAGACCAATAAAGTTTGGCATGTTTTGCCGCAGGATCAGCGCTTGAACAGTGTTTCGCCGGGGAAAATTGATAAAAAGCTTTGGCCGAAAGATTGGACGATCACGCAGGAAAATATGCCCACCGAGTCGGGCGTTTTGAGTCAAGTGCGATTGAATAATGCGCTGTGCGTTGAATTTAAGGCTGCGCCGATGCTGGAACAAGAGGCGGGTTTATTGCGCGATTTTCGTCGTTTGTTGGCGGCGAATCAGGCTGTTGCTTGGTCTAGCACACCAGAAAATTTGCGTGAGCCGTGTGCTTTGGCGGTCAATGTGCAACAGGCGGGGGTTGAATATGCGCTGGGTTTTCCGTTGGCGATACGCTATTGGGATGCGCGTAGCCGTGTTTATAAGCGCCATGAGTTTCGTCGTGCGTTGCCTGATTTGTTTGAGTTGCCGACTGATCCACTAACGGGGACGGTGGGCCGTGGCGATCAGCTCAATTTGGCGAGGTGACAGCCTGCTTCGCTACAAATGAGGTAGCCGGCGTTGCATTTTCCTGCTTGTTCATACCAATCAGGTAAGACCCAGCGTTCAACAACGTCATCGGCATATTGATATTCATGTCGCGCGGGTTGGTGCGTGTGACCATGAATGATGCGTTTGATGCTCGATGAATGGTGAGCGGCAGCCGTCAGCGCAGCTTCAATGGTGGCGTGGTTGACATCCATGCTGGCCATGGATTTAGCCGATTTTGCGTGCTCGCTGCGTGCGCGGATAGAGGCCGCGATGGCGTGACGCTGGCTGAGCGATTGGGCCAGAAAGGTGTTTTGCCAAGCGGCAGTGCGTACTTGTTGACGAAAGTTTTGATAGGCAAGGTCATCGGTACAAAAACTGTCGCCATGTGCCAGCAGGGTAGGCGTGCCAAAGAGGGTGATGATGCTGGGATCGGGCAGGCAGGTGAGCCCGGTGGCTTGAGCAAAGCGCGGGCCGATTAGAAAATCGCGGTTGCCGGCGATGAAAAAAATTTCAACATTTTGCGTTGATAGTGCTTTTAGGCTCGCGCTGATTTCTTGGTTGAAGGGGTGCGTCAGATCATCGTCGCCGACCCATGTTTCAAACAAATCTCCCAAAATGTAGAGCGCTTGGGCTTGCGGCGCATGCTGTTGGATAAAACGGTGAAAAAGTTGAACGGTTGAAGGATGTTCTGGCGTTAAGTGCAGGTCAGCGATGAAAAAGATGGGCGAGGAGGTCATCAAGTTGCGCCCTCTTTGTGAATTTAAAGTGTGAAAAAAGCCGGCGTGCTGTTGAGTATTCAGTTCACTCCGGCCTTGAGTTAAAACTAAGAACCTTAATCTTCGATGACTTCAACGCTTTCAATGATGACATTTTCAACCGGCACATCTTGGTGGCCAGCGCGCATCCCGGTGCGGACCTTGCGGATGCGATCTACCACATCCTTGCCTTCCGTAACCATGCCGAAGACGCAATAGCCGTAGCCTTGTGCATTGGCTGAGCGGAAATCAAGGAAGGCATTGTCAGCAATGTTAATGAAAAACTGGCTGCTGGCCGAGTGCGGGTCTGGCGTGCGTGCCATCGCGATACTGTAGTTGACGTTCTTGAGGCCATTTTGCGCTTCGTTTTGAATGGGCGCGCGCGTGGGTTTTTGTTCCATATCGGGCGTGAAACCGCCGCCCTGGATCATGAAACTATCAATGACGCGGTGGAAAATGGTGCCATTGTAGTGGCCGTCTTTCGCGTATTGGATGAAATTGGCGACGGTTTCCGGGGCGGCTTTCGCATCCAATTGCAGCGTGATGGGACCGAAGTTGGTGTGTAGTTTGACCATTTTGACCTTTCGTTTGGCAAGAGCAGAAGATTTGTTGGAGGCGCTATGGGTGATTCCAGCAATGCCGGCAACGCCCAGCAAGGGAGTGGCAAGCGCGAAAAAAACGAGTTTACGGCGGTTCGAATTCATTGATTTCCTTAACGTTGTGCAAGGGTGCTGGAAGTGGGGATGTCTTTTGATTTTTCCAGAGCTACGCGCCAAGCGCCTTGTTCCTGCCGCCAAAAGAGACGTTTATGCGTCAGGCTGGAAAGTTTGTCGCTGTGGTAGCGCTGGGTGAATTCGGTGTAGGCCACGTCGCCACCGGGGTAAAGAAACAGGCTAACGTCGCTCAGGTTGAGGCGAATCCAGCTTTTGTCGAGGATGTTGCGACGCTTGCTTTGCGCCCACGCTGAGTTGCCCCCCGCAGTCATGGATTGGCTGTAATGACGTAGCAGGCGGTCGGGGTCGCGTGCTTCCCAATCATTTGCCCAGGTCTGCAATTGATTAAGTAATTGGTCACGATTTTGTTGCCACGTTTCTCGGGAGACCCAATCGGTCCGATCAGTGATGATGAGTGGCGTTGAGCCGACGGTGATCCAGCGTGACAATTCTTTTAGATCAGGGTTGGTGACCACCACACAGCCATCGCTTGAACGGGGCGGGCGGCTGTAGGTATTGGAAGGTACGCCATGCAGCCAGATGCCGTGACCGCCACGATTGTGTGCTTGATCCCATTCATTGGGATAGTTGAGCGGAAATGCACCATCGCCATAAAGATCGGCCAAGCTGGCGCGCGGCAGTTGTTGAATGATCTGGTAAACGCCTATCGGCGTGCGTTTGTCACCTTCTTTTTGTTTGTCGGTGCCATTTTTTCCGATGGTCATGTAGAAGTCGGATTTGAGGTGGGGCACACCGTCAATGTTTTCAAAAAGATAGATTCGCGCCCGAGACGTGTCGGCGAGCAAGGCGTATTTCTGGCTGGGGGCCAGTTGCAGAATCTGGCGGGGCAATTCTTCCAGGCCTGGTTGATCAATTCGGCCCATCAAACGCACGCGCGCTTCATCACGCAGATCGTTAAGCGATTGGCTGGAGGCTTTGCTGACTGAGCCCAATCCGGCGAGCGGTCGTGAACGAGCCATCAACAAGTCACCGCGAATCAGGTGGGCGAGTTTGAAGTCCGGACGAATGGCCAGGGCGCGATTAACTTCCTTCAGTGCGTCATCCATGCGGCTGGCACGAATATCCTGCAGCGCTTTTGAAATTAATGAATCGGGCGAAGAGAGCGTTGGCAACGAAAGAAAACGCCCCGTATCTGCGGCGGCCAGCAGAATGGGTTGCGAAATTTTGTCGTCAATTTCCGTTGCTTGCGTCGGGTTTATGACAACCAACCCAAACAAGATCAACCCAAAGCGCCTAGTGACCAGGATTCGCCGCAAAAATGGAGGCGTTAGTATATTTAACAAGCAATTCATCGTTCTTGGGTAATTTTCCAGGTTGTGCCTTCACGCAGTAAAGTCAGCGTTTTATTGGAGGAATCTTTCACAATGTTAGATTCGTAGCGTTGGTTGAAGCTGACTTGGGCAGAGTTCCCTTTGGTTTTGATTTTTAGGTGATCAATCGAAACGTTGATGTATTCGGGACGCGTCACGCGTAATTTCCGATCTTCTGCCCAAGCGGCAAACTCAACGCCATTGGGGGTTTTGAATTTGTCGCTATAAAAAGCCAGGTAGGCAGCGGCATCACGCGCGCTCCATGCTTCGACCCAACTGCGGATAACCCGTTCGACCTGTGCTTTCGGCTCGATGGCTTCGGCGCGTGCGGTCTGCGCTGAGGGTTGCGCTGAGGGTTGCGTTGAAGGCCCGGTAGCAACCGGTTTGACTTCTTTCGCATCCGGTTTTTGCGTGGCGGCGGTGATCGGTGCAGCTGGTTTGCCACTGGGTTTGCCGGTGGGTTTGCTGCTCTCGGCTTCCGCGGTCTTGATCGCTTCCGGTTGTTGCGGCGGTGGGCCGAACAGGTCGCGAATCAGCGAGAGTTTGGTCTGAGCGGAGGTATTCGATTTATCGAGTTGTAGCGCCTTGTCATAGGCTTGAGAGGCCATTTTGGCGTAAATGTCGCCCAGGTTTTCGTGCGCGGTGGCATAGCTGGGGTGAGTGCGTATCGCCATCTCCAGGCTATGTTTGGCACGTTCATAGTCCGCTTGCGCTGCGTGCAATACCGCAAGATTGTTATAGGGTTCGGGCAATTCCGGGTAATCTTCTGTCAGGCTGGTGAAGACTTTAATCGCCTCGTTATGGCGATTGAGTTCGGTCAGCACCAAACCCTTGAGAAAGCGACCTTGGGCGTCTTTGGGATTACTTTTCAAAAATCCATTAACTTTTTCCAGTGCGGCCTGGTTGTTACCGATTCTGAATGCCTGGTTGGCATCTTGAATAGTGGGCGCGGCACCGAATGCCAAGGTGGGAAGATAGGCGATGAGGAAGGCAAGTGAGAAACGGGATAGGGTCATGTGTGCTATTCTTTTCGGCGGTTTGCGGTTGTACGTGGCAAGTGATGATGTGGCAAGTGGTGTGGCAAAAGATGCCGGGACCGGCGAATTCTAGCCTCCGCGCGCCGCATCTCAAAATAGTCTCGTTGTATGCTAATCATTGCAATGTATGGTTTGTCGTCGATTTGCCGTTGTTTTGGCTATTTTTACCTTCTCTTCCGTTCTTCTTCTTCGTTATTTTTCGCTCCATGAGTTAGCCCCATGAGTCAACAAGCTTCTAACAACAATCCCAGCGCCCCCATCCAGCATTTTATACGTTCCGTTATTGAGGCTGATTTCAACAGCGGCAAGCATCGCAGCATTACGACACGCTTTCCGCCCGAGCCGAATGGTTATCTCCACATCGGGCATGCCAAGTCGATTTGTTTGAATTTTGGCTTGGCGGAAGATTATCTGGGGGGATGTAATCTGCGTTTCGACGATACCAATCCCGAGAAAGAAAGCGAGGAATATGCGCTCGCCATTCAGGAAGACGTGCAATGGCTCGGTTTTCAGTGGCATGGGCCGGTGCGCTGGGCATCCGATTATTTCCCGGCGCTTTACGACTACGCAGAAGTGTTGATCGAAAAGGGCTTGGCTTACGTTGATGATTTGACGCCGGAAGAAATGCGTGACTATCGCGGCACGTTGACGCAGGCCGGGCGCGACAGTCCTTATCGCACTCGCACGCCAGCGGAAAATCTGGCTTTGTTTCGCAGTATGAAAGCGGGCGAATTTGCTGACGGCAGCAAAACCTTGCGCGCTAGGATTGATATGGCGTCACCTAATATCAATTTGCGCGATCCGGTGCTGTACCGCATTAAGCGTGCGCATCATATTCGCACTGGTGATGCTTGGGTGATTTACCCGATGTACGATTACACGCATTGCATTTCTGATGCGCTGGAAAACATCACCCATTCGTTGTGTACGCTGGAATTTGAAAACCATCGGCCGCTGTACGATTGGGTGTTGGATCAATTGCCGGTGCCGTCGCATCCGCAGCAAATCGAGTTTTCTCGCCTCGAATTGCATTACACCGTAACGAGTAAGCGCAAGCTAAATCAACTGGTCACGCAAGGTTTGGTGGACGGCTGGGATGATCCGCGCATGCCGACTATCCACGGTATGCGTCGGCGCGGTTATACGCCGGCGGGTATTCGTGAGTTTGCCCGCCGTATCGGTATTTCCAAGTCAGAAAATGTCATTGATATGGCGGTGCTGGAAGGCTGCATACGTGAAGATTTGGAAACCAAGGTGCCGCGTGTGATGGCCGTAGTGCATCCGCTTAAAATCGTACTGACTAATTATCAGGCGGGCGTTACCGCCAGTCGCAGTGCCGGTTTTCATCCGAATCATCCGGAATTCGGCGAACGGGAAGTGTTTATTTCCCAAGAAATCTGGGTTGAGCAAGACGATTTTTCCGCGAATCCACCGGCCGGCTGGCAGCGTTTGACCTTGGGCGGCGAAGTGCGTTTGCGCTATTCCTACGTCATCAAATGTGACGAAGCCATTTGTGATGCGGCCGGCAAGGTGGTTGAACTACGCTGCAGTATCGACCACGACACCTTGGGCAAGAATCCGCAAGGTCGTAAGGTTAAAGGGGTGATTCACTGGCTATCGGCGCTGCATGCCAAGCCGGTGGAAATCCGCTTATACGAGCGCTTGTTTAGCGATGCGGAACCGGATGCGCATAAAGATCGCGATTTTTTGAGCTTTTTAAATCCGGATTCGCTGCAAGTGGTGCAAGGCTGGATTGAACCCTGCGTGCAGGACGCGGCCCCGGAAACGCGCTATCAATTCGAGCGTCTCGGTTATTTCTGCGCCGATCGCTACGATCATCGGCCGGGTGAAACATTCGTCTTCAATCGTGCGGTTGGTTTGAAGGACACCTACCCGCAGAAAGGAGGAATCTGATGCTGACCTTACACAATTCGTTATCGCGCAAAAAAGAGGTGTTCACGCCGATTACGCCCGGTCAGGTGCGGATGTACGTCTGCGGCATGACGGTTTACGACTATTGTCATTTGGGCCATGCGCGCGTGTTGGTGGTGTTCGACATGGTGACACGCTGGTTGCGTAGTTCAGGTTATCAGGTAACTTATGTTCGCAATATTACTGATATTGACGACAAAATCATTAAGCGTGCACAGGATAATGGTGAGCCTTACAGCGCGCTGACCGATCGTTTTATTGCCGCGATGCACGAAGATAGCGCCGCACTCGGCGTGTTACCGCCCGAGCATGAGCCGCGCGCGACGGAATACGTCGGCAATATGTTGAACATGATTCAGCGTTTGATTGAGCGTGGCCACGCTTATGCTGCCGCTAATGGCGATGTGTATTACGCGGTGCAAAGTTTTCCGACTTATGGTCAGCTTTCCGGTAAATCTTTGGATGATTTGCGCGCCGGTGAGCGCGTTGAAGTGGATCTGAACAAGCGCGATCCGATGGATTTTGTGCTTTGGAAAGCGGCGAAAGCGGGCGAGCCGTTTTGGCCGTCACCTTGGGGGGCGGGCCGTCCCGGCTGGCATATCGAATGTTCCGCGATGGGCTCTGATTTGTTAGGCAAGCATTTCGATATTCATGGTGGCGGGCAGGATTTGCAGTTTCCGCATCATGAAAATGAAATCGCGCAGTCAGAAGGTGCGCATGAGTGCAAATTCGTTAATTACTGGCTGCATAACGGTTTTATTCGTGTCGATAACGAGAAGATGTCGAAGAGCTTGGGCAATTTCTTCACCATTCGCGAGGTGTTACAGCAATACGATGCCGAAGTGGTGCGTTTTTTTATTTTGCGCGCCCATTACCGCAGCCCGTTGAATTATTCCGATCAGCATCTGGATGATGCGAAAGCGGCGTTGACACGTTTTTATACCGCCTTGCGCGGCGTGGTGTTGCCTGATTTGTCTATTGATTGGACGCAATCGGATGCGATGCGCTTTAAGGCGGCGATGGACGATGATTTCAATACGCCGGAAGCCGTGGCGGTGTTGTTTG
>CAYWXO010000132.1:0-9327 GCA_964462255.1 uncultured Thiobacillus sp. | reverse complement strand
GCGATGTCCTGATGTGAATCTTTGAGATTACCCAGGACTTCAAGATTGCCCGCGCCAAGGTACTAGAAATTCGACCGATCAGAGAATCAACTTGGCGATGTCCAACAGCTCTGGTTTTTTCCTGTTTTGAGGCGGAAACCACGCTAACCTTTACTGACACGCCTCACAGTCCTCAAAGCCGGCATCACCGGGACGCAGATGACAGGCTTGGCCGACGATTTCAGCTTCGGGTAGGTGAGGGATGCTATGCGCGGAAACGGCGTTGAGTTCGCCGCCTTTGCCGGTGGATTTCTCGGCAGCCGTCGCCCCCATAGAGCGTAGGTAGTAGGTGGTTTTTAGGCCGCGTAGCCAAGCGAGCTTATAGGTTTCATCCAGCTTTTTGCCGCTAGCGCCTTGAAAATAGAGGTTGAGACTTTGCGCTTGATCAATCCATTTTTGTCGGCGGGCACCGGCTTCGATCAGCCAGGCGGGGTCCACTTCAAAGGCAGTGGCGTAGAGTGCGCGCAGGTCAGCCGGGATGCGGTCTATCTTGGCCAGGCTGCCGTCGAAGTATTTAATATCGCCCACCATGACTTCATCCCAAAGATTAAGTGCTTTCAAGTCGCGTACCAGGTATTGATTGACGACAGTGAATTCACCCGATAGGTTAGATTTGACGAATAGGTTTTGGTAGGTCGGTTCAATGGAGGCAGAAACACCGACTATGTTGGCAATGGTGGCGGTGGGGGCGATGGCCAGGCAATTGGAGTTGCGCATGCCGACATCTAAAATGCGTTGGCGTAAACTGTTCCAATCTAGTGTTTCGCTGCCGTCAGTTTCAAGGTAGCCCCCACGTTCAGCCGCGAGTAGTTTCATTGAATCATGCGGTAGGATACCCCGGCTCCACAGCGAGCCTTTGAAGGTGGCGTAGCGCCCCCGTTCTTCCGCTAGGTCAGCCGAGGCGGAGTAGGCGTAATAGGCAACGGCTTCTTGCGTGCGGTCGGCAAATTCAACGGCCTCCATGCTTGCGTAGGGAATGCGCAGCAAGTGTAAGGCATCTTGGAAGGCCATGGTGCCTAGACCAACAGGCCGATGGCGCAGGTTAGAATTGCGGGCTTTTCCGACAGTATAGAAGTTGATATCGATAACGTTATCAAGCATGCGCATGGCGACGCGGATAGTTTGTTTCAGCTTGTCGTGGTCAAGCGCACCGTCTTTGATGTGATTGGCTAGATTGACAGAACCTAAGTTGCACACCGCAATTTCATTATCGTTAGTGTGTAAAGTAATTTCTGTGCATAAATTGGAGCTGTGCACGACGCCTACATGTTGGTTGGTGTAACGCACGTTACAGGCATCCTTGAAGGTGATCCATGGGTGGCCGGTTTCAAATAACATGGAGAGCATTTTGCGCCATAGCCCTAAGGCAGCAACTTTTTTGTAGCCAGTGATTTCGCCGCGTGCGGCTTTGTCTTCGTAGTGGGTGTAGGCGCTGGCAAAATCCCGGCCGAAGCGATCGTGCAAATCGGGGGTATCGGCCGGGTTAAACAGCGTCCATTCAGCGTTTTCCATGACACGTTGCATGAATAGGTCCGGTACCCAATTTGACGTGTTCATATCGTGTGTGCGGCGGCGGTCATCGCCGGTGTTTTTGCGCAGTTCAAGAAATTCTTCAATATCCAGGTGCCAGGTTTCCAGGAAGGCACACACCGCACCCTTGCGTTTGCCACCTTGGTTGACGGCGACGGCGGTATCGTTGGCTACTTTTAAAAATGGCACAACTCCTTGCGATTTTCCATTGGTTCCTTTGATGTAAGCGCCGAGCGAGCGTACGCGGGTCCAATCGTTGCCGATGCCGCCGGCATATTTCTGCAAGAGGGCGTTTTCCTTGATGCCTTGGAAGATGCCGTCCAGATCATCCGGGATCGTGGTGAGATAGCAGCTTGACAGCTGAGAATGTCGCGTGCCGGCATTGAACAAGGTGGGCGTGCTGCTCATGTAATCAAAACGGGAGAGCACTTGGTAAAATTCCAGGGCGCGATCTTCCCGATCAATTTCGTTGAGGCTTAAGCCCATGGCGACGCGCATGAAAAAGGCTTGTGGCAGTTCGATGCGCCGTTCCTGGATGTGCAGAAAGTAACGGTCGTATAAGGTTTGCAGGCCGAGATATTGAAATTGCAGATCACGTTCGGCATCGAGTGCGGCGGCCAGCCGGGGTAAATCAAATTGCTGCAGTTGCGGGTTAAGAAGTTCTGCTTCGCTACCTTGTTTGATATAGACCTGAAAATAGTCGGCATAACGGGTCGTCATTGCCTGTTGGCTGACTTCTTCGCCCAGCACTTCACGCCGGATAGCGTGCATCAGTAAGCGTGAAGTAACGTAGTTGTATTCTGGGTCTTTTTCAATTAAAGCACGGGCAGAAAGAATAAGAGAACGGCGCACTTCGTCCATCGGCACACCGTCGTAAATGTCGCGCAGTGTCGCTTGTAGAATGGCGTGCGGATCGGTTTCTAACAGCCCCGCACAGGCTGCGCTGATTACTTCAGTGAGATGATCGAGATCAAGCGGGCTGCGTTCGCCGTTTTCCAGGCAAAACAAGGTATGTTCCAGCGCTTGTTGCTGTTTTTCTTTGGCGCGCTCGGCGTTGTGTTTTTCGCGATAGAGCACGTAGGCGCGGGCAACCTCGTGTTCGCCCGAGCGCATCAGTGCCAGTTCGACCTGATCTTGAATTTCTTCGATATGAAAAGTGCCGCCGTGGGGCTGGCGGCGGAGTAAGGCGCTGACCACGCTATCGGTCAGGTTTTCCACTACCACACGAATGCGGGCGCTGGCAGCGGCCTGACTGCCATTGACCGCGATGAACGCTTTGGTCAGTGCGATGGTAATTTTGCTGGGTTCGAAACCGACCACTACGCCATTACGGCGGATGATTTTATGGTCAGGGAAGGCGGGGGATTCAGCATTTTGCATGGGGGTCTCTTTAAAGTATTTAATTTATAACGGATTTATTCTTCAGGCAGGATCTTGCTGCGCAAGACAGGTTCGAGCTGGCCAGCGTTGCGGTTGATACGGCGAGAAAGCACTAAGAGTAATTCAGATAAACGGTTAAGGTATTGAATGAGTTGCGGCGAAAGGCCTTCCTGCTCGGCCAGTTTTGCCACACGACGTTCGGCGCGACGGCAAACTGCGCGACAGACATGCGCTTGTGCAGCGGCGGGCGTGCCGCCAGGCAGGATGAACTCCGTTAATTGCGGTAAGCCAGCATTGAGTTGAAGCAGGGTTTGGTCTAGCGTCAAAAGATGGTCGTTATCGATTTGGGAGACTTCTGGCCATGCCAACTCGGTGCCTAGATTAAATAGATCATGCTGGATGTTGCGTAGCACATTACGGTTTTCTTCTGACATTGCGGTGTCGATCAATACGCCGATTTGACTATTTAGTTCTTCTACCGCACCGATCGCTTCGATGCGCGGGGCATGTTTGGCCATGCGCCGGCCATTGGCTAAGCCTGTGCTGCCGTTATCACCGCTGCGCGCGATAATTTGAGTGAGGCGTTGATAGCCTTTGTTCGGCACATCAGGTAGGGGGATGACTTCATCGGCAGGGCGGGCTTCACCGTTAGGCAGTTCCGCTACACATTCGCGGAAAATGCGTGATTTGCAGGTGCGGCAGAGCTCAGTGTTAAGCCGGGGGTAAATGCCGCTGATGGCATCGGGTTTATGGGCAAAGACGTTTTCTGCGCCAATATCCCGTTCGTAGCCGCCTTTTTTCAGCATGTCACAGGTGGCTTCGCGCACGCCGCATAAGTAGAGTGCGCCGCCGAATTTGCGCCGGCGGATGGCTTCATGCGCGATCATTTCAGCACCGGCTAGGTCGATGGTGTTGATGCCCTTGGAAAACAGCAGTAGATGTTTTTGGCTGGGTACGTGTTCGTCCACCGCCACCAGGGTTTGTTGAATGTGGTCAACCGCACCGTAAAAAATGGAGCCTTCCAGGCGCAAGATTTTTAACTGGGGGCAATCGGGTTCGGCACCCGTTTCGACGATGAATTTACGCCGTGGGTTGTCGCGGTCGCTCGCATCAGGAATCAGTGATCGGATGGCGGGTTTTGAAGTGCGTGACAGGTAGAAAATCAGCGAGGTGACAATGCCAATGAAAATCCCTTTTTCTAGATCAATCACCGTGCCGAAAAAGCTGACACCCAGCACAACGGCTTCTTCGCGGTGGGCTTTCAGGATGGTGCCGATATGGTGAAAATCGATCAGGTTCCAAGCGACCAGGAATAGCACCGCGGCCATGGCTGGAATGGGCAAATGGGCGGCCAGCGGCGCGACTAAAAACAATACGATGAGTAGGATCAGTGAGGAAAACACCGCAGCTAAAGGCGTGCGTGCGCCCGACTCGTAATTGACCCCGCTGCGATTGAACGAGCCGCTGGAGGCGTAAGCGGAAAAGAAGCTGCCGAGCAGGTTGGAGAGGCCTTGGCCGATGAATTCCTGATTGCCGTTGATGTGTTGTTCCGATTTGATGGCGATGGAGCGCGAGATGGAGACGGCTTCAGTCAAGGCCAGGACGGTGACGGCCAGCGCCGAGAAGAAGGTGTTGTTGAGCGTGGCCAACGAGAAATCGGGCATGGAGAAAGGCGGCAAACTGGCGCTGAGCGCGCCGACCGTTTTAATGCCGGTGATGTCATTGCCGAAATTGGCATCCAGAATGGCGGCGACGATGCCGCCGATCACCATCGCAACAATCATATACGGAATCTGTTTGAGGTATTTGCGCGCTAATAAGCCGGAAATGAGAGACACCAGTGCGACGGTAACGATGTAAGGGTTGACATTGCCGATTTGAATCAGCAGTTGCCGCACAACTTCATAAGCGGGCGCGCCGCGTTCGATGTCGAGGCCGAAGAAGTTTTTCACTTGGCTGGCGGCAATAAGTAAGGCTGCACCGGCAGTAAAACCAATGACGACGGTGTGTGAGATGAAATTGACCAGTGCGCCCATTTTGGCCAAGCCCATGATTAATTGAAACAGGCCGGTGAGGAAGGTAAGGGTGAGTACCATGCCGATAAATTCAGGGCTGCCAGGGTCGGCATACGGAGACACTGAGGCGAATACGACAATGGAAATGGCGGTGGTAGGGCCGGAGACTAGATGCCAGCTTGAGCCGAATAAGGCGGCGATGATGGTTGGGACCATGGCCGCGTAAATGCCGTATTCTGGCGGCAGGCCGGCGATAGTGGCAAAGGCGACGGCTTGCGGCAAGACGATGAGCGCGCCGGTAAGTCCGGCGATGCCATCCGCTTTCATGCTGGCTTGATTGACGCGGTGTTGCCACTTCAAAAACGGCAGAAATTGGTAGAGCCAGAGATTGCAGGCGAGGAAGTTATCGAAGCGTTCGTGTTTTAGGAATGACATTTTTTATCCAGGCATTCAAGGTAGGCCTGTGCATTAGGCGGCTGATTGTTGCGTTGTGCTTGCCAGATCATTTCGGCGAGACAATCCATCACCTCATGCTGTGCGGCGTGTTCATCACCGTGTTTTTCCGTCATGGATAAATAGCGATTTTTGATGCCGATGGGTTGGTCAATGGAGAGTTGCTCACTAATCGACAGGTGCATGGAAAGATGCAAAAAGGGGTTGGTTTCGCCCGTTTCCGGTCGCCAGTCATGCTGCTGGTAACGTTCCGGTTGTTCGAGAATTTTGTGGTATTCCG
Organism: uncultured Thiobacillus sp.; assembly: GCA_964462255.1. Taxonomy (GTDB): domain Bacteria; phylum Pseudomonadota; class Gammaproteobacteria; order Burkholderiales; family Thiobacillaceae; genus PFJX01. The sequence goes on along the minus strand of CAYWXO010000132.1, from coordinate 3,630 downwards.
GGTGCGTGGCGATATGTTGCAGCGCGATTTTTTCAAGATCGGTCAGGTTTTGTTGCGCTTGATATTTTTGCCAGGTGGCAAAGAAAAAATCGCGCACTTGGTCACGGCTAGGATTGAACATAAGTTTATTTATTAAGTAAGTTAGCCACGGGGATGATGTTGGGCGTGTAGGGCTTTGAGTCGTTCTTTTGCTACGTGCGTATAAATCTGTGTGGTGGCAATGTCGGTATGTCCAAGCAGCATTTGTACTACGCGTAAGTCGGCACCATGGTTGAGTAGGTGGGTGGCGAAGGCGTGGCGCAGGGTGTGCGGCGATAACGTCGTCGATTGAATGCCGGCGGTGAGTGCGTGCCGCTTAATCAGGAACCAGAACATTTGCCGGGTCATCGCGCCGCCGCGTTCGGTGACGAAAAGGGCTGCACTGCTGCGCCCTTTCAACAGCATCGGCCGTGCTTCCAAGGCGTAACGCTTGATCCAGTCTTGCGCATCTTCGCCTAAGGGAACGAGTCGTTCTTTGCTGCCTTTCCCCATGATCCGCACGACGCCATCAGTCAAACTGACGGCGGCGAGCGGCAGGTTGACCAGCTCTGAGACGCGGAAGCCGGCGGCGTAAAGTGCTTCCAGCATGGCGCGGTCGCGTAGGCCAAGTGGCGTTTCGATATCCGGCGCGTTGATTAAGGCTTCAACTTGGCTTTCAGATAAGGTTTTGGGTAAGGGTTTGGGGAGGCGCGGGGGATCAATGCTGAGTGTGGGGTCGTCGGCGCGGCGGCCTTCCCGTAACAACCAACGTTGGTAGCGTTTGATGGCGGTGAGTTGGCGGGCCAGGCTGCGTGCGGCGATGTTTTCATCGAGCGTGCGATGCGCGAGAAACAGTTCGATGTCGCTGCGTTGGGCTTGATCCGGCGCGGTGTTTTTTTCGTGTAGCCAGAGAAATAGCTGCGATAGATCGCGTCGATAGCTTTCCAGGGAATGCGCTGCCAGGCCATCTTCTAGCCAGAGTGCGTCGCAAAAGCGATCCAACTCTGCGGTGGCGGCGGCATTAGTAGGCATTTTCGTGCGCGAGTAGCCAGCGTTTGATGTCTTGCGAGAAGCCGCTGCGGTGATGCATGAAGCCACCAAGTTTTCCTTGCGCTGCAATGACGCGATGGCAGGGAATCAGGATGGGGACAGGATTGTCGCCGACGGCTTGACCGATGGCGCGGGCGCTGCTGTTCAGTTCGCGCGCCACATCGCCATAACTACGTGTTTGGCCGGCAGCAATGCTAAGCAGGTGGTGCCAGACTTTTTGTCGGAATGGGCTGCCGCTGGCGACATAGTTCAGTTTGAAATGATGCTTTGCGTCGGCGTAGTACGCGTCAAGCTCGGCACTGATGGTGTCAATAGCGGTGCTTTGTGGTGAGGTACTGTGTGGTGTACCTGGCGGCAAAAATTCCAAACCAATCAGGCAATCACCGTCAAGGCGAACGCCGAGCGCGCCAAAAGGCGCGGGGAGAATGGCGTCGTAATTCACGTGGGCAGTGCGCAGATTTAATTTACAGATGCGGTTCTATCATGCGCCGTAACCATTCATGGAAATGCACCATGCCATCTTCCATCGGCGATTGATAGGGGCCGGATTGGCTCAGGCCTTGTTCGTACAGCGCCTTGCGTCCCTTTTGCATACCGTAGCAAATATCATCGTCTTCGACGGCGGTTTCACGGTAGGCAGCTTGTTCCGCTTCGACAAATTCGCGTTCGAACAAGGCGATATCTTCCGGATAAAAGAATTCGACCACGTTCAAGCAGGAGTCAACGCCGGTCGGTACGATATTGCTAACCACTAGGGTATGCGGATACCACTCAACCATTAATGCCGGGTAGTAGGTTAGCCAGATGGCACCATGGGCTGGATCTTTGCCGTCACGATAGCGTTTGACTTGCTGATGCCAGCGGTTGTAAACCGCGCTGCCGGGTGAGGCCAGATGGTCTTGCACGCCGACCGTTTGTACCGAGTACATCTCGCCATATTCCCACTTTAGCTCATCGCAATTAACGAAGTTTCCGAGGCCGGGATGGTAGGGAACAACGTGGTAATCTTCTAGGTAAACTTCAATGAAGGTTTTCCAGTTGAATTTATATTCGGTAATTTGCGTGCTGTCGTAAATGTAGTCGGTGAAATTCATGTCAGCCGCAACGCCGAGGTGGGCGAGATCGGTGTGAATGTCGCGCGGACCGCTAAACAACAGACCATTCCAGTTTGATAGCCGCGTTTTATTTAGATGCAAACATGGGTTGCCGGGAAAATGCGGCGCGCCCATGAGCTGGCCTTGCGTATCGTAAGTCCAGCGATGGAACGGGCAGACGATGTGCTTGGCATTGCCGCGGCCCTGCAACATTTGCGCTTGACGATGACGACAGACGTTGGACAGCAATTCAATGCGTTTGGCGCTATCCGGGCTGTTGTTGACCAGCATTTTGCCGCCGCCATGCAGCCAATCGAGCACATGAAAATCGCCTTGATTAGGCGTCATGAGCTCGTGGCCGACATAATTTGCGCCACGTTTGAAAAGGTGTTCCTGCTCCAATGCGTAAATTTTGGCATCGAAATACCAATCGATGGGCAGGGCCGGGCTTGTCCGGTTAAGAAGAGACGAGGCCGTCGGGTGAGACATGCCCATTCCCCCTGAATCAATGAAATATATGTGAAATGAAACCGCTAAGAGGGGCGAGATTATGCCTGCGCAGTCGTTTGCGGGCAAGTTGCTGCCGCGGGTTTTTTGCCGTTATTGAGCGCATTCAATTCGTCGGCACTAAAGCCGGCGGCCAGACGGGCTGCAGTGTTAAACGGTGGGCGAGGTCTGGGGACGCCGGGGGTGGCGAGCAGTGTTTGAAACGTGGTTTCGGGCTCAAGACCTCGCTGCGCGCACAGGTAGCGAAACCAGCGGTTGCCGGTGGCAACGTGGCCAATTTCGTCGCGCAAAATGAGGGTGAGAATATCGGCACCGGCGGTATCGCCATAGCCGCGTAATTTACGTTGAATATCCGGCGTGACATCAAGGCCGCGCGCTTCCAGCAGACGCGGGACCAGTGCCATGCGCGCCAGCGGATCGTGCGCGGTTTTTGCGGCCATTTCCCAGAGGCCGGCATGTGCTGGAAAATCGCCATAGTCTTTACCTAGGTGCTGTAAGTGATCGCGCAGCAAACTGAAGTGATAGGCTTCTTCCGCCGCCACGCGCAGCCAGTCGCCATAAAATGCTGCCGGTAAGTCGGAGAAGCGCTGCACGGCATCCAGCGCCAGGTTGATGGCATTGAACTCGATATGCGCGAGCGCGTGGATCAGTGCGGCATGATTTTCTGGCCCATTCAATTGCCGGCGCGGCATTTGGTTGGGGGGAGCCAGTGGCGGTCGATCGGGAATGCCGGCGTTGTTGGTGAACACAGCGGCCTCAGCAGGCGAAGACGTGCATGAGCACGTCAGCGTATTCGCTTGCCAGTTGGCCCATAGCGCTGTCGCGCCGGCCACTTTGTCAGCGACGGAACATTCGGCCAGGATGGCGCGTGCTGCAATCTGTACGTTCATGCGGAGAAGCGGCTGTGGTGCCGGAATATTAGCTGTGCGGCTAGCCAGCCGAAGCCGACGCCGAGGGTATT
>CAYWXO010000131.1:1797-9342 GCA_964462255.1 uncultured Thiobacillus sp. | reverse complement strand
GGCGCGTTCACGCAGGCCGGAGGCGGTCAAGATATCAAAACGGTCGCCCCGGATTTCGTTGAGTACCAGGTTCAATTGCAGGCGGCCACCAAACTGATCCAATAATTGCCGCAGCAGGTCAACCGAATCGCGCCCTGAGTCCATCACATGCCAATACACCAAAGAAACGCCTAATTCATCGTTTAGATCCAGCAAGCCAGAATCCTCGATCCAATCACTAAGAAACTGATGCGTCTGCGCAGCAAGATCAACCACAATGCGTCGGTCGGGTTGTGCGACCGCAGCTTCGACGATCTGGTCGAGGCTTTCATAGCGATCGATGATTACCGGTGAAGTGAAATCCGCGTAAAAGCGCAGCAACGCGCCGTGCGATTTATCCGTGTCGAAGCCGAGAAAGGGCAGCTCGCGGTCGATTAGATATTGTGCCAACAAACGCGAAACCAGCGATTTACCAACGCCGCCTTTTTCGCCGCCTATGAAATGCAGTGTGCTCATAAAAAGATCCTTTTGCTTGGAAGAAAATGCCAGAAAACCAGGCAGAACAAAGCAAAAAGTGTGCCGCAAATAGCGCCCCCCTCAACACACGCAACACCTCTTCAATCACCGCCCCAACGCCCTGCTGTCGGTGCAGCGTATCCTCAAGTGCCCTCAAATGAGGCAGCAACTGTCCTCAATCCTCGTCATCTTCATCTTCCATTTGCCGGCGCGGCACGGTAGCCGGGTCAGCGGTGATGGCACGGTAAATTTCGACGCGGTCACCGGGCTTCAGCGCAGCGTCGAGTTTGGCCAATTTGCCGAAGATGCCAACTTGCCGTTCGGTCAAATCAATGTCGGGGAACTGGCGCAGGATGCCGGATTTAATAATGGCCTGTTCCAGCGTGGCATCTTCCGGCACGTCGATGCGCAACCAAACTTGTTGCGCCGGTTCGGAATAGGCGACGGCGATTTGCATCGTGTGTTCTCCCTGATGATTAAGCAGTGGTTGCAGCCATGCGCTGATCAAGCACGCGCTTGCCGGCAAGCAGGAAGCCGACGACGAGAAAGCCACCAGGCGGCAAAATCATCAGCAAATAGCCTGGGTAATTCGGAATCAGCGTGGTTTCGAGGAAGGTAAAAGACTCGCCCAACAACAGATGCGCCTGCGCGAAGAGGGTGCCGCTGCCGAGCACCTCGCGCACGCCGCCGATCAGCACCAGCGCAAAGGTAAAGCCCAAGCCCATCATCAGACCATCCATGGCGGAAGGCAGCACGCCGTTTTTTGAGGCGAACGATTCCGCGCGGCCGAGGATGGCGCAGTTCACCACGATCAACGCGATGAACAAGCCGAGCACTTTGTAAAGGTCATGCGCGTAAGCGTTGAGCAGCATATCAACCAAGGTAACCAACGTGGCGATGAATACGATGTAGATCGGAATACGTACCTCAGCGCTAATGAAATGGCGCAGGGCGGAAATCAGCACGTTGGCGGCGAGCAGGACGGCGGTGGTCGCCAGCCCCATGCCGAGGCCGTTAGTGGCGGTGCCGGTGACCGCTAGCGTCGGGCAGAGCGCCAGCATTTGAGCGAACACCACGTTGTTGTTCCATAAACCGTCTTTAGCAATGCGGGCGTAGGTCATGCTTTGACTCCTCTCATTCGAGTAAGTGGGCTTGCTCGCGGGCGAAGAATTCCAACCCGCCTTTGACCGCATTCACCACAGCGCGCGGCGTAATGGTTGCGCCGGCGAACTGATCGAACACGCCGCCATCCTTTTGCACGGCAAATTGTTCCGGCGGCGGCTCACCGAGGAATTTGCCGACGAAGTCATGTATCCAGTCTGACTTGGCCGGTTCGATTTTGTCGCCCAGGCCGGGCGTTTCAGCATGTTTGATCACGCGCACGCCCAGCAAGTGGCCGGCTTTATCCACGCCCATCATGCAGACAATGCGGCCGGCGTAACCTTTGCCGATCACCTGAAACACCACCGCTTCAACCTGGCCGGCGCGACGAGCGCGATACACCGTCAAATCGCCCTCTGGACCGGGCAGCACGAGGGTGTCCTTGAGTAAGTCGTTGTCATAGCTGCCCGGCAGCACTTGGCGCAACGATTGCTGCAAGTCGTGCGCTTCGGCTGCGGCAATGGCCGGCCCGGTGGCCTGCGCAGCCAACGTGAGTGCGGCGGTGGTGATTAGCGCCGCGGCAGCCAGCAGCGCGCCTTGGTAGCCAAGTTTGCCGCGCAACGTGGCAAGGTTTATTTTTTGTGTTTTCATTTCAGCCCCCCTGGCGTCAGCGCCACACCCTTGCGGTTACGACCGTAGATACGGGGTTTGCAATAGCGGTCGATCACCGGCGTGGCGGCATTCATCAGCATGACAGCGAAGGCGACGCCTTCCGGATAGCCGCCCCAGGTGCGAATAATCCAGGTCAGCAGACCGCAGGCGAAACCAAACACCAGTTGGCCGCTAGCCGAGTTAGGGCTGGAAACCGGGTCGGTGGCAATAAAGAACGCGGCCAGGATCACGCCGCCGGACAGCAAGTGATAGGCCAGGTCGGGATATTGGTCGGGGGCAAGCAGATTCGCCAACAGCGCCGGCAGTGCGACACCAGCCAGCATCGCCAGCGGAATGTGCCATGTAATGATGCGCCGCCAGAGCAAGAAGAGGCCACCGAGCAGCAGCAACCCAGCAGCCGTCTCGCCCAAACTGCCGGCGCGCTGACCCCAGGCCCCCCAAGCCATCTCGCCGGGGTGATAAACGTTAGGCAGAATCATCGCCAAGTCCATGCAGCGGCCGAGGTCAGTCTTAACCTGGCCGAGCACGGTGGCGCTGGCGACGGCATCAATAGACACATCACCATACATACCTCCGGCAAAAGTGATCGCCAAACCATCGAGGAAACCCGGTGCAGCCAGCGAAGTGATCGGCAGCGGCGCGATCCAACGGGTCATTTCCAGCGGAAAAGAGATCAACAGCATCACCCGCGCCGCCATGGCAGGGTTGAACGGGTTCTGGCCAAGGCCGCCAAAGATTTGCTTGGCGACAACGATGGCGAACAGTGAACCCACCGCCGCCAGCCACCACGGTGCCCACGGCGGCAGCGACAACGCCAGCAGCCAAGCGGTGAGCAAGGCCGAGCCGTCAAACAGCGCGCTGCGCACCGGTCGGCGCATAATTTTTAAGCTAATGGCTTCGGCCAGCACGGCTACTGCCAGCGAGACCAGCCAAAGATTGATCGCCGGCCAGCCATACAGCCAGAAGCCAAACAGCGTCGCCGGCATCAGCGCCAGCATCACCGTGGCCATGACTTGGTTGACGCGGGTAGGCGCATGGGCGTGCGGAGAGTGCGTCATAGGTATGCTCATGCTGACGCCTCCTGGGGTTGTGCGGCGGCTTTCCTGGCAGCCTCAGCGGCGGCTTTTCTGGCTGCGCGCTGCCGAGCGGCTTCTTCCCGTTCACGCACGATGCGCGCCATGCGTTCGTTGCGTTCGTCGGCCAGCTTCTTCGTGGCCTCGTTCTTCAGCTTCATGCGTTCGCGTGCCGCCAGGTCGCCTTTGGCGTGGTTGAAGTAATGCACCAGTGGGATGTGCGATGGGCAGACATAGGCACAGGAGCCGCAGGCTATACAGTCTTTCAGGCCCCAATCTACTGCGCCGTTCGGGTCGCCAACGCGAATGCGGGCGGCCATTTCCAGCGGCAGCAGGCCCATTGGGCAAGCGCGTACGCAACTAGAACAGCGGATGCACGGGCCGGGACGGTTTTGCTCAACTTCCGCGTTGGTCAAAGCCAGAACGCCGCTGCTGCCTTTGACCACTGGCACGTCCAGATGCGACAACTGCGTGCCCATCATCGGCCCGCCCAGCACTAAGCGAGCAGCAGCTTCGCGCAGGCCGCCGCAGGCACGCACCAAATCCGCCGCCAGCGCGCCGAGCGGCACTTCCAGATTACCGGGGGCGGTAATCGCGCCGCCACTGACCGTGATAATGCGCGAAACCAGGGGCCGCCCCAGGCGCAAGGCTTGTTGCACCGCGTAAGCCGTGCCGACGTTATGCACCAGCACGCCGATATCCGCCGCCCGCCCGCCCGCCGGCACTTCCTGGCCGGTGAGCACTTGAATCATCTGTTTCTCGGAGCCCATCGGATAGCGCGCCGGCACCGGCACCACCTGCACTTCCGTGCCGACTGCGGCGGCTTTCATCGCGGCAATGGCATCGGGCTTGTTGTCTTCAATGCCGAGCAATATGTCCTGCGCACCGGTGGCATGGCGAATCAGGCGGATGCCTTCGATGATGTCGCTGGCACGTTCGCGCATCAAGCGGTCATCGCAAGTCAGATACGGCTCACATTCGCCGCCATTCATGATCAACGTGCGCACTTCGCTGTTGCGCGACAGATTCAGTTTCACCGCCGAGGGGAAAGCGGCACCCCCCAGGCCAACAATGCCGGCCGCGCCGACGCGCACTGCGATTTCAGCCGGTGAAAGGGTGAAGGGATCGGCCGGCAGATTCGCGTCCAGCCATTCATCTTTGCCGTCGGCGGCGAGTGTCAGCGTAGCCATGAGCAGGCCAGAGGGATGCGCAGCGGGAAAATCACCAATGGCGATGACTTGGCCGGAGGTGGGCGCATGCACCGGCGCAGAGACCGGCCCAACGCTGCTGGCCAGCAACTGGCCTTTCTTGACGAATTCGCCCACGCTGACACCAAGCCGCGCTGCTGCGCCGACATGCTGCTGCAACGGCACAAACAGATGTTCTGGCAGCGGTAGCTTGCGTATGGGCGGCTCGGCGGAAAGGTCTTTGCGCCCCTCCGGATGCACACCGCCGCGGAATTTGAACAATTTCATAGCGTCACCTCCGGCCGCGACCAGTACCAGCCTTGCAATGTCGCCGGCAGCGCAACCATGCGCGTGGCCTCGGTGGGACACACGTCAACGCACTTGCCGCAGGCGGTACAGGCCTCCCTGAACACCGCATGAATCTGTTTCGCCGCGCCCATAATGGCGTCGGTCGGACACACCTTGTAGCACTTGGTGCAGCCGATACAGAGGTCTTCCAGCACTTCTGCCACCTGCGGCCCGCTATCTTCGACGCCGGTAAGATCAGCTTCCACACCCAACTTGGCAGCCAAGGCTTCGATCACCGCCAGGCCGCCAGGCGGGCAGAGGGTGATCGGGGCGCTGCCGTCCGCCAGCGCCTGTGCCGCGGGGGCGCAACCGGGGTAGCCGCATTGACCACATTGCGAGCCAGGCAGCAGGGTTTCCAGTTCCTCGACCAGCGGATTCCCTTCCACTTTCAAGCGGATGGCGGCATAACCCAGGCCCAGGCCAAGGGCTAAACCCAGTACAGTAAAACTTAACAGAGCGGCAAGCATCGCTTTCTCCTAGACCAGTCCGGCAAAACCCATGAAGGCGAGCGACAGCAGGCCCGCCACAACAAAGCCGATTGGCGCGCCGGTGAATGCCGCCGGCGTTTGCGCCAGCGCCAAGCGTTCGCGCAGCCCGGCGAACAGCAGCAGTACCAGCGTGAAGCCCAGCGCCGAGCCAAAGCCGAAAGTCAGGCTCTGCGCGAAAGAATGTTTTTCTTGCACATTGAGCAGCGCCACGCCAAGCACTGCGCAGTTAGTCGTAATCAACGGCAGGTAGATGCCGAGCACTTGATAAAGCGCAGGACTGGTTTTGCGTATGACCAGCTCGGTAAATTGCACCGTGCTGGCGATAACCAAAATGAACGCCAAAATGCGCAAATAGCCGATGTCGAGCGGCTGCAGCAGCCAGTGCTCCAGCATCCAGGATGCGGCGGCGGCCAGGGTTAGCACGAAGGTCGTCGCCATGCCCATGCCGAGCGCGCTGTCCATTTTTTTGGACACGCCCATCAAAGGGCATAGACCGAGAAATTTCACCAGGACAACGTTGTTGACCAGGGCCGTGCCGAGTAGCAGTAACAGGTATTCGCTCATGGATTTAGTCTCCTATGCCCTGCATTGCAAGGGCCGTGCCAAGCCGTGCGAAACTTTGACAAACCGTAACAAATCGTGCCGAACGCTGCGGACGACGCAAAATCAGGGGGGTTGGGACCCATTCAGGGCCAATTCAGGACCCACTCGCCCCCCCTCGCGCTGCTTTGGTGCGAAAGTGGCCTGTCACGGATGGGGCGATAGCGCCTGTTATGTAAGAAATGCGACAAGCGCGCTGCCGGACAGCCGCCCCAATCAACTCATACAGGCGTTGGGGTCGGCTTTGATTTTTAATGCGGTCTTGGCATGAATATTGCGTAAGTCTTCATCAATTCCTGCTTTGAAGACCGCCATGTCCGCACAGACCCCACTCCCGCCGCACGTTTTTCGCCAAGCCGTTGAGCAGGCCGCGCTGGCTATTTCAATTACCGATACCAAGGCCAACATTGTTTACGCCAATCCGGCGTTCGAGCGCGTAACCGGTTATAGCGCGGCTGAACTCCGCGGCCACAATCAGTCCTTGCTGTCTTATAAGGTCACGCCCAAGCGGGTTTATGAAACGCTATGGGCGCAACTGAAGCGGCAGCGCGCCTGGAACGGCCTGCTGGTTAACCGCCGCCATGATGGCAGCCGCTATCTGGCCGATCTCACCATCACGCCGGTGGTTGACGTGCACGGTGAAACCAGCCATTTCCTTGGCATGCATCGCGATATCACCGAAGTGCATCGTTTGGAACGGCAAGTGCAGAACCAGAAAGCGGTGATCGAATCGGTGATCGATGCCGCTCAAGTCGCCATTTGCCTGCTCGATGAGCATGATCATGTCGTGCTGGATAACCAGGAATATAAAAAGCTGATCGGTGAATTGGGCCGCGAACCCGCTTCGCTCTTGCTGACGCATTTGCGTGAGCAAATGGGCGAGGCGTTCGATAACGCGCGTGCCAGCCGCCGCAGCATCCGCAATTGCGAAGTGCAGGTGGCGGGCGCGAGCCAAAAAGCGCACTGGTTTGCCTGCGCGATTTCTTGGTTTGATGAGCAAGATGCCAGCGCCGACGCCTTCTACCAATCGACCCGGCACCACTATCTGCTGCTGACCGCGCAGGACATCAGCGCGCTTAAACAGCAGCAGGAAGCGATCCGCATCAACAGCCTCGCCGCCTTGTTGGCCGAGCAGGCGCGCATCCAAGGCCTGCGCGAGACGCTGGCCGGTGCGATCTTTCGCTTGGAAGGCCCGCTTAATACGATGACGGCAGCGGTGCGTTTGCTGGAACGGCGCAAGGGAAACGGTAGCGATGGCTTAATCGAAGATGGCCTCGACACCACGTTGGAGGCAGCGTTGAGTGATAGCCGCGCCGCGCTCGATACGCTGCGCGCCTGCATGCCAGACGCCAATGCAGAAGCGATGCAGCCGTTGAACCTGAACGATGTGCTGCGCGACGTGCTGAAGATGAGTACCGCGCTATTGCTCGCGGCAAACGTGGTCATCGAATGGCAACCGGCCGCGCATCTGCCGGCAGTTCCCGGCGGCGCAACGCAGATCGCCGCGCTGTTCCGCCACTTGCTGGCGAATGCAATCGAAGCGATCAATGAACGTCGTCCTTGTGCTCAGCTGCGTGCTCA
>CAYWXO010000131.1:0-1697 GCA_964462255.1 uncultured Thiobacillus sp. | reverse complement strand
GCGTGATCGTGTTATTCGCCTGGCAACGCTGCCGCATCCCGACCATGTTGAAGTGCTGCTGGAAGACAGCGGCCCCGGCATTCCGGCCGAATGGCGCTACAAGGTGTTTGAGCCATTTTTTACCACCAAGGGCACCGAGCGCGGCCATGTTGGCATGGGCTTGAGCATGGCGCAGGACACGGTCGCCCGTCATTGCGGCTTGATCGACATCGACCCGACCTACCGCGATGGCTGCCGTGTGCGCGTGCAACTACCTTGCGCAAGGAGACTGCGATGAATCACCCCATAGATGCGGGACGCAACGAACTTGAACTGGAATTGCTGCGCACCGAGCTAGAGACGCTTTATCAGGTGAGCCAAGTGTTATCACGCTCACTTGATCTAAAGGAAACCCTGGTCGCCGTACTGCGTGTATTGCATGACGGCGTCGGCATGGAAAGCGGCATGGTCAGCTTGGTAGAACCGGAAACCGGCGAACTGCAGGTCTTTGTCGCGCATGGTTTGGCCGGCGTGTTCACCGAGGAAATCCGCTACCGTCCCGGCGAAGGTGTCGTCGGCATGATTTTGGCAGATGGCGAGCCCATTGCCCTTGAATGCATCGCCGACGAGCCGCGCTTTCTCAGTAAGCTTGGTCTTTACGACCCGAAGCGTGGTTTCGTTGGCGTACCGATACGGAGCGGCCGTCAAGTGGTCGGCGTACTGGCTGCGCAGACCGCAGAAGGAGCCGAGGTTTTGCTCGATGAATACACCCAGTTCATGGAGATGGTCGCCAACTTGATCGGCCAGACCGTGCGCCTTTCCGCCGATGTGCAGAAAGAACGGCAAGAACTGACCGATGAGCGCGATACCTTGCGCCGAACCGTGCGCGGGCAATATGGCTTCGGCAACATCATCGGCCATACCCAGCCGATGCGACAGGTGTTTGAACAAGCGCGCCTAGTCGCCAAATGGAACACCACGGTGTTGATTCGTGGCGAAACCGGCACCGGCAAGGAACTCATTGCCAACGCCATTCATTACAACTCCCCGCGCGCCAAAGCGCCCTTCGTCAAACTCAACTGCGCCGCCCTGCCAGAAAATTTGCTCGAAAGTGAACTGTTCGGCCACGAAAAAGGCGCTTTCACCGGTGCCATCGTGCAGCGCAAAGGCCGCTTCGAACAGGCCGACGGCGGCACGCTGTTTCTCGATGAAGTCGGCGAAGTCTCTGCTGCTTTTCAGTCCAAGCTGCTGCGGGTATTGCAGGAAGGCGAAATGGAACGGGTCGGCGGCAATCGCACAATTAAGGTCGATGTGCGCGTCATCGCCGCGACGCATCGCGATTTAGAAGGCGAAGTCGAGGCCGGCCGCTTCCGTGAGGATTTGTACTACCGCCTAAACGTGATGCCGATTTACCTGCCCGCCCTGCGTGATCGTCTGGAAGATATTCCCGACATCGCCCGCTTCTTGATAGAAAAAATCGCCGGCCAGCAAAGCCGTCCGCTCAGCCTCACCGACGCCGCGATGCGCGTACTGATGCACCACACCTGGCCGGGCAATGTACGCGAACTGGAAAACTGCCTCGAACGCGCCGCCGTACTAACCGAAGTCGAAGTGATCGACCGCGACGCAATCTTGCTCACCGGCATCGAAGAACACGTCAGCCTCAGCCGCGGCGCAATGCACGCCGTCGACCTCGACGACCCCAACCTGGACGACCG
>CAYWXO010000130.1:0-9364 GCA_964462255.1 uncultured Thiobacillus sp. | reverse complement strand
TCTATACTTGCTGGAGGAGAAAACATCATGAATAATTTCCACACCGGGTTGACGCAATGTCTGCGCTAACGACTCAATCAACAACATTAACCCCTGCGCCAGGAGTTGATAGTGGTGTCGGTGTTTATTCCGGCACGGCCCCATCAGCCAGTCTGCACGTGCGCACGAGCACAGGCGAGTTGCGCCTGCCGGTGGTGCCTGGGCAGTCGGTGCGCGACCTACTCGATACCACCGAGCTGCGGGTGCGCGCGGCGTGCGGTGGTACCGGCATGTGCGGCGCTTGCACAATCCAATGGCTAGACGGTGCCGGCAATCCGCCGACGCTGGCCGAATACCAGAAGTTGACACCTGACGAGCGCGCCCGGGGCCTGCGTCTGGCCTGTCAATTGCGGCCGCAGGGCAACATGACCATCCTGCTGGAAGATCCGGCACCGCCTTCTTGCTGGAAGAGTCTGCCGGCGGAAGATTTGTCACCGCCACCGGGCAGCCTGCCGGCGCTGGTCGAGCACATTTACGGGGTTGCTGTCGATCTGGGGACGACCCATATCCGTGTCGCCCTGTGGGATCGCAAACGCGGCAAACGCATCGCCACGCGGCGCGGCCCGAACCCGCAGGGCGGTTTCGGTGCCGATGTGCTGAACCGGCTGAGTGCAGCCCAGGCCAGCCCCGCGCATGCCGCCGAGCTGGCCAAACTGGCGCGGACGGCGATCATCCAGGCGGTGCGCGACATCCTCAAGCGCGATGTCGGTGAAGTGACGCCGATGCTGGCCGAAATCGGCGCGCTGATCATTGTCGGCAATAGCGCCATGCTCGCCCTGCTCACCGAGCACGGCATCGACGATTTGCTGGCCCCCGACTTCTGGCAACTGCCGGTGGATTACCGACCGCGCGATGCGTCGGCCTGGCAAGCGCAGTGGTTCATGCCGCATGCGCACATCGCGCTGCCCGGCCCGGTGGCGGGCTTTGTCGGCTCCGACCTGCTGGCTGATCTGCTCGCCACTCAATTGACCGCCGGACCCGCCGGCTCGCTACTGCTGGATGTTGGCACCAACACCGAAATCGCCTTGTGGGACGGCCAGACCCTGCACATCACCTCGGTGCCCGGCGGGCCGGCCTTCGAGGCGGTCGGCATTCGCTACGGCATGGCCGCCGAGCTGGGCGCAATCTATCGGGTCAAAGCGCGTTCGACCGCGGCCGGCAAGGCCTTCACTTGCGAAACCCTCGGCGCAGCCGAACCACGCGGCTTCTGCGGCTCCGGCCTAGCCGACGCGGTCGCCGTGCTGCTAGCTGAAGGCACACTCAAGCCCTCGGGCCGTTTTGCCGTTTCGCCCGGCACTGAGGGGTTTCGACTTAATCCCGATAACCCGCGCACCGCCATCACCGGCAGCGATGTTGACGCCTTTCAGCGCGCCAAAGCGGCCACCGCGGCGGCGATGGCCACACTGCTGCAACATGCCGGCATGAACTGGTCTGATCTACAACGCCTCTGTGTCTGTGGCGCGTTTGGTCGCACGCTGGACATCGCTCATGCGCAGGCGGTAGGCCTGCTGCCGCCGATCGAGCCGGCCCGGATCGAACTCTCCGCCGATGCCACTTTGGCCGGCTGCGAACGCGCTCTGCTCACGCAAGGGGGCGAGGCCCTGTTTGAAGAAATGCGCACGAAAATTCATGCCATCAACCTGTCTCTGCTAGTAGAGTACGAAGAGCGCTATATCAACCACCTGCGGCTGGAACCGGTTCCAGCGGTGCGTTGAAAGGAGAAAAACCATGCTGGACGCAATCATCAAGGCTTATAACGAGGCGGTTTTCGAAACCGACAAGGCCGCCGCCTTTGACGTGGTCAATGCCGCGCTGGCGGAGGGCATGAAGGCGGAGGACATCGTTTTCAAGGTGGTCATTCCGGCGGTCGAAGAAATGATGGCCAACATCACCAAAGACCCGGACGCCAACCTCGCCCAGCACTTCATGACCGCACAAATCGCCGCCGAAGTCACCGAGAAAATGCTGGTGAAGTTCGAACACCCGCCCGAGATCATCGGTTGCGTGGTGATCGGCACGGCGCACGGCGACCTGCATTCGCTCGGCAAGCGCATTGTCATGGGCTGTCTGAAGGCGTTGATGGTCGATGTCATCGACCTTGGCGTCAATGTGACGGCGGAGAAATTCGTCGATGCGGCCGTCGCCCACGACGCCCAGGTGATCGCCGTCTCGGCCATGATGGTGCATACCGCCACCGGCGAAGGGGGCGCGCGCAAAGTACGCCAGATACTCAAGGAGCGTGGTCTGGAAAACCGTTTCCGGCTGGTCGTCGGCGGCGCGCCTTATCGTTTCGACAATGAACTCTACAAAGCCGTCGGTGCCGATGGCTGGGCGTCTGACGGGGTCAATGCCGGCCGCGTCATCATCGACCTGATCAAGGAGGTGAAAGCATCATGACCCCGCTCGAAATTCTCGTCGCCGCCGTTACCGGCGCGCCGGCACCGCGCATCCCTGTTTTCTGCAACCTGCTTGACCAAGGTCCGCGCGAATTAGGTATGACTCAGCAAGCCTACTACGCCAATGGCGAATATGTTGCCGCCGGCCAGCTCAAAATGCGCGCGCGTTATGGCCAGGACAACGTCTGGGGCCTGTTTTACGTCGGCAAGGAAGCCGAATTGCTCGGCTGCAATGAAGTTTTGTTCAGCGATGACGGCGCGCCGAATGTCGCCGACTATGTCATCAAAAGTTACGACGATATCGCCAAGCTGCAAGTGCCGGACGACCTCACCGCGCACCCGGCCTGGGCCGAGACGGCGAAGTGCATGAAGATACTGACGGACGAAGTCGGTGCCACTCATCCGGTGTGCGCCTATCTCACCGCTTCGACCACGCTGCCCGCTCTGCTGATGGGCATGGACAAATGGCTGGAGTTGCTGCTCACCGGCCCAGAAGATGTGCGCGACGAACTGCTGCGTAAATGCTCCGATTTCTATCAGAAGGAAGTCGCTGCCTACCGTGCTGCCGGGGCGAATGTGCTGGTGTATTCGACGCCATTCGGCTCCACGTCCTTTGTCGGCATGAAGCGATTCAAGGAGTTTTCCATGCCGTGGATGCAGCGTGATCTTGCCGCCGGCGGCGTCAGTAATATTGTTTATTACTGCGGCATGGCTCCCTTCAATAACGTCATCCAGCAGGTCATGGACGAGTTGAAGATCGGCGTTTATTACATCAGCCCGCTGGCCGATCTGGCCGAGGCAAAGGCGATCATCGCTGACAAGGGTTTGACCTGCGGCGTTATCGACGACATCAAGATGATCGGCTGGACGCCGGAACAGACGCGGGCGGAGGTCAAGCGCCTGTGCGAGATCGGCATGGTCGGTGAGCATTTCCTGTTCGGCACCGGCGTGATGCCGCTCGGCGTGCCCGAAGCCAATATCAAGGCCATGCTGGCCGCCGCCTTTGACTATGGACGATATGCGGGAGGTTCGTCATGAAAACCATTATTCCGCCGGTCGTCGTCGCCGGCAAACCGATGGTCATGGTCGGCTGCGGCATCATGCACAAGGAAGTCGATTACCTGATCAAGAAAAACGGCTGGAACGTTGAAACCCAGTTTCTGCATTCCTCGCTGCATAACTATTTCGACAAGCTCTACAAGGAGCTGGATGGCGCACTCGATTTCGATGACCAGAAAGGCCGCCAGACCATCGTCTTCTATGGCGCTTGCCATCCAAAGATCGACGACATCCTTGAAAAGCACCACACCTTGCGCACCCAGGGGCAAAACTGCATCGTCATGCTGCTGGGCTACGAGAAATTTATGGCCGAGCTAGAGCTGGGTGCCTATTTCTTAGTTGAAGACTGGGCGCTGACCTGGGAGCCGATGATCACCGAGGCGTTCGGCAACAACCTGGCGGTCGTTCGCGAGATTTTCCACAGCAGCCACAAAAAGATCATCGCCCTGCGCACGCCGTGTTCCACCGATTTCACCGCGGCGGCAGAAGCGGCCGCCCGTTTCATCGACCTGCCGCTGGAATGGATGGATGTTGATCTCGATCATCTGGAAAAGGTGCTTGCCGAGGCAATCACCGCGCGAGGACAAGCACAAGAATGACCGACGGTAACCCAGCCGACCTTGTCATAGTGGCAGAACTCGACAAACTGCGTGCACGCAACAAGCGCCTGGCCGACGACAAGTCCTACTTGCAGTTGATCATCCGTCTGATTGAGCAGTTGAACCCGCTGCCCGGTCTCGACGCCATGATCAGCGCCATGCTGACGACCATTGTTGACGCCATCGGTGGCACGAACATTCGCCTGTGGTACTGGATCGGCGAAGACATCCACCACGTCGATTTCATTAGCGGCATGAGCCAGGCGAGTGAAATCGACGACCCGTTGGCGCTACAGGCAGCCACAACGCGCCAGTTTGTCGAGCAAACGGTTGCCGCCGATGCGGCGCTGCTCAAAGGTGATGTGATTCCGGGTGCTTGGTCCTGGGCCTTTCCCCTGCTGGCCGGCGACGAACTGGTGGGGGTCATCAAGCTGGAAAATCTGCACATTAGCGCTGCCCGTCTGCGCGACTATCTGCCAATTTTCTTCAGCCACGTCGCGCTGATTCTCGGCAATGAGGAGCGCAATGTACTTAGGGCACGTGATCAAAATGCCCTGCGCGATGCCGAGGAAAAGTATCGCACCTTCGCCGACTTCACCTACGACTGGGAAGTCTGGGTCGCTCCGGATGGCAGCTATCGCTATGTTTCCCCTGCCTGCCTGCGAGTCACCGGTTACCGCGCCGATGCGTTCGTCGCCGACCCGGCATTAATGCTGCGCATTATTCATCCGGACGATCAGCCCGCCATGGCAGCGCATCTCGCAGACATCCATACCCCGGCACATGGCCAGTGCAGCATCGAATTTCGCCTCATCACGAAAACGGGAGACATCCGCTGGATTGATCACGTCTGCCACGCCGTCGTTCGCGCGGACGGCCGCTATCTGGGTCGCCGCGCCAGCAACCGCGACATTACCGAGCAAAGGCAGGCCCTGGAGCAAATCAGAAAACTCAATGCCGAACTCGAACAACGCGTGACCGAGCGCACCGCCGCACTCGAAGCCGCCAACCGTGAGTTGATTCAGGCCAAAGATGCCGCCGAAGGTGCCAACCGCGCCAAGAGCAACTTCCTGGCCAACATGAGCCACGAAATTCGCACGCCGATGAACGCAATCCTCGGCCTCACCCACTTGCTACATAGCGGTGCCACGCCAGGGCAGGCCGAGCGGCTGGACAAGATCGACAGCGCCGGACGCCATCTGCTCTCGGTCATTAACGACATCCTTGATATCTCCAAAATCGAGGCGGGCAAGCTGCAACTGGAGCAAAACGACTTTGCCCTGTCGTCCGTGCTTGACCATGTACGCTCACTGATTGCCGACGCGGCACAAACCAAAGGGCTGCAGGTGTTAGTTGATGGCGACGATGTCCCCCTCTGGCTGCGGGGCGACGCCATGCGACTGCGCCAGTCGCTGCTCAACTATGCTGGCAATGCTGTCAAATTTACTGAAAACGGTTGCATCACCCTGCGTGCCAAGCGGCTGGATGACCACAACGACACGCTACAGGTGCGGTTTGAAGTCGAAGACACCGGCATCGGCATTGCAGCGGACAAGATTGAGCGCCTGTTCCATGCTTTCGAGCAAGTGGATGCAACGACCACGCGCCGCTATGGTGGTACGGGCCTAGGCCTGGTGATTACCCGCCGCCTAGTAGAATTGATGGGCGGAAAAGTCGGTGCTGATAGCACGCCGGGCAAGGGTAGCACCTTCTGGTTTACACTGCCTCTACAGCATGGCCACGGCATCATGCCGCATGCGTCGAGTAGCAATGCGCTGGATGCCGAAGCGCAATTACGCACGCAGCAAGGTGGGGTGGCACGCCTGCTGCTGGCGGAAGACAACGCCATCAATCGCGAAGTGGCGCTGGAACTGCTACACGGGGTTGGCCTAGCAGTAGATACCGCAGTGGATGGCCTGGAAGCGCTGGACAAAGCAAAACGGCATGCCTACGACCTAATCCTGATGGATATGCAAATGCCCAATATGGATGGCCTCGAAGCCACCCAGGCTATCCGCGCCCTGCCGGAACGGCGGCAAACCCCGATTCTGGCGATGACGGCCAACGCTTTCGACGAGGATCGCCATGCCTGCGAAGTGGCAGGGATGAACGACTTCATTGCCAAACCAGTTGATCCCGCTGCGCTCTACACAGCCTTGCTGCACTGGCTACCGGCACGAACACAGGCAGCGCCGACTGCGCCAGCAGTGAGCATTCCAAGTGTTCCGGCAGATTTGTCGGCAGAGGCCAATGCCGCGGCCGCTCTGCAACAGCTAGCGCAATTACCTGGCCTTGATATCAACCGCGGTCTGGCAGCCTTACGCGGCAATAACATCAAATACTTAAATCTACTGCGCCAGTTTGTTGCCAGCCACGCCGATGATATGAGCCCGCTGGCGGCGCTTTTGGCTGCCGATGATCGCGCCGCCGCCCGCCACCTCGCCCACACCCTAAAGGGGGTCAGCGCCACGCTGGGTGCCGGACAGATTGCCGACCCGGCACGACGCCTGGAAGTCGCCTTCCGCACCGACCCGCAAACGCCACCGATGCCGCTGGATCGCGCAGTAATCGATGCCGACATGGCAACCATTCGTGCCGAACTGAGCCGCCTGGCAGCCGCCTTGCCGCCACTGAAGGCGGTCGATTCAATTCAGGCGGTCGGTTCAATTCAGGCCGACCCGCAAGTCCAGCGCGCCTTGCTGGCCCAGTTGGATGACCTGCTTGCCAGCAGCGATACCGCAGCCCTGACCTTGCTGCGCGACCATGCCGGCGATTTACACGTCGCCCTCGGCAGCGCTTTCGATCAAGTCACCCGCGAAGTCCGGCAGTTCGACTTCCAGTCGGCGCGGCAGATTTTGAATAAATGGCTTTGAACAGACACCCTCATACAGATGGCGACCTCATTGGCAACCACTGAACGCCTGATTGCGCCTGATTGCGCCTGATTATTTTCCCGGCCAAAATCAAGGCATGAAGATCCTTATCGCATGATGACTCAGAAAACGACACCCTGTATTACAGTCGATCAGTTGCAGGTCGGCGTCTATGTCTATCTCGATGTGGGCTGGATGCAGCATCCGTTCAAGTTCAACAACTTCAAGATCCGCGACGAAGAACAACTCAAGACCATCCGTGCGCTGGGACTTGATGTCGTGCGCTGGGATCCCGCACGCAGCGATCTCGAACCGCTGGCACCGCTGACCAAAAACACGCCTCCGGCGGATGCCCTTATGGCGCAAACGGCACCGGTAGCAAACGAAATAACGGCCGCCCTAGACGCCA
Organism: uncultured Thiobacillus sp.; assembly: GCA_964462255.1. GTDB lineage: Bacteria > Pseudomonadota > Gammaproteobacteria > Burkholderiales > Thiobacillaceae > PFJX01. The sequence continues at coordinate 1,989 of CAYWXO010000130.1, read as the reverse complement.
AACACATCGCCAAACACATGGCCATGACGGCGGACAAGCAGGCGCGCATCCAGGCGCTGACGGAACACCGCGAGAAGATCGCCAAGGTCGAACAAGCCTTCAACAGCGCGGCCAACGTGGTGCGCAGCATCGGCAAAACCCTCTATTCACAGCCGGAGAAAACCATCGCCGATGCCGGCAAACTGGTCGGCGACACGGTCGATGCCCTGTTGCTCGCGCCGGATCTTGCGATCCAGATCATGGCGGAAAAGCCGGGCAGCGAGAATGTCTATTTGCATTCGCTCAACGTCTCGGTGCTAGCGATGACGGTCGCGCGTGAACTCAAGCTGCCGGCCGATTTTATCAAGCAGGTTGGCATCGGCGCGCTGTTTCATGACATCGGCCTTAACGAGGTGCCGAGCAAAATTCTCAACCAATCAGGCACGCTGAGCAAACCCGAACGTGAGTTCCGCGAGATGCACTGCGCGTATGGCTTAGAAGCCGGCAAGAAAGCCGGACTGCCACAGACCGCGCTCAACGTCATTCTCCAACATCACGAACATTTTGATGGCAGCGGTTACCCACGCAAACTCAAGGGTGACGCCATCGACCCGATGGCTCGGCTGATAGCCTTGGTGAATGCTTACGACAACCTGTGCAACCCGGTAAACATCGCCCAGGCGCTGACGCCGCACGAGGCGCTTTCGTTGATGTTTTCCAAGCAACGCACACTTTTCGATCCCAAACTGCTGCAGGCCTTCATCCGCTTCATGGGCGTCTATCCGCCGGGCACGGTGGTTGCTCTATCCAACGAAGCGCTTGGCCTGGTGATCAAAGTCAATGCGACACGGGCGCTGAAGCCGACCGTAATTGTGTACGACGCGGACATTCCCAAGAGCGAGGCCCTCATCCTTGATCTCGCTGACGAGCCTGATATCAACATCAGCCGCGCGATTCGTCCCGCCCAGCTACCGCCGGCGGTGTTCGATTACCTGAGTCCGCGCCGCCGCGTCAGCTACTACTTCGACGCCGGCGCGTCGGACGGAACGCCATGAAATGAACGACGCAGACCTAACCCAACTACTGCTCAATGCTTCAGCCGAAATGCTGTTGGCGGTCGACCCCGCCACGCTGGAAATCGTTGCCGTCAATCAACGCGTAAGCGAAGTCCTCGGCTACGAAAAGTCGACGCTGGTGGGACGACAGATCACCGAGATTGAATGCGCGCTGGCCGACATGTTTTATTGGCAAGAGGTACAGCAGGGCGCGAGCAGCGAAGTGACGGACATGGAAAGTCTTTACGCCGGCGCAGATGGCAGCCTGCTGCCGGTGATCAAGAGCATCCGGCGCGCGGCCTTGCACGAAGCCGGTGGACGCGAACTGCTGATGCTGCGGGTGCGCGACGCGCGCAAACAGAAACAAGCCGAGGCCACCCTTTCTGAATTGACGGCGCAACTGCAGGCCGCGTTGGAGGCTATCTGGGAAGGCATTCTGGTTGTGAATACCGCAGGCAATATCGTCAACATGAACCACCGCTTCAGCGCCATGTGGGCTATCTCCGAATCCGTCTTGCAGGAAGGCGATGCGGCGGTTTTCGCCTGGATCAAGGGACAATTGGCAAACCCGACAGAGTGCATCCAGGGCGTGGCGCAAGACGACGACGCTACCGACAGCGAGAGTTTTGCCTTGCTCGAACTGAGCAACGGCAAGGTCTTTGAACGTCGCTCGCGGCCGCAGACCGCGCACGACGGCGTGATAGGCCGGGTTTTCAGCTTTCACGACATCACCGAACGTGTACTCAGCGAGCGCGAACTGGTGCTGGCGCGTGAGCGTGCCGAACTGGCCAACCAGGCGAAATCCGAGTTCCTCGCCATGATGTCGCACGAAATCCGCACGCCGATGAACGGCGTGATCGGCATGACCAGCTTGCTGCTCGATACCGGGCTCGATGTCGAGCAGCGACAGTTTGCCGAAACCGTCCGCACCAGCGGCGAAGCGCTGCTCACCATC
>CAYWXO010000129.1:0-9432 GCA_964462255.1 uncultured Thiobacillus sp. | reverse complement strand
TAAACATAATCGATTTCTGGCTCAATTTTCCCACAAATCTGGGGAGAACCAAAAATTTATTCGCTCCCCGTTTTTGAGATAGTGCTCAGCATATGCCGATTATTGTATGTCGCTGTATTCAAAATATTAATGGATTTCTAATCACCGCCATAAATAAGTACGTGCTTTGTGCATTTCAAGAATTTGGCGGGCTTAAAAACTGTGATTGATTAATCAATATTTATCATTGTTTATCAAGCTTGAAAACCCTACTATTCTGGAAGTTCCATGTATTTAATAAAGTGCAGACATCTGTTATTTAGGGTATTATTTCGTAGGGAACGCTGCTGCTACCACATTATCGAAGGTTGTGCCTCGTGCCAATCCTCCCAAAAAAAGGACATTTGTGATCGTTGTCTGCTCAGAGCGATAGTAACCGTATTTCCAGTAATGGGCGCCCACTTCGCCCTGGCTGGATCGATACTGGAGCGTGGGAACGTTCACTATCGAAAGTACCTGGGCAAATTGGGCCTGGCCTTCATCACGTCTCCAAACATCGACCGAGCCGGTAAAATCCTTCGCATATTTTATTTTGACCACAAAGCTGACCCAATGGCCAATGTTTAGGCTGCCATTCGAAAATTGATAGTTTTTGTACTTCATAGAGTTTGAGGATGAATCCAGATCCCCGGTGTGCAAGTCGATGCCGAATGTATCGGTCGCCTCAATGGCAAAGGCAGGCGATGTCTTCAAGTTATCGGGCCCGTGGAGTTGGAAAATGATACCCCACTCGCATTTGCACCCCGATGTCTGTTTTTCCGGTGGTTGCCAAGTTGGGTCGAGACGCACACTGAAGGCATAGTATTGGGTGCCGCTGGCCTCATTCTCATCGATGCGATTCCCATTCGCATCCAACATTCCATATGCCTCTGCGCGTTCTCCCCCGAAATCATCGCCAGGTCGAATTTCGATACGGGCAGCATACGCGCCGTACTGCACTGGACTGGTCACAAATTGAACTCGATCAACGTCTACGACCTGGAGGCCAGCCCATTTTCCAGGCTGCTCAAAATTTTCGAAAAATGAAACACCTGGCTCGAGAGGCTTAGCGAACGCTGATGATGTGAAAATACAAAGTTCAACTATAAGAATTATGACAAACCTCAAAATTGAAATTGACGAGAACGAATGTTTTTTTTGTTTCTTGACGAAATTATTCATATTAGTTTTCATCAGGTTTTCCTTTACATCTTGGGCTCAAACAAAAAGCGGGTCTGGCTTTTGCCAGACCCGCGGGCGAACACACAAGGATGTGATCTTCGGCGGCCTGGCGATCCTGGTTGCGTTTCCACAACGTTAGACCCATGACTTTGCGTCCCTGCTTTTCAACAGGTTTGCCTTTATCGGATAATTTCTAAATCAAGTTTAGCACATGGGCGAGCTTTTGTGCTTTACATTTTTGCAATGTCGCAATTCTATAATGCGAAGGAAAACAAACATAGGCGCGCTCCACCCCCAACTTCTAACGGAGATGTGTCAATAACAGGAGCTTATTATGGACGAAACCGGTTATTTTTTATTCTCAATGGATACTGAGCTTGCAACTGGACGCTTTGATCTTGATGAAGATCGCAAAAAAAGATTTTCCAGAGATGGATCCCGTGAGCGGCAGTCAATTTACCAATTAATAGATCTATTTGAAGAATACAACATCGCCGGTACCTGGGCTGTTGTTGGCCATCTGTTTTTTGACCATTGCGAATATTGTGAGATTTGCCCGCCGATGGATTGGAAAGGAAAGTACTCCAGTTTTGATGAGGTTTACGGGACGAACAATCCGTTGTGGTACGGGAGCGATATTATTGAAACTTTGCTTACCCAAGCTCCCAGGCAGGAAATCGCCTTCCATGGGTTTTCGCACAAGATTTTCGATGAAAACCAAATGAATTCACTAGATGCAAGAAACGAAATCCAGGAGTGGTTGCGCGTGGCGAATAGAAAAGGGGTTATCCCAAGCGCCGTGGTATTTCCGCGCAATGTCGCCGGGCATCTCGACTTATTAAGGGAAGCGGGATTTATCTGCTATCGCAGCGAGCCACAGAGATCATATTTAGTAAGAAATAAAGTCTTTGGCAGATATGTCAAAGCTATTGATCAAATTTTGGGTCTTTCAAAAATTCCATTATTTGACTTACCATATCCTGAAGACCATGGAATGATTAATTTATGTGCATCCCAGTACTTTTTCGATCTTAATCACAGGTTTGAACTTTTGCTTGATTCATTAAATCTCCATAATTTACGCTTCAGAAGGGTTATAAGAGGAATAAAACGGGCCGGTGTGGAAAAAAAATCGATTCATTTATGGGCTCATCCTTGCGATTTTCAAACAAAGAAAGATTTCGAAAAACTGCGTCACCTATTTTCGTATGTGTCAAATGAGGTGAATTCAGGTAAAATGAGATCCGTTGGGATGACAGAATTGGCTAAACTGATAATCGCTAAAAACACCGTTAATGTCAAATAAATCCAAACTGAACGACTTCAGATCCAAGGACAGAATTATTTCTATGATGAATAATGAATCAACATCGTCTAAACTAAAAGAAAAAAATGGCAAAATAAAAATTAGTATTCTTTTTCTCACCCTCAATCCAAATCTTCAAGGTCCAATTCCAAAACTTGCGCCTGTGTTGATAGCAGGAATGGAATCTTTCGGCTGCCAGGTTTTTCGGAGCAGCTGGGGACGGCTCTTAGAAAACGAAACCCTGCTCAGAAAAATATTCGGTCGGTTTGTGGATCTCTGTAAAATTGCGAGAAAGTTATTCGAAATTAAGCCGGATATTCTATATATTGATACAACGCTTAATGAAGTTGCGCTGATAAGAGATTTCCCCTTGTTAATTGTAGCGAATTGGTTTCCAGTCAAAAAGGTTGTGAAGATACATGGTAGTAAAACTGCATTATTGGTTGAACCACGTCATATTTTTTATAAATTAATTGCAAGATTTATACTTCGCCGAAGTGATGCGGTTTTGCTGTTATCGGATGAGTGGATGCAGACATGGAAAAATTTTGAGCCGCAGGGCAATTATTACCGTGTAGAGAATCCATTTATTCCGATAAATTTAGTAAAATCAGAGAGTGTCCCAAACATAGTGATGACTGCAAAGTTCCATCCTTCTTTACTGTTTGTCGGGCGGTTGATTAAAGAAAAAGGAATATATGAATTACTTGCAGCTATGGTAGATATTTTAAAACAAGTTGATTGCCATTTATTTATTGCTGGTGATGGGCCAGAAAAGGACGAAATTATTTGCTTTATACAGAATGCGAATTTGGAGACTTCAATATCCTTACTCGGATATTTACATTCCGAAAAACTTTATGAAGCGTATCAAGAGTCAACAATATTCATACTTCCATCTTATCGAGAAGGCTTTCCGACGGTAATAATTGAAGCGATGAATTTTGGGTTACCAATTATCACAACACCTGTAGGTGGTAACCCTGATCACTTACAGCATGGCATCAATGTACTCTTTGTAAAGCCCAAGGACCCAAAATCCATTGTAAACGCTGTGGTCCAGTTATTAAATGATCCGAAATTATGCATGGAAATGCGCTATGCAAACCTTGCAAAAGCCCAGGACTTTAAACCGGACAATGTAGTTTCTCATTATGTTGAGATATTTTCTGAGTTATTAGAGAGATAATTTGGGGGCATACAGTTTGTCGTAATGGTTATAAAAGATTTGGTATAATTTAGTTTCTGGTGCAAAACCGTGAAATGTCCGGCCAAAACGTATCAAAAACCGAGTTTCGCACCAAACAATCTTTTTAGAATTTCATTCGTACCTTGACAATCGAAAACCTCCGATAGTTACTTATTTCTTCCGATAACCGCCAGGTTTCCGGCAATCACACCCCAGCCGACCCAGCCTTCAAAGCCCGGTAGCCCATGGTTCAGGCAACTTCCCAATCCATGAGCCCGCTTGAGTACACTGATTCGGCCTTCAATACCCGCATGCCATTTTCGGCCTGCGACAAACCAATCTCGATGCTCATGCTCCAGGCGTTCTTTAGAGCGATAACCTTTTTGGGGCAAAACCGAATGGATAACACCTAACTCCTCGGATGTAGTTTCATTCTGAGCCGAAAACAACCCCCGGTCTGCACTAGCTTGTTCAGGCGGATGTTTGAAAGTCTCAATGTGTGCTTCCAAGCTGGGTTTCCATTGCTTTTCGTCAGAAGGGTTGCCTACCAAGATACGGTAATGTGTCACGATGCCACCATCCACTTCGTCAAGCCAAACCTTGTGCCCATACTCCACAGGATGATCTTCTTTACCCCGGCAAATGATGTCGGCATGCGGTTCGAAAATGCTCACGATTTTCTCTTGTGCAGGCACTTTCTCATTTTCCAGAATGCGCCTTTTTGTCTGTTGGACAACTTTTTCTGCAAGTGGGGTGAATTTTTCCAGCTCTCTTGTCAGGTGTTTGGCAGTTTTACCGGCAGTTTGGCGGAGTTGCGGGAGTGTTCCTTTCGCCCGATGAATGGCAGATTTTGTTATCTCTAATAATTCTGTATACATTTTCTGACCAGATGCCAGCGCCTCGTCGGTTCGCTTACGCAGCGTTTCTCCGATCTTTCGGGCATGTCTTTTGGCTGCTGTGTTCATGTTTTTTGCTTGGTCTTGGGTTACCTGGACAGCATCCTTGATGAGTTCTCCTGCTCTTCTCAGGTTTCGAGACAATACCCGAACGCTATCCGCTAGGTGGCGGTTGTCGCTCGGCGCGTGAATGTTACTCTCTACCACTGTCCCATCTGTCCGTAGTTTTTTGCCCTTCGTAACCTTGTTCTCGATGGTGAGTTCGGTAATCCGAGCATTGAATGCGACAAGTGTCTCCGAGCGGATCAGGTTAGCTGTACGAATTAAGGTTGTGTCATCAGGAACAGGATTGAGATATATTCTGCAAAACTTTCGTAAAACCAGGCTATCGCTCACACATCGTTCAGTTTCCTCATAACTATACTGATACAACCGTTTGATCACTAACATTCGTAAGCTCACTTCAACTGGCGTTGTGTTCCTGCCCGTGAATAATGTCTTCAACCAACGTTGTGATAAATCCTGCTTTACCAACTGGAAAAGCTGTTCATCTTCCAAATAGTGATCGATTTTCGACAATACTGGATTCATCTTCGGAAAATAGGCAGCAATTTCTTCAAATATCTTGTCGGCCGGGTAACGTTCGCGTAACATTGGAGGCGCCTCCGAAGTATGGGTCCGATTTCATCACCTACCTTTTACCAGAGAGGCTTTTCGTTTGTCAATTGTTAAGGTACCGTTTCGCTTCTTTTGCACCAGAAACTAATTTAGTGTTCGATACAGCGCTTTTCCCTAAACCCGATGGTTTAATTTTTATGGACCAGCTATTGGGATAAGGGATTAATTCGTTCTGGAATGAGTTGCTTACCTGTAAAGGTGTGCCCCATTATTTTCCCGGAAAATCTTTCTCAATCATCCATGGAACAAGCGAAAAATAAAGCTCAGGTAATATTGGCGAGGATGAGGTTTTTATGAAAATCGCGATTTTTGGGTTGGGTTATGTTGGTACTGTGTCTGCGGCATGCCTGGCTGAACTTGGACAGCAGGTAACCGGTGTGGATATCAATCCTGTAAAAGTTGATATCATCAATGCTGGGAAGAGTCCCATCGTTGAACCCAATTTAGATACCTTAATCGCAAAAAATGTCTCATCTGGGAAATTGCGCGCAACCATCAGCGTTCGAGAAGCGATTTGGTCAAGCGATTTGTCATTTATTTGTGTTGGCACTCCCAGCGCACCCAATGGAAGCCTGGATCTGCAATATGTGCAGCGGGTTTCTTCTGAAATTGGGGACATTTTGCGCGAGAAGAAACAATATCATACGATTGTATATCGCAGCACCATGTTGCCTGGGAGCGTCGAAAATCTGGCTCTACCAATTCTCGAAAAAAGTACAGGAAAACGAGCTGGTATTGATTTTGGGCTTGTATTCAATCCTGAATTTTTACGTGAGGGTTCGGCGATCGCGGATTTCCATAACCCACCGCGGACTGTAGTGGGTGAGTGGACTCCCAGGTGTGGAGACCCTGTTGTGGACCTTTATTCAAACATCAGTGCGCCACTGGTGCGGACCAATATCCGTACAGCAGAAATGGTCAAATATGCGGATAACGCTTTTCATGGTTTGAAGATAGCATTTGGGAATGAAATTGGGACAATCTGTCGTCAGGTTGGCGTGGATAGCCAGCAATTGATGCAGATATTTTGTCTGGACACAAAATTGAATCTCTCCCCGGTTTATCTGAAACCAGGGAATGCTTTCGGTGGATCATGCCTGCCTAAAGATTTACGCGCCATTACCCATCTGGCGCAAACCTGTGATCTGGCTGTTCCGGTTTTGGATGGAATATTACTGAGCAATCAGGAACATAAAAACCGCGCCCTTGGATTGGTTATGGCGCAGGGAAAGAAGAAAATTGGTGTCTTGGGATTGAGCTTTAAAGAGGATACAGATGATTTGCGGGAAAGCTCAACGGTCGAGTTGTTAGAAAGGTTAATTGGCAAAGGTTACACGGTTTGTATTTATGACCGCAATGTTTCTTTGGCGCGCCTGATGGGAGCTAATAAGTTGTATATTGAGCAGGAACTTCCGCATATATCAACCTTGATGGTTGATTCGGTTGAGACAGTTTTGGAGAAATCAGAAGTTATTGTTATCGCAAACCGTTCAACTGAATTTGTTGAAATTCCTGCAAAATTGAAACCAGATCAAAAGATTGTGGACCTGATCCGCTTGTTCAAGCCTGAAGATTTTTTGGAAGGCCAGTACCAATCGCTTGTTGGCTAAAACAGCTCATCTGGAGTGTGAAGTGGAACTACATGGAAAGATTCTGATCATCGTCGAAAATCTTCCAGTTCCCTTTGATCGTAGGGTTTGGCAGGAAGCAACAACGTTATCAAAGGCTGGTTGTCAGGTTTCTGTTATTTCTCCAACGGGCAAAGGCTATGAAGAGAAATATCAAATCATAGATGGGATTCACATATTTAGACATCCTCTTCCCGCTGATGGAAAAGGATTTGCGGGTTATCTGTTGGAGTATGCAACCGCGCTATTTTGGGAATTCATTCTTGCATGGAAAGTTTTCTCTACATTAGGGTTTGATGTTATCCATGCTTGTAATCCCCCGGATGATATTTTCCTTATTGCCCTGTTTTACAAGGTGTTTTTTCGAAAAAAATTTGTATTTGATCACCATGATATCAATCCAGAACTTTATATTGCAAAATTTGGGCGGCGCGGTTTTTCGTACAGGATTCTTGAAGTATTGGAGCGATTAACGTTTAAGGTGGCCGATATTTCCATTGCAACCAATGAATCATATAAGAAAATTGCGGTGGAACGTGGGGGTATGCCTTCAGAAAAGGTTTTTATTGTGCGCAGCGGTCCTGATTTGGCCAGGTTTCAAGTTATGCAACCGGCCCAGGCCTTGAAAAAAGGTAAAAAATATTTAGTTGGGTATATAGGAGTAATGGGCAAACAGGAAGGTATCGATTATCTGCTGCGCGCTATACGATATTATGTTTATGACATGAAATGCATCGATACGCATTTTTGCTTGATTGGATCCGGTCCTGTTTTTGCTGAAATGGTGGAGTATGCAAAGGTGCTAGAAGTCTCTGATTTTGTAACTTTTACCGGAAGAGTGTCAGATCAAGAATTGTTGGCCATCCTGAATACAGCCGATGTTTGCGTAAACTCCGATGTTGTCAATGATATGAATGATAAATCCACCATGAATAAAATTATGGAATATATGTCTCTGGGAAAGCCAATTGTTCAATTTGAACTGACTGAAGGCAGGTTCACTGCCCAGGAAGCATCTCTATACGCCAGGCCAAATGATGAAATCGATTTGGCTAAAAAAATAGCCTACTTGCTTGGTAACGAAGAAGCCAGAAAATCAATGGGAGAATTTGGCCGGAATCGGGTTGAGACGGAATTAGCCTGGAAATATGAAGCGGAAAAACTCTTGATTGCATATAGAAGTGTTCTGGCCGATTAATGATTGTTTATGCAGAATAAATGGCGCCGCGAGCGTCGGTTCCAAAGGGAGTGGCTAATCCTGAATTCTGTTTATGTCTTGTCCAATTCTCAGCGTTGAGAGCAGGAGCGCTTGGTAATAAAGTTCTATTTGGGTCACATTACGTAGTCCCTGCAAGTGCCTTACCAAGTTTACCAACTTACCCTAGATTGAGGCCAAATGCCAAACGAAGTTGAAACCACCTTGGTTGATGCTATTGATTTCAAGAAACTGTTCGCCACGCTGCTAAGCTGGACCTGGCTCATGTTTCTTGCGGCTGCTCTCAGCGCGGGCTCCGCCTATTTTTACAGCCGTCAGCAAACGCCGGTATACGAGGCCAGCACGAACATTCTTGTCACGCGTAGTTCACAGAACACGGTTGGCAATCTATCACAAAACTTAGATCTCTCTCAGCTTGTCGAAACTTATGTGAGCATGTTGTCGCTGGATGAATTTTTGGGAATGGTTTCCCAGCGCCTGGGGATTCCGGTCTCATCCGGAAATGTGGATGTTTCTGCCTTGACCAATACTCAGGTGATCCAATTGAATGTGCAGGACACTGACCCCGGGCGCGCTGCCCTGATCGCGGATACCATGGTGATTGTTCTTGCTGAACAAAATGAAAGCCTGCAGGCCGGTCGTTATGCAGAGGCCGAAAACAGCCTGGATATTCAGATCAAGGATAACGAGACCCGCATTGCTGAGGTTCAGGCGCAGTTGGATAAAGCCCGGACAGCCGCGCTGGCTGAGCAGATCGCCCAGGCCCAGGCGGATATTGACACAACGGTCAACGCCATTAAAGCCATGACCCCGGATCTGCAGCGACTCAATGCCATGACCTGGCTTGAAGCGAGTACTTTGCTAACTGAAAACAGAGCCATCCTGATCAATCAACAGGTTGAGCTAGATCGACAGACGGCTGAACGCAATGAGCTGCAGGCCAAACTGGCCTCCGACCCAAAAGTGTTGGCTGACCCAAAAATTGCCGCGTTGATCCAGACGCAAATCTCTGCGCTGCAAACGAATATTGAAAAAACTCGCCTGCTAATTGACGAAACGCAGAAAGAACTGGACTTCCTGACGCCGCTGGAGACCGAACAGGGCTTTAATGCTACGATCAGTGAAAAGGACAGCTTCTTGAAAACGCAGCAGTCGCTGTTGATTTCCTATCAAGGCGTGTATACCAACCTGCTCAGTACCCAGGAACTCATCCGCACAACCAATGAGATCGACAACTTGCAGCAAAATCGCGATCTTTATCAACAGATCTATCTCAATCTATTAAGCAGCCGCGAGGATCTAAAAAAACAAAGGTTGCA
>CAYWXO010000128.1:0-9434 GCA_964462255.1 uncultured Thiobacillus sp. | reverse complement strand
ATCTTGCGGATAATGATTAACCCCAGCCATGATGATCAAATCTTTTAAGCGGCCAGTGACATACAACTCACCATCATGCAAAAAACCCAAATCACCGGTACGTAAATAACCGAGAGAATTAGCTTCACCCGCAATACGCACATTGAACACCGCATCCGTATCCTTCGGCTTATTCCAGTAACCGAGCGCAATGGAAGGGTCAGATACCCAAATTTCACCGACTTCATTTTCCGCACAACGACGTAAAGTATCCGAATCAACAATGGCCGTTTCTTGCACACAAAAATTGGCCCCACCGCAACTAACCAAGCTGCGTGCCATCGTTCCTGATTTTTCCACCTCCGCGGTAACGAAACGACGTTCGCGCTCTAGCGCATTCGCATCTGCATGGCAAATTATCGGTGGCGCGCCGTGTGATTTAGAGGTAACCAACAACGTCGCCTCCGCCAACCCATAGGACGGAAAATAACATTCAGGCAGAAAACCACACGCGGCAAAATACTCAATAAAACGCTGATAAGTCGCCTCACGAACCGGCTCAGCGCCATTACTGGCCACGCGCAAACAACTCAAATCAATCGCATCGCGCTGCGCCGGCGTAATTTTATTGACACACAGCTCATAAGCGAAATTAGGAGCTTGGGTATGCGTACCCCGATAACGACTGATCGCCTCCAACCAGCGTTGCGGACGCTTAATGAAATTCAGCGGCGACAAGACATAACAGGGAATACCCGTAAATATGGGCTGCAACAGGCCATCAACCAGACCATAATCATGGAAATACGGCATCCAAGTCACCATGACACTGGCGGCATCGTATTGCCACAAGTGCTGCATCATGGCCAGATTGCGCAGCACATTGGCATGGGTCAGCATCACCCCCTTCGGCGAAGACGTTGAGCCCGAGGTATATTGCAAGTAAGCTAAATCATCGCAGGACACCACCGGTGGCTGCCAGGCGGCAGCCAAATTCAAATCAACCGTATCACTACATAGCCAAGGCGTTTCATTCTGCTCCAAGCTAAGGGAATTCTGAAAAATTGCCTCGGTTGACACAATTAAACGCGCATCAGCATCCTCAATGATGCTGCGCAAGCGCGGAAAAGTCCGCTTGAAACGTGCTCCATCCGGCGGGGGGGCCGGAATCGGTAAAACACCCGCATGCAGACAACCGAAAAACGCAGCGACAAAATCCAAGCCCGGCGGAAAAATCAGCAGCGCGCGATCCCCCGCTTTCACTTGCGGCGTTGCTTGCAGAATTGCCACCGCAATAGCCCGCGCCCGACGATCTAATTCCGCATAGGTATAAGCACTTTCCTCAACTAATGCATCCTTGAGAAAAGTGTACGCTAATTTATCGGGCGTCTGTTCAGCACGAAACGATAATAAAGCTTGCAGGGTGGGAAATTGACTGCTGACATTTAACATAATCAAACATATCCGATTAATACTAAAAAGACCATATCCGCATCTGCGGTGGATTCAATACCTGACCACAATAAGGCAAACGACACGCTAAAGCCGCCTTATACCCCTTGGGAACGGATAAATCCCAAAAATAAAAATACTCAACATCATCTGGCTGAAATCGGCTAGAAATCAAAGCAGCCGGCAAATGCGGCCTACATTCAACTGAAAAATCATTTAAAGGCAGAGATAACCCTCTACCCTTTGCCTTAATGTAAGCTTCTTTTCGCGTCCAACAGGTAAAGAAAGCTGAATGGCGCTGTTCTACCGGTAAATTCAGCAAACTGCGACATTCCTCGGCTGAAAAAAATCTCGCTGCCATTTCAACAGCTTGAATCTCACGACATTGTTCAATATCAACGCCTAATTCAACTGAATTATTGGCTGCACTTTCGAATAAGCCATCCACAGCGCGCAATACCGCAAACAAAGCAATTTCACCCGAATGCGATAGACTGAATAGCGGTGCATTATCTAAAGCTATAAAAGGTTTACCGTAGGCATTATGTTCAAAAACCAAATGAGCGGCAGGCAACCCCGTCATCTCGGCCAAAATCAAACGCATCGCCCCATGTGCCACCACAAAACGACGCGAATCACGTTCAAATTTGAAACGACTGGCGCGTTGACGTTCGCCCGCATCCAATAATGTCAATAAGGAACGAGGCAAATCACGTTCAAGCTCAATCAGCCAGACATCAATCACACCAACTACCGTACTGAACCCTAAAATACCTAAGCACTAGTCGGTTTATTACGCGTCAGAATTAAAATCAAGAAACCAATGAGGGGGGTCAATACAATAGAGCCAAAAAACATTCCCCAAAACCCCATGGTGCGTCGACGGCCAAAATAAGCAATCATTAAACAGAGCGATAAATAAACTAAGGGCAGCATGACATTCCCTAATCAAAAAAATAAAAAATAAATTATTTCAACGAATTATCGGCTTCAAAGAACAATTTATCGTTCTTATCACGAGCCAGCCTTTGAATATAAAAATTCAAACCCGTCGCCACCCCATCCACAAAGCTATAAGTACCCAACAAGCCATACCAATAGGGCATATCATAACTCAGCGAATGACTGACTAAATAAGGATCGGTGGATTGTGCACTGGCAACGGCTTGCGCATAAAGGCGAACGCTGTCGTAACCAATCGCGGCCGGTGTATCCAGTTCAACTTCAGAGAAACGTGCTTTAAATTTCTGCGCAAATTGATCAAACTGGTAATCTTCATTACGCAAACTGACAATACGCGTACCGATTCCCGCTTCACCGACAGCATCCCTAAAACTCGGTGCATCCAAGGCACTCACACCAATAAACGGTTTTAAAATAGTCAAACTACGCGCGTAATCAATCACTTTGGCTCCTAGCTCCGGGCTGGTCACCAATACCACCGCATCGACGCTTTTATCTTGCAAAACATTCAACGCATTTTCCATACGCAGATTTGATTCCGGGTCATTTTCAACCATAGGCAAAATAGCAATTGAACCTGCCACCTGAATCCCGACCTCAGAAAAATCATTTTTTATTAATTCAATGATTTGTTCATTATGCCGATGCACTTCATAAACGAAATAAACTCTATCCCATTTTCTGGCATGTATCTTTTCAGCCATCGCCTTGGCCATAACCTCATCATGCGGCAATAATTGAAAATACAAGTTTTTTGCTGACCACTTGATAATCGGCTGCGTGGTGCCTCCCGCCAAAAATAAAATGCCATTATCTTCATAAGCCAACATAGCTGCCATGGTGGCGGCTGAATCCGAGTGGCCAATCACCGCCATGGTGTCAGGATTGGCAATTACCGTATGGGCGATTCTCCTACCCGCTTCTTGCAACGCATTACGGTAGCGACCCTCTGCTGCCGTACGTTTAACCCCTTTATTTTTCAGGAAGACTGACTCATCAACAAATTCCAGACGAATGCGACGCCCTTCAACGCCACCTTCCGCATTAAGCTCCTCCGCAGCCAAAATCGCACCGGAAAGAAAAGCACCTTTCGCTTCGTTCCACACCACCGTCAGCACAATCTCCTTGCCGGCAGCATAATTGAGCGCAGCAGTCTTCTTCCGTGCAGCAATCGCTTCAGCCGAGGTAGGCGCACCACACCCGGCCAAGCCAGCTAACAAGGCAAGAGACAACAATAAAACGAATGAGTTTTTATAGGTCATTTGTCGTTCAAAATAATCGGTAATCCATTCTCACCCGACCCGATCACCACCACTTTTGAATTGGGAGATTGCGCTAATTCTAAAGTGGCACGAATACCGTGCCATTTAAGAATTCTATCGTCAAGACTACCAGCAATAATTTTCTGATAAACATCGTGGCCGGAAGCTTCAATCATTTTGCGCTTCGCCTCTTGCTCTTCCTTCTTTAATTTAAAGTTATAAGCAAGGAACTGCTGTTCATTCACCAGCTTGGCTTCAATTGATTCCCGCACACTTTCCGGCAATTCAACCGAACGAATGATAATATCGTCAACCTGAATATATTTTCGACCGACTTCCTCAAGCGCTAAAGTAATAATTTTGCTCAACACACCATCACGATTACTATAAATATCTTCTGGTGTATAAGTACCAATATTACGACGTAATACCGACTCAATTTGCGGCAAAATAATCTTGTTCGGATAATCCGGGCCTACTTGCTGATGCAAAATACCCAACAGCTCAAAAATAGGCTGAAAACGAACGGCCAGTGATAATTTAATTGGCAAACCACTGCTGGTCAACACTTCAATATCATGAAAAATAACCTGCACGCGCGTATCATAAATGTACATGGTATTCAGCGGCATCACCACTTGCAAACCTTCTGAATAGACGTGATCGGTCACCGTACCCGCCGTCAACATGCGATACAGCACACCGGCCTCACCTGGCTTGATTACAATTAAAATACGCGACCACAGCGCAATAATAATCAACACCATAAAAAGCGTGCCCACAATAAAATAAGGGGCACGGTCTTTTATAAAACTCATTATTTTACTCATTAAATAAAATCTCCAGCTTCCCTGCTTTGGCCATTAAAAAAGCAAAATAAACACGCATTCAGAATCATAACGGAGGATCGACATCAAAGCTGCGATAAATTTCATCAATCTTTCCTTCGCTCTTCATTTGCACAAGCGCCTGATCGAAACGCTTTAACACATTAGTGCGATCCGGTTTACGCGAGTAAAAATAATATACGTCGGAAACTTTCTCAAATTTAAGATCTGCATAGGCATAATTATCATAGCCCAGCGCCGTCAACTCACGCTCAGTTTCCCATTTATCGGTGAGTGCCATCACCTCAACTTTATTATGGATAAAGCCATGCACTAAATCGGTGAGTTGATCAAACGGGATCTTGGTAAAATGATCTGCCGCATGAAACTCGGCAAAATAATAACTTTTACCCCGAAAGCCAACAGTATATCGGCTTAAATCTTCAAATGTTTTAAGATTTTTGGCTGCATCACTACTTTTATGTGCCAAGAAATAAACGGGACGTGGCCGCAGACCCAAACTAGAACTAAACCACGACTCCAACTCTCGTTCTGGAGTCTTGTAAAAAATATACGGCAGAATATCGACACTCCCGTCTTCTAATCCAGCCAAACTGTTCTTGTATGAAGCGCGTTTCCACTCAATTACATAACCTATTCTTTTAGCTGCTTCCTCTGTGACATAGCGCAAGGGACCCGAATGTCTTCCCTCAGAATAAACCACCATATCAGGATAACCATCACGATAAGTCGCTATCAACTTAGGCAAATTGTTCACCGGCCCGACCTCATTGCCGCTAACAACCACCGAGCGCGTCCCCAGCACCGGCACCATTTGACCGCGCCACCCAAAATACACCGCGATAATAAGCAATAGCAGCGCGGCTCCACCCAATATCCACCAAGATCGTCGCGACCGAGGTGGTTTCGGTAATTTCAGTTGTGTTTCAGCGGCGCTCACAAAGACGCTCCATCGGACAGCCCATCTTTCAATTGTCCTTCATCCATTTTCAGTACGCGGTCTGCGCACGAAAAATACTTGTCATCATGCGTAACGGCCACGATGGTCTTGCCTTGTGCGCGCAATTCCGGCAGCAATACTTCGTAGAAATGTCGCCGGAATTGCGGATCCTGGTCGGCCGCCAACTCATCAAAGATGTAAATTTGCTTGTTATCCAGAATGGCACTGACATACGCTAGGCGCTTGCGCTGCCCAGTCGATAAATTAGTATTGGTATAAGCACCATTTCTAAATTTGGTCTTATCCGCCATGCCCAGCTTTTTCAACAGCGATTTAACCAGAGATTCATCGGCATTTTTAACGCCATAAAGACGATCAAATAAATGAAAATCCGTGAAAATAATTGAGAATAGTTCTCGATAATCCAGATAGAGATCCACATCCAGCTGCTCGTCATTAATATCAATCACACCACTGGAGGGATAATATAATCCAGACAGCAATTTCAACAGAGTCGATTTACCACTGCCGTTACCGCCCACAATAAACAGAATTTCTCCCGCTTTCAGGGTGAAATTGATCGGCCCTACTTTGAATTGAGCCATGCCATCAGCATCCATGTACTCAAAATGAACATTCTTGAACTCAATCTGCCCAAAAGTGATAACGGGATGCTCGGCCGGTTCACCCACACTGACCCCTTTTGTAGCAGCATCTATCTTTAGTTCCAGCCGTTGCAAATTAGCGACGGCAACATCCGCCTTCATGAACAAAGGCATAGAACCGAAAAGAGTACTCAGCGGGCCAATGATGAACAGAATAGAAGCGGTCAGTTTGATAACGACTTCAGGCTCGGTATGCGCAAAATATGGCCATATAAACAGGATGGTTGCGATGAGGATATAAAAGAACACTTCAGAAAACATCATGACAAACACGGAATTGACCGTAGCACGACTTTTCAAATCTTTAACTTCGTTCGCAATGACTTCTTGATGCTGATACAAATCACGACTTTTAAGCCGATTTATTTTTACTTCTTTAAAGCCGGACAGCGTGTGATTCAATGAATTAAAAAAATGTATTTCATGCTTGGTGGCATCATCCAAATCCTGGATAATCTTGTTACGCTTCATGATGAAGACCCAAGCACCGAGCGAAATGGCCGCAAATGTCAACGCCGCCCCTTCCAGGCTGATCCATGCAATGTATAACATGGCAAAAACCAGCATAATCGCTGCCTGTATAGAAGCAAAAATAAGAGTTGCACTCTGCGATATTTGTATTGTGTCTTGCGATAGCCGATTATAAATATCGGCGTAACCGGTTTTTTCTATAAAATCCAACTCGGTATGACGAATTTTATCGGTAATACGCATACGAACTTTGCGCAATACCTCTTCAACAAGAACGGCAGACCTGTCTAAAGTATATTTTTTAGTATAAATAAATAAAGCAAAAAAAGTAAAAAAAAGCGAGAGCAAATAGACCTGCATTTCCCCCGTACTGGAAAACGCACCGACCTGGCCTGCGCCATGATTAATAATAGCCAACAATAACCCGTTAGATAAACCGGCCAATATTGAAAATATGACTAACCGAGTACGTGGGTACTCACCTTCCTTGTCGAGGAATAACAGCAGATTTTTTGAAGGGAAGGATCGATTTGTCATGGCTTATTGGGAATGAAGTTGACTGCTTAGTTAGCTATTCAGTCAGCTACGGAACTACTGATTACGCGGTAGTTAAAATAAAAACGCATGGAACTGAATACGTTCCATGCGAACCCGCTTCAATCTAACTCAAACCTTAGCTTTGGGCGCAACATCCGGTGCTGCAGCCGTTTTTGCTTCACCAGAAGCCTGTGCTGCCGCGATCATGGCTTTGCCTTCAGCCAATTCTTTCTCAAAATGATCACGAACTTTGGAAGGATCAAAAGTCAGGAAAGTGCCACCCGCCGCAAAATGCTGAATGAACAACTTGCCAATGGCATAGGTTGAACCACCATTAACGATAGGCATGGTCGCCGCACCAACCAAAGAGCCAACAACAGGAATAGCCTTGACTGCGCTGGACATGACGCGTGCAACGGACAAAGCGGCCGTTCCACCAACCAATGCGGCAATCGCCGAACGGCCCAATTCTTCTTTAAAAGGGACGCCATAGGTGTTGGCCAGGCTGTGCAACATTTTCAATTGCAGCGCCGTAACCAGACCTAAATCCAGCATGGGGATCGGCACCAGGCTGGGAACAATAGAACCCAACGCATAATTGCGCACAATCACATTGGCTTCATTCAATTTGCTGGCAGCGTTGTCATTAACCGCTTCAACACTCACATTCTCACTCGCTACTGCTGCATTCATAATCATTTCCTTTAAAAGGGTTTAACGGGCAATACAAAATACGCTTTCGAGAAGTACAAAAAAAGGTACATAACCAAAGGTACAAAGCAAGCACTAAAGGTAACACGGAGATATTACAAGAATCTTACAAAACGGTGCTTTGAAAGCCCCCAACCAGTCGCTTTGTAGCGGTCGGGTGACATGCAAGACGTCAATATACCCTACCCAATGGCCAAAGTGCTAGTTAATTAGTACCAAAAATGGCTTTTATTTTGCATTGCCAAGCGGCCATGTCATCGGCTTGACGCTCGAATAAATTCGGTCTACAGCCGCCAACACAGCCGCAACCGACGATCTGAACAAGCCGCGTGGATCACAATCAACCCGAAAAAATCCACCATCATCCACTATCAATTAGGCCTGACGCCATGTAGTGTGCGGTTGACAGAAGATCACCAAGGATAAGATACTTTTAGCCGGAAAATTGATCTTCCCTGTAGCGCCGATTGAGTCACCTTGCCCCTTTTCTGTTGCACTTTCTTCATGATTCCCGTGATTATCCTGCGGTGTATATACGAATCGAAGTGGCTCACCATCCCATCCCCTTTGACCTGTGAGGTTTAGAAATGAAATTTGTAAAAAAACACCAAGTTAAGCAGGCGATACTGCTTTCTGCCATGGCACTGACTTGGCCGGCTATGGCGGTTGATTCTCTCACTGCTGCTGAACAAGCTGCACTTGATGCAACAAGCTCTTACGCGCAGTGCCTAACTGAATTTGCGGCAAAAAAATCAGGCCAGAATAATGACTGGTGCTACATTGAACACAGTCAATTTATTAATAGTGCAAAGACTGCTCCACGCAAATATGGTGTAAATGAAAACAATACTACACGACCGTTGGCCTACGTTCCTATTGCCACCAACCCCACCGTTCACATTGACCAAGGACATAATAACTTCCATAAAATTGACGGCGAATACGCACGTTATTTACCCTTCAAAACGCTGCTGAATAATGATGGTTATAATGTTGCAAAAATTGAGGACAACGCAGCAACGCTTACGGTTGATGAAGGGAAGTTTACTTACAAGAAAGATGGCACTGGAACCCTTGATAACGTAAAAATTCTGGTTATCGCCAACCCGGTTCACTTCAGTGATAGTCCTGAAGATAATTGGGTTGCTCCGATTGAAAGTGCCTATACACCAGAAGAAATTGATGCGCTGGAAGCTTGGGTAAAGGACGGCGGCTCCTTAATGTTGATCGCCGATCACTTCCCCTTCCCCGGTTCAGTTGATGCGTTAGCCAAACGCTTTGGTTTTGCCATGGACAATGGCTACCACTTTGATCCCAGCTACAATGATGTATTCTTGAGCATGCTGTTGGACACGGATCTGGCGAAAAGAATCATGCGCCAAGATGTTAAAACCTCTGACCCTTCTCCCAATGGCGGTGAAATCACTAACAAAAAGACTGGGGTCACTAAAGCAAGAACCATTAAAGACGACTTGGTTGATGAGGTTCGTATCGTTATGGTCGCGCTTGGTGCAAGAGTTAACTCTTTAGTTTTTTGGGCCGGCGAACAACCTAGTACGGAAAAGGGATTATCTGAAGGAGACGGATGGTTAGCAGACCATCCTAT
>CAYWXO010000127.1:0-9557 GCA_964462255.1 uncultured Thiobacillus sp. | reverse complement strand
TGCTGACCCCAGGCCACGCTGACCTCGTCTCCCTCCGCAAGATCGCGTGCGAGATCAACCGCTAACGTCGCACCCGTACGCAGTCCCCACAAGGTAATCGGCCCTGCCGCGTGTGTTTGCAGCCATTGGTAAGCCGCGCGCGCATCTTCACGCCAAATCTGCCAGGAAGCCTCGCCAAAATCACCACTACTATCGCCGCAGCCGGTTAAATCAACCTGCAATACTGTATAACCCTGCGCTGCAAAAGCGCGGGCCTGCACTGCGGCCGTACGGCGTGATTTATGCATTTCTTCAGCAAAGGGGTGCAGATAAAGAATCGCCCCTTGCGTAGCCCTATTCTGCGGCGTCAGCACTAGGCAAAACAGCGCGCCACGGGCAGTGTTCAGAAAAAACCGCTGGATGCTATGCGGCCAATTTGGCATCGACAAATTCCACCAGACTGCCCAGTGTTTCAAAGGTATCCGCACTGATTTCATCGTCTTCAACGGTAAAGCCGAAGAATTCTTCCATGCCGGTGAGCAAGCTGACGATCGCCATCGAATCCAGTTCTGGCAGTGCGCCAAGCAAGACGGAATAACTATTCAACGTATCGGCGCGCGCGCCCAGTTGCAGTGTTTGAGCGAGGAGTTTTTTGACGTTTTCAGTGGTGGACATAGTGTTTGTTTCAATCATTTTAAGAGAATCGCAGTGTATGCTAGGCCCCGCGGTAGCGCCATTCTGCTTCAAATCGACACAACCATAAAACCAATAACCCCTTATAGCGGAGAAAATCATGACCTTGCTCGTGCATGAATTAATCAATTGGAGTGCAAAAAATTGGCCTGATCGGCCGGCTTTGCAAGACAGTAAACAGCGGCTGCATTACGCTGAATTGCAGGCAGCCATCGCGCGTGCCGCCCATTTTTACGCGCAGCAGGGGCTAGCCCGTTTTGAGCGCGTCGCCGTTTGGTTAGACAAACGCATTGATGCGGTGCTGGCGCTGTTTGGCGCAGCCGCGGCTGGCGGCGTTTTTGTGCCGATCAACCCGCTGCTCAAGCCGGATCAGGTCGAACATATTCTGCAGGATTGCAATGTGCGGATTTTGGTGACTTCAGCCGATCGGCTGGATTTATTGCGTGCCGCGCTGCTGCATTGTCACGATTTGCGTTGCGTCGTCCTGACCGATGATCGCGCCGTCTTGCCGTTGGATGGCGTGCAGATCACTTACTGGTCGGCCCTGGCGCCTATTGCCGATCTGCCGCCTCAGCCCGATCTGCCGCCGCAGCCTAATCTGCCCAGAATGATTGATCAAGACATGGCGGCGATTCTTTACACTTCCGGCAGCACCGGACGACCTAAGGGCGTTGTGCTTTCGCATCGCAACCTGGTCGCGGGTGCGGAAAGCGTATCCGACTATCTCGCCAACGCAGCCACCGATCGAATTCTAGTGGTATTACCCCTATCATTTGACTATGGTTTGTCGCAACTGACCACCGCTTTTCACGTGGGGGCCTGCGCAGTGTTGATGAATTACTTGCTACCACGCGACGTCATTCGCATGGTGGCACGCGAAAAAATTACCGGCCTGGCGGCCGTGCCACCGCTTTGGGTGCAGTTAGCGCAGTTGGATTGGCCGGATGCCGCACGGGAGCATTTGCGTTATCTCACCAATTCTGGCGGCCACCTGCCCAAGCCGACCTTGCAAGCGTTGCGCCGCCAATTACCCGGCACGCAGGTTTTTTTAATGTATGGGCTGACCGAAGCATTTCGCTCTACCTATCTGCCACCGGCTGAAATTGAACGCCGGCCCGATTCCATCGGCAAAGCGATTCCCAACGCGGAAATCATGGTGGTGCGGGCGGATGGCAGCCCCTGCGCACCGGGTGAGCCGGGCGAATTGGTGCATCGCGGTGTGCATGTTGCCTTGGGCTATTGGAACGACCCGATAAGAACGGCGGAGCGTTATCAACCTGCCCCTGGCCAAGTCCACGGTTTAGTCATGCCGGAAATGGCGGTATGGTCAGGTGATACCGTTAAGCGGGATGATGATGGATTCCTCTATTTTATCGCCCGTCGCGATGAAATGATTAAGACCTCAGGCTATCGTGTCAGCCCTTCCGAAGTGGAAGAAGTGATTTACGCGACCGGTTTAGTCCAGGAAGTCGCCGCCATTGGCGTGCCGCATCCCGTGCTGGGGCAGGCTGTCGTCGCTGTTATCCATACGGAGGGGGGGGAAGGCGACTCAATCCAAACCGACTTGCAAGAAAAAATCCTGGCGGAATGCAAAATCAAATTGCCTAATTTTATGCTGCCGGCCCACATTGAATTTTCGGCCACACTGCTGCCGCGTAACCCGAATGGCAAAATTGACCGCAAGCAGATTGCGACCACGTTGCTGAATTTATTTCAGGAGGTCGCGCTATGAGCGCAGCGCAGCATGTTCCGCCCCTTTTCGCCGTCGCCGATAACGTCTTGATGATCGGTGGTCTGCCGTTGACTCGTTTGGCCGAACGTGTCGGCCAAACGCCTTTCTATGCCTATGATCGCAGCCTGCTGACTCAGCGCGTGACGCAATTACGTGCATTATTACCCGCCGAGATACACCTGCATTACGCCATTAAAGCGAACCCGATGCCGGCTTTGGTGCAACATTTTGCCGGCTTGGTTGATGGCTTTGACTTGGCCTCGGCCGGCGAAATGCGTGTTGCCCTCGATACCGGCATGCCAGCCGATAAAATCAGCTTTGCCGGCCCCGGTAAAACACCGGCCGAACTGCGCCAGGCGGTAGCGGCCGGCGTTGTAATCAATGTCGAATCAGCGCTGGAGCTGGAGCGTTTGGCGGAAATCGGTGCAATGATGGCAGCAAAACCAAAAACCAAACCGAACACAAATCCGGAAGCAAAATGGGGAACAACGCTTGACCTGCGCCCGAAAGTCGCGCTGCGCGTGAACCCGGATTTTGAACTGAAAGCATCGGGGATGAAGATGAGCGGCGGACCTAAGCCGTTTGGCATTGACGCAGAGCAAGTGCCGTCATTATTAGCGCGGATGCGCAGCATGCCGTTGGCGTTTCATGGCTTTCATATTTTTTCCGGCTCGCAAAACTTGCAGGCGGCCGCGATCATGGAAGCGCAGCGCAATACCTTGGAGTTAGCGCGCCGATTAGCGCAATACGCCCCCGCTCCGGTCCGACTCCTCAATCTGGGCGGCGGATTTGGCATTCCTTATTTCCCCGGTGAACAACGGCTGGATTTAGCGGCCATCGGCACACATCTAGCCAGCCTGCTGCCGGCAGCACGGCAAGATTTGCCCGAAGCGGAATTCGTGCTGGAATTAGGTCGCTATTTAGTGGGCGAAGCCGGTATTTACGTCACGCGCGTGTTGGACCGCAAAGTGTCGCGTGGCCAAGTGTTTTTAGTCACCGATGGCGGCTTGCACCACCACTTGGCGGCTTCCGGCAATTTTGGCCAAGTGATTCGTAAAAATTACCCGGTATGGGTCGGCAATCGCATGCACTCTACGCAACTCCCCGCACAACCCAGCATGGCGTCGGTGGTCGGCCCGCTCTGCACGCCGCTGGATTTGCTCGCCGACAAGATGAACCTCGGCCATGCCGAAGTCGGTGACTTAATCGTCATACTGCAATCTGGTGCCTACGGCTTAACCGCCAGTCCATCGGCATTTCTAGGTCACCCAGCGGCAGTTGAAGTCCTGGTTTGAGGCGATTGCCTGATACGCTAGCGCCTGTCGTATCACGCAATCAAATCAGCTGACAATACCCGCTCGCCTAGCAAATAAACGCGGCCAGCCTGACGGTCATCGCCGACACTGGAATATTCGAAGGAAAATTCCCGATACACGCGGGCACGCTGGTTGGCGTCGCGCCGCAGCTTCATCTTGCTTACCGCAACGCTATCATCAAGCAATTGCACACCGGCACGCTCACAAACGGCCCGCGCGGCCTGTATCGCCAGCTCTCTTTTTTGCAGGCTATCCCACCAGAACCAGGCTAACAACGCCAGGCTGACCAGCAACAGCCATTCGCCACTCATAAGGGAATCATGCCGGGCTGATCACCTGCGGAGTCGCCTCCGCTATCCGCAACGGCGGTTGCACGGGCGGCAGCAGCAAAGCACACACCGGTTCAACCCGTCGCCGTCCACTCCACGCCCCTGTCGGCGCGGCCGCAACGGCTTCTGATGGCACATAAGGTTGCGAAAGCGAGTGTGAAAAAGAACCTGCAATGGACGTTGCGTGAGGTTGCGCTTGTGACGAAGTGGCCAGCGCGCGAATCGCCGGCGACATAGCGATCTCAGGCAACGGCGAGCCTTTCAAATCACGCTTGATGAAACGCTCTATGCCGCTCAACAAACGCTCTTCTTCGGGCGAAACCAGCGACACGGCCAAGCCCGATGCGCCAGCGCGACCGGTACGACCAATGCGATGCACGTAATCTTCCGGGGCGTAGGGCAATTCATAATTCACCACACACGGCAGTTCGACGATATCAATCCCGCGTGCGGCAATATCCGTCGCCACCAGATATTGCACTTTGCCCTGCTTGAAGCCTTCCAGCGCGGAAAATCGTTCCACCTGCGCCTTATCACCATGAATGATAGCGGCCTGAATACCGCGTTTCTGCAAACGATGCCCCACTTTATCGGCACAAATTTTAGTGCGCGTAAACACAAGAACCTGCGCAATGCCCCGCGATTTAACGACGCGCACCAAGGCATCCAATTTGTCTTCTTCCTTAACCTTGTGAACCAGTTGCTCCACATTTTCAGCCGAGGTATTGCGCCGCGCCACTTCCACCTTGAGCGGATTCTGCAGAAAGCTGCGCGCCAACCCAACAATATTGTCATCAAAAGTGGCAGAAAACAGCAGCGTTTGCCGCTTGACCGGCAGGTAATCGAGAATGCGTTTGAGGTCCGGCAAAAAGCCCATATCCAGCATGCGATCGGCCTCATCCAGCACCAAGAACTGCACCTGCGACAGCAAAACCCCGCGCGAGCTGGCATGGTCAAGCAAGCGACCCGGCGTAGCGACCAGAATTTCAACGCCACCGCGCAATTCAGCCTGCTGCGCTTTCATGTCAACGCCACCAAACACGACGCAACTGCGCAACGGCAAATTTTTGTTATACGCCAGCACACTTTCATGCACTTGAATCGCCAATTCACGCGTCGGCGTCAACACCAACGCACGCACCGGATGCCGCGCCGGCGATGCGCTTGTGCTGGCATGCGGCACCATCTTTTGTAACAACGGCAGCACAAAAGCGGCAGTTTTACCGGTGCCCGTCTGCGCCTGTGCCATCAAATCGCGTCCTGCCAATACAAGTGGTATGGCTTGTTGCTGAATTGGGGTCGGCGTCTTGTAGCCCATCTCTTTCACCGCGGAAAGGATGCTGGCATCCAAACCCAATTCATCAAAATTACTGGCCACCACCAACGCGGGGGTTGCAATCTCTGCGGCCAGAATGGGGCCCTTTTCTTGCACTTGGCCATTTTCTTGCACGTGGCTACTCTCCTCAGCCAAGCTGTTCTCTTTACTTGCTTCCATCAGGTTTCCCGCCAATCAAGTCCAGTTTCCCAGTCGGTACCGCCGACCCAGTCACGCTGCACAACCGCAGCGCATGTCACGCTTACTTGAGTTGTTCAAACAACAAACTGGCAATCCGCTTGCCCGTTTCATTATTGGCCGGTGTGCCATCATCCATATAAACAGCCAATTGAGTATTTTCGTCCGCCCCCTTCAAGCGCACTTGATAGCGCAGGGTTTGCGCCTTCACTTCATCCGAGCTCCAGAAGGCCAACCTGGATAAGAACCCCTTCTTCTTGCCGCTATCCGCTTCCGGGTCCGCATAGCGCACAAAATAAATCCCCCCTACCCGATCGCGGTCTTCCACCACAAAACCAATACGATCCAGCGCCAGCCCGACCCGACGCCAAGCCCGATCAAACGACTCCGGCAAATTCAGGCTGGGCGCAGCATCGACACTGCGACTTTGCGTCGCTTGCAAGGGCGCGGTTTTGTCGGCCAGCAGCGTTTGCGCCCGCGCATCATCGACGCCAAAACGCAGCATCAAGCGACGCAGCATTTCCGCTTCCAACTCGGGGTTAGCCGGTCGTGGCTGCCACATCGTTCGGCCCTGACCTTGATCGCCCCCGCCTTGCGTGCCTTCAAAC
The DNA here is from genome assembly GCA_964462255.1 of uncultured Thiobacillus sp. GTDB lineage: Bacteria > Pseudomonadota > Gammaproteobacteria > Burkholderiales > Thiobacillaceae > PFJX01. The sequence continues at coordinate 3,387 of CAYWXO010000127.1, read as the reverse complement.
ACCTCAACCATGCCGCGATGACTGACATAAATCTCGGTGCGACCGTCCGCCAACGGCTCCAAGCGCGTGCGGAATTTGTCACGTTCCGCCGTGGAATAGACACTATCAAGCGCCCGACTAAAGAAACCGCGCACGCCGCCTTGCGGCAACTTGGCGCGATTCTCCGCCCAGTCGGTTTCCAGCAAGCCGGCTTCTGGCGATTCCAGACTCATGATGAAACCCAGCTCTTGCCAAAAATCTTTCACCACCGGCCAAACTTCCTCTGCCGGTGCCTGCACTACCAACCAGCGCTGCCCGCCCGCGCGTTCAATCGCAACTTTATCTACCTTGGGCAACAAGGCTTGCGCACCGGCCAATTGCGGCTTGCCGGAACGTTCACGGTCATAAGATGAAAAAGAGGCGGCACCACGGGGAACGATATCGGGTACGGCAAAGCGGTTATCTCCCGCCGGCATCACCAGGTCGGGCGGCGCTTCCAACGAGGGTGCCTTACCGGCAGATTTATAATCCAGCTTCTTGCCATCAAAGATTGAACAACCACTGGCTGCCACAGCCAACACAATCAGCGTGGCCAGGTTACGCGAGGCATACATAGTCATAAAGAACCCGCTTCCTTCAGGGCGACACGCAACGTGTCATGGTACGACGCGGATAACGGCACTAACGGTAAACGAATGCCCAATTGAATTTGCCCCATTTCTGCCAGCGCCCATTTCACCGGAATCGGATTAGCTTCAACAAACAACTTCTGATGCAGCGCCAATAATCGGTAGTTAATGTCACGCGCCCGTGCGAGGTCGCCGCTCAGCGCAGCCACGCACATTTCGTGCATCGCTTTCGGCGCGACATTGCTGGTCACCGAAATCACACCCTTGGCCCCCAGCAACATCAGCACCATACCGCTGGCATCATCGCCGCTATAAACCGAAAACGACGCCGGCGCATCCTTCAGCAAAGCAGAACCGCGCTCAATATTGCCGGTCGCATCTTTAATGCCGATGACCCCGGGCACCTCTGCCAAACGCAGCGCCGTTTCGTTGGCAATGTCGGCAACCGTCCGTCCCGGCACGTTGTAGAGCATCAACGGCAAATCAACCGCTTCGGCAATCGCCTTGAAGTGCTGATAAATACCTTCTTGAGTCGGCTTATTGTAATAAGGCGCAACGGAAAGACCGGCTGCCGCCCCCACTTCCTTGGCGCATTGAGTCAATTCAATAGCTTCGGTCGTCGAATTGGCCCCGGTGCCAGCGATTACCGGGATACGCCCGGCAACCTGTTCAACCGCCGTTCGGATCAGTAAACAATGTTCTTCCATGTCAACGGTGGGCGATTCGCCCGTGGTACCGACAACAACCAGACCATCTGTTCCTTGATTGATGTGCCAATCAATCAATGCACGAAAGCGCGGCAAATCCAAGGCCCCATTGGCCAGCATGGGGGTAACAAGAGCAACAAGGCTGCCAGAGAACATGGCGATAAGGATTCGTTAAAAAAGGCGATTTTAGCCGAAACCAAGCCGTGCAAACCTTGGAGAAGCTAAATCAGTCTTGCAGTCAATGTTAAAAGCCTGCCATACCGCGCATCGCGGACACACCCTTTTCAACTGCCTGCAACCAAACGCGATCTAAATAAGCCGGAAAATAAAGCAAAGACAGATAAAGCACCATAAACCCAACGCCCAAAGTCAACGGAAAGCCAATGGCAAAAATGTTCAACTGCGGCGCGGCGCGCGTCATCATGCCGATGGTCAGATTGGTCGTCAGTAACGCTGCCGTCACCGGCAATGAAATGTGCAAACCCAGCGTGAACAACGCGCCGCCCCAATGCACCAGCATGGAGAAACCGTCCACAGAAAGTGTCGAACCAATCGGAATTTCCTGGAAACTCTCCACCAGCGCGGCGATGATCAGGTGATGGCCATTGAAAGCAAACAAAATCAACGCCGTCGTCAGCACCAAAAATTGCGCAATCACCTGGGTCTGCGCGCCATTGACCGGATCGAACAACGTGGCGAAAGAAAGACCCATTTGCAAGCCCATCAACTGGCCAGCATATTCAACGGCGGCAAAAACAATGCGCACACTGAAGCCCAAGGCCGCTCCGATTGCAATCTGCTGCAACAAAATCAAAATGCCATCGCCCGATGCCAGCCGTAATGGCGTATCCGCCGGCAACATCGGCGTCACCGTCACGGCCAGCACCATGGCCAAAATCACGCGCGCGCGCATCGGCACAGTCCGATTACCAAGGAGAGGATCAAACGATAACCAAGCCAGAATGCGCACGAAGGGGAAAAAAAACAGCGACAGCATCATGTCCAGATCCGTCGAAGAAATCGTGACCATGTGACGCCGCCGAAAAGTTAGCCAACCAGCGTCGGAATGCTGCTGATCAGTCGCACAATGAAATCCACCAACAACTGCAATGTCCACGGGCCGGTTATCACCAGCACGGCAAACATAATCAACAGCTTGGGAATGAACGACAAAGTCATTTCATTGATCTGCGTGGCCGCCTGGAAAATCGACACCAACAATCCGGTCAGCAATGAAGCCAGCAACAACGGCCCGGACGCCAACATGGCCACTTCCAGTCCCTGCCGCACAATCGTCACCACCGTATCGGGTGTCATAGCTGATACGTCTGCACCAGCGACGCAATCAATAGATTCCAGCCATCCGCCAGCACAAACAACATGATCTTGAAGGGCAGCGAAATCAGCACCGGCGACAACATCATCATACCCATCGACATCAAGATGCTGGCCACCACCATATCGATAATCAGAAAGGGAATAAATACGATAAAGCCAATCTGAAACGCCGTTTTCAGTTCGCTGATGATGAAGGCCGGCACCAGCACTTTAAGCGGCGTCTCCTCAGGCGTATTAATCGGCGGCACTTTGGCCAGCCCAATGAACAAAGCGAGATCTTCTTGCCGTGTCTGCTTCAACATGAAGGATGTCAACGGCTGCACACCCAGTTCAGCCGCTTGAATCAAGTTGATCTGATTTTCTGAATAGGGCTTCCAGGCGGTGTCATAAATTTTATCGAACACCGGTGCCATGATGAAAAAGGTCAAAAATAAAGAAAGACCAACAATGACCTGATTGGGCGGCGCGTTCATCGTACCCATGGCCTGCCGCAACAACGAAAGCACAATGACGATGCGGGTGAAGGACGTCATCATCAATAAGGTGGCCGGAATGAAGGTCAGCGAAGTGAGCAGCAGCAACGCTTCGAGACTGAAGGTGTAATTCGTTGCGCCCGCCGCCCCCGGCGTACTTGAAAATGCCGGAATACCCGGAGCGGCAAGCACTATGGCGGGCAATAAACCGCCGCCGACCAACAATAAAATCCAACGTAGCCTCACTGCAGCATTCCCTCG
>CAYWXO010000126.1:5927-9581 GCA_964462255.1 uncultured Thiobacillus sp. | reverse complement strand
TCAGGCGGGTAGATTTGCTACGGCAACCCCGCAGGCTGCGCCAATGTTGTCTGCGCCAATGTTGTCTTCACACATACCAACGCAAATGCCAACGGCAGCCGCAGCCACGCCATCTCCAGCCCCGGTCACAGTTGATTCAGCCCAGCTGCGCGCGCAGTTAATTGCGCAAATCGCTGCTTTTCTCCGCTTAAATAGCAGCGACATCGACGCGGACGGCAGCTTCCTCGAACTCGGCTTCGATTCCATCTCGCTGACCGAATTTGCTAATCACCTGAACGAAGTGTTTAACCTTGATCTCGGGCCTACAATATTTTTCGAGTATCCGGAAATTGACAGCTTCGCCACTTGGCTGGCAGAAAATGTAGCTTGGGCTGACGCAAGCAAGCCCGACACCCCCACCCCCACCCCCACTCCAGCGCCGGCCCCCGCCGCCTTCAGGTCGTTAAATGTAAATGTAGGTTGGGCTGACGTAAGAAAGCCCAACACACCCCCTCCCACGCCGGTAATTTCCGCAACAGCACCCAGCCCCAGCCAGCCAGCAAAATTCGACACCACCGCCATTGCTGCCGCTTTGAACCAGCAACTGTCGCGTTTATTGAGAATTCCCGCGCACGAAATTGACCCAGATGCCAACTTTCTCGAACTCGGTTTCGACTCCATCTCGCTCACGGAATTGAGTAATGCGCTTAATGAGATTTATCCGCTCGACCTGAACCCGACTATTTTCTTCGAATACCCCACACTAGCCAGTTTCCTGCAATGGCTGATCGACACCCTATCGCCGCCGGAATTACCGCCGGAACCACCGCCGGAATTGCCACTAAAAACACCGCAAGGGCAACCACTTAGTCAGGCTAAAGCCCCACCTACGCAAGCAACGCCCTCGGTTATTCCGCCGCCTTCTCCGCTTACTGCCGGCCAGCAATCGCTCTGGCTGCTGCAAGCGCTTAATCCAAATAGCGGCGCTTACCACATCGGCATTGTTAACGAAATTCAGGCTGATCTTGATGTTAAAACCTTGCAATCAGCGCTTGATGCGCTGCTGCAGCGGCATCCAATATTGCAAACCACTTTTGCAGAAGAGAATGGCAATGTTACTCAGCAGATTCAGCCCAGTCTGCGCATAGCCATTAACGAACACGACGCCAGCGGCTGGACGAACGACCATCTCGACCAAGCGATTGATCGCGCCCACGCGGCAGCATTTGACCTACGCAAAGGACCGCTCGTCCGCTTCGAACTCTTCCGCCGTTCGCAGCAGGCCGCAGTTTTGTTGATTTGCATGCATCACATCATCACCGACGGCTGGTCGCTGACCCAGTTTGATGAAGAACTGGCAACGCTTTACCAGGCAAAACGACAAGGTAACACCCCTGTCCTCGCGCCCGTAGAGGCCAGCTACGCTGACTACGTTCGCTACGAAGCTGAACAACTCGACAACGCACATGGCAAATCCAACTTGGCTTACTGGCAGCGGCAGTTGCACGACATTGCGCCCTCGATGCCGCTGCCGCTTGATCATCAGCCAACACAGGGCAGCGCTGGCAGCGCGCACATTCCCGCCTCGTTGCCGTTCTCAATCGAAGCGCCGCTGCTGCCGGCGTTGCGCGATCTCGCCGCCCGCTACAAAGTCAGCCTATTTTCTGTGCTGCTGAGCGGCTGCCACATTCTGCTGCATCGTTACAGCGGCCAGCCGGAGGTGTATTTGACCAGCCCAGTCTTGGGGCGGCCGCAACGCTTCATGAAAACCTTAGGCTATTTCGTCAATCTGGTGATTCTGCGTGCCGACTTTTCTGAAGATATGACATTTGAAAACTTACTGCAACGCGAAGCAGAGACCTTGCAACACGCCATGGCGCATGGCGACTATCCGTTTTCAGAACTGGTTCGTCAGCTCGGTTTTTCCGGCGGCATCAGCACGCAGCCCCTGACACAAGTCAGCTTGACCTTGATTCGCCCCGGCACCGCGAGCAGTGAAGTCAAATTCGGCGAGCAATCCACCTGGGGCGGCATGCCGGCGACCTGGTCACGCTTCCTGGAAGAATCACACAATGCCTTAAGCTTCAGCCTGTTAGACAACCAAGACCATCTATCCGGTTTTCTGCGCTACGACGCTAGCCAATTTAATGCAGCAAGCATGGCACGTTTACTGGTTCACTTGCGCACCCTGCTGACAGAACTGTGTGCCGACCCGACACGCCGCATCAGCCAACTGCCCATGCTATCTCCCCTAGAACGCCAACAACTACTGGTCGATTTTCAAGGGAAAAATTCACCGCTACCGGCTGCCGAACATGGCATTCATCACTTATTCGAACAGCAAGTCGAACGCCAGCCGGAGGCGATTGCAATTGCTTATTCCACACCCTCTGGCCAGCTCGCCACGCTGACTTACCGCGAACTAAACCGCGCCGCCAACGTCGTCGCGCATCGCCTGATTGCCGACGGCCTCAAGCCGAATGACATCGTCGGCAGCCTGATTTCGCGCCGCCCCGAGACGGCAATCGCCTTCCTCGGCATCCTGAAAGCTGGCGGTTGCTACTTACCGATTGATCCGGAGTATCCGCAAGAGCGGGTGGCCTACATGCTGTCAAACAGCCGCTGCGAACGCATATTGACCTGCGCATCGGTCAAGCTGACCGCACTGCACAGCGAAAACACACGCGTGTTCGAAATCAGCAGCGCGTCGGCATCTGCGCTGGTGCCTGCGCAGTTACCTAATCTACCTGACGACAATCCCAACTTAGCGCTGGCCGAGCGGCAACTCGCCTATCTAATCTACACTTCCGGCTCCACCGGCCTACCTAAAGGTGTTCAGGTAGAACACCGCGGCGTCATTAACACCATACTCGCATGCATTGACACCTTTGCCATGCGTGCCGATGACCGCATGCTGCAATTTTCCTCCGCTTCGTTTGACACCTCGATTCTGGAAATGCTGTCCGCCCTCCTACTCGGTGCCACGCTGGTGCCAATTTCCCATCAACATTTGGCCGACCTGGATGAATTCGCTCGTTATCTAAATGAACTGAAGGTCAGCATCGCAATCTTCCCACCTGCATTTTTAGCCAGCCTGAGCCCCGATGCCGTGCAAAACATGCGCGCCATTGTCACCGGCGGCGACACCGCCATCCCCGCCAATCTACTGGCTTTAGCTAAAACTAAACCCTGTTTCAATGCCTACGGGCCAACTGAATTTTCCATCTGCTCCATCCTGCATCGGGTTGACCCGGCACGGCAGGATGGGCCACGCATCCCCATCGGCAAACCAATCGTCAACAGCAGCATCCTCATCCTCGATACCACGCTGAATCTGGTTCCCATCGGCGTTGCCGCTGATATTTATCTGGCGGGTGTCGGCCTTACACGCGGTTATCTTGATGACCCGGAACGTACCGCAGCAGCCTTCATCGCTAATCCCTACAACCCCGGCACGAAGATGTATCGAACCGGCGACCGCGGCAAATGGCTGCCGGATGGCAATGTTGATTACCTAGGCCGCAGCGACAGCCAGGTCAAAATCCGTGGCTTTCGCATTGAACCCGGTGAGATCGAAGCCGTGCTGTCACAGCATCCACAAGTGCAGGAAGCGTTGGTGGGCATACGGCGCGCCGCCAATGGCGATGCCAGCTTAATCGCTTGGCTGATTCCTGA
>CAYWXO010000126.1:0-5827 GCA_964462255.1 uncultured Thiobacillus sp. | reverse complement strand
GTGCTGCCGCATCGGCTGCTATTCACCGGAGCCAGCGGCTTTCTCGGCGCGCATCTACTGCATGAATTGTTAAACCGAACCGAGGCGAGCATTGATTGCTTGGTGCGCGCCAAAGACGATGCCGCCGCCATGCAACGCATCCAACACAATCTCACCGAGGCCGGTTTATGGCAGGAAGCTTTCGCGCCGCGCCTAATCGCCCATGCCGGCGATCTGGCCGCGCCCATGCTGGGCCTGAATGCTGCGACCTATACTCAGCTCGTCGATACGCTGGATGCCATTTGGCATGTCGCCTCTGAAATCAACTTGACCTATCCGTATGCGCGGCTAAAAGCCTCTAATGTGGAAGGCGTGCGTCATCTCCTCGCCTTAGCCGGTGCCGGTCGCCCGAAGTCAGTGCATTACCTGTCAACAACCGGCTTGTTTGAAACATCGGCTGAAACCATTATTAATACGGACACGCCACTACCGCCGTTTGACTCGCTGTCGCTCGGCTACACCCAAACCAAGTGGGTGGCAGAAAAACTACTGGAAAGCGCACGCCAGCGCGGGCTTTCAGTCACGCTTTATCGGCCATCGCGCATCATCGGCTCCACCACGACCGGCTATGGCAATCGCGACGACTTCCTGACTTTGTTCATGCAGGGCTGCCTGCAACTGGGTGAATTCCCCGATTTTGCCTACGGCGAAGACATGCTGCCGGTAGATATCGTGAGCCACCAGATCGTCAGCTTGGCGCTGCAAGCCGAGCAAAATAATCGCATTCATCACCTGGTTCGTGGTGCGGCAATTTCATATCGCGACATCATGGCCTGGATGCAAGCAGCGGGCGCTACGCTTAAGCCGATTCCGCTACATGAATGGCATCGCCACCTGCTCGCCGCCGGCGAAAACAATGCCTTTTATCCGCTCGCCGCACTGCTTGACCCGGCGGCAGCCAACACGGTGCCTGCCCTCACTTTTACGCCAACGCGAGCGACCCAAGACATCTTGCCCGCTTCGCTTTTGCCTTCTCTTTTTGCGCATTATTGGCAGAAGTTGACGCAGGGTGGAGTTAATACGGGACTTAATACGGGAGCTTCGGCATGAGCGATTTAAATAAGCCCTCGCTTTCTCGTCCACTTTTTCGTCCTGCATCGCAGAAAACGCTAGACCTGATCGCCGAGTTCAATCGTAAGCAAAAGCATACTTTTCTGATTCCGACCAAGTTCATCTCCGCCGAAGCGGGCCAAGTCGGCTTTCTGCTTGACGCCTACATCAACAGCGGTCGCGCGCCGGCGGAACAACAGCTTTACCGCACGTTTTATGCCAATTCCCGCTATGAAGCGCTGCAAGGCGCGATCAAGCTGGCACGGCACGCTGCGGAGGCTTTAACGCTGCAAACCGGGGTCACGCAACGTCGCACGCTGATCTACGAAGCGGATGCAACGCTGCGCAAGCTGTTCGACCCGCTGCAAAAAGGTCCGGCCGAAGCCCTCGCACCGGGCATCGAAATCTATACCGATCTGGCTGAAATGGCAGCGCAGCTGCAAGTTGATGTGGGAAGTGATGTGGGAAGTGATACCGACATCATCAGCGCCGTATTCTGTGGCAATGCCAATGCGGATACCGATGCTGATGCTGAAACCGAGCTCATCTCCACGCTGCTGCAAACGTGCCGCGATCGCAACATCATCAGCATTTTCTGCGACTGGGAGATGAGGCCAGGTGTGGGCCAACAACGCCTGCATGCACTTAATCTCTTACCTGATCTGTTTGTCACCGGCGAATCGTTGACCGACTACGAAATTCCGTTCGGCTCCTTTTCCATGACCGAAGCCGTGCATCGCCCCTGGGTTGGACTCATGGAATGTTTCATCCATTCCTCCACCTACGCCGGCAACACCCTAGCACTGACGCGGGTGCGTGATGTACTCCTGCGTGATGTACTCCTTAGTGCCGCCAATGCCGCTGAGCGTTCGCACCTGCAACAACGCTGCGACGAAATCGCCGGCAGCGATTCAGCGCGGCGCGACGCCTTCGCTCGTTACATCAATCCCGGTCTAGTGGAAATGTACCTACTGACTGGGCTGGATCTGAACCCGCGCAGAGCCGCTGGCGCTTGCCTGACGTTGGGCACCGAAGGCGACTCCGCTAACGAGCGTATCATTTTCGATTGCGTCACTGGCGGCGGTGCCGTCGCACGCGGACACAATCCAGCCGACCTGCTGCCTGAAGTACTGGCTTGCCACGAAGTGCAACACGATTACTGGGCAGAGCTATCGGCTGAACTCGCCACATTCACACTTCAGCACGCATTCCCCGCGGTCAGCGGCGCGACGGCAGTCGATATTGGTATCAGCCTGGCCTGTCTCGCCAATCCACTACGGCGCAAAATCGTCGTTTTCAACCGCAATTATGCCGGAAAAACCCTGATTTCATTGATCGCCACCCGCTGCGATGAATGCAATGCGCCATTCGGCCCACTTTACCGTCAACGCGTTGACATCGACCCGTGGTCGGCACAAGCAGAAGATGAATTGACCGCCGTGCTAACTTCAGGCGATGTGGCGCTGGTTTGGTTTGAATTCATTCAGGGTGACACGCGCCGGCAAATTCCGGCAACCCTGATCGAGATCATCAACCGTCACAAAGCCGCGCACGGCTACTTCATCGGCGTCGATGAAATCCTGATGGGGTTTTATCGCAGTGGGCCGCTGCTTAGCCACCTGGGTAGCGTGCATGCGCCAGACATCATCACGCTGGCCAAACCGCTGAGTGACGGCGTCTTTCCCATCGCGGCCACCCTGGTTTCCGATGCCTTGTATCAACAAGCCCAAGCGACGCAGCCGGCAACGGTTGCATTTTTAGCCACACTTTACCGTAATCAATTGGGCGCACATGTTGCACTGCATGCCGTCCGCAAAATTCGGGCGGCAGACTTCCAAGCCAATTTAAACCGCACCTCCGTCATACTGGCGCAGGGTTTACCCCAACTGGTGCCGCAACTACCGCTGCTAAAAGAAATCAGCGGCCAAGGCATGATCTATCACCTGGCGTATCGCCCGCTTTGCCCAGCCCGGCCAGAGTGGGATGCTTTCCTGGTTTTTTTCATGTGCCGATTTTTCTTGGAACACGCCGGTGTCATCTTGTTTTTTGACGGCTTCACGCCACCGCTCAACCTGAAACCGGACGAAGCCGAAGCCATTTTGCAACGCATGTCGAACGCAATTGCAACGCACGGCGGCGAAATAGGAGCGCGCTTTCAAGCCTATCTGTGCGAAGTGTTTGGCTATAGCAAGGACGATCAAGATATTCACGCCCAACTCGCCGAAGCCATGCGTGTCATCGAAGGGCGGCCATGATGCGCGGCACAGATCCCATCGCCCGCGAACTGCAAGCCAGCCTCTATGCGGTACGTTACGCCTGGCCACTAATCCGACCACTGATTAAGCACAAGCTGACACAGCGCTGCACGCGCTGCGGTCTGAATGAACGGCATGCACCATTGACGCAGGGGCTTTGCCCGATCTGCTCAGTGCCTGAGCCTGCCCCTACCCGCCCCCCCGCACTCACACTTAGTCCTAGACTATCGACCTCATACCTAACCACAACCCCTGCTGAAGAACTCAACGAATATTTGCGCAACCTGCAAGGTGCAGGCACAGGCAACTACGACGTATTGCTCTTTTTCAGCGGCGGCAAAGACAGCATCTACCTACTCGAACGGCTGCGCAGCGAGTTCAAAGCGCTGCGCATTCTCGCCTTCACCGTCGATAACGGTTACCGCAGCCCCTTCGGCCGCGACAATGGTGAGCGCATTTGTCGCCACCTCAATGTCGATCACCTAGAACTACGCCCTTATACCGCCTTCAACAAACTCTACCGTTATGGCTTCAGCCATTTATCGCAACGTTCATTTGTCTGCGTCGATTTCTGGGAAGGCGAACTATTTCAAGATGTCGGCCGCACGCTCGCCGCGCAACTTGGCATCCCGGCCATGGTGCTCGGCTACACCCCGCAACAACGCAGCCTGATTCCAGCCGAATTCGACACTTATCACCTATATAAATCACCCAAGGCAATTAACCGTGATTCACAGTTTTTCACTCGTCAACATTACCTTGATATTGAGCTAAGCAGCGTCTTTACTGAGAGCGAACGGCGATATTGGTGGGACGCCAGCCTATGGCCTGCCAACCGCGTTCCCACCATGCTGTTCCCCTTCAGCGCTTGGGGCTATCGCAAAACGGAAGTGCTGCGCGTAGCAGAAACCGTCACCTCGGCCGTCGGCGGCACCGTCAGCCCGGAATTGACCAACGACTTGTATTGCACACTAGGCATTCTACTCGATTACAAGATACTAGGTTATTTCAGCATGGAGCCGGAGTTTGCCCGCATGGTCAGAGAGGGTGAGGAAGATTACGTTTACAACCGTAATACATGGGAATTTTTCGAGTACCTAGCCTTAGATCATTTCGACCGCATGCTAAATGCCCCCGTGACGCGCTATTGCCTGCAACGCATGCAACTTAACAATGCGTCGGTGCATAGCTGGTTAGCGCCGTAACGCTTTTTTATTCTTTCTTAAACAAATTCACCACTTCACCTTTTGACAGGCATTTAACTTGAAAACATCCACCTTAAAAGATTCGCTTATTTCCAATTACACCAATCGCTATTGGCCGCATGTCAAAGATATTATTAATTTTTTACGTGAATACACGGACTTTCACGGCCAAGCGGATGACTTGCTCGGCTTTGACTGCATCAATGGCGGCAGTGCAGAGGTGGAGTTTGTCGCGGAAATCCTAAAACCGATGCGTGGCAGCCAGGTATTAGAAGTAGGCTGTGGCATTGGCGGACCGGCCCGCATCATCGCAGCAAAATCCGCTGCCCAATTGACCGGCGTTGATCTCGTGCCACAACAGGTTGCTTCCGCCCAGCAATTCAACAAAATTTGTCGCGTGCGAGATAATCTTTGCTCATTCAAACTGGCCACCGCGGAAAGATTGCCTTTCCCTGATGACTATTTTGATGCGGCTTATGAAATTGAGGTTTTTTCACATATTGAAGATAAACAATCCGCTTTAACCGAACTTGCCCGCGTACTTAAGAAAGGCGCGAAAGTCGTTTTCGCGGACTTCACTAACGCGGGGAGCCTACCTGACCTTGAGCGATTATTTCCCGAAACCGCCACGACGCTATGGTATGCAGATAAGCGGGAGGCATTATTAAAAGCGTGCGGCTTCGAAATGATAGCAATTCATGATCGCTCACTTAACGTCGCCGAAGGCTATACCTTGTTCGCCGATCTGTTTCAGCCTGAAATCAAGCTGGACCGACAAACCTTTAGCGCCGGTCTGCACTGGTGGGCGCAAGGCAAACAACGAAAACCAGCCGTCATTCGTGCTAGATTGAAATTCCTGAAATTCTGTCGCCAAAGAAAACAAGCATCACAACGATTTCTGCATGGCGCAGGCCGCCAAAGGATTTTTGACTACTGCCGCACCATGATTCCAGCCTGCGAGCAAGGCAGAATTAAGTACGAGGTTGTCTTAGCGCGGAAAATTTAACCGACTCAGCAATCTTTGGGGGAAAGACCTCATCGGTCAGCGGGCCAGGGTGGGTACGCTGCGATTATCCTTACATGCTCGGGTACCGCGTAGGAATGGGCCTTAATTTAAGGTCCCCAGGGTTTTCCAGGGTAAGACCGTGTCGAAATACAGTGCCACCCTCCGGTCAACCCGGCGCACGGTAATCCGAGCTGGATGCTTGAACATAAATACAAGCCGTTTTAGCGTAAAGCACCCGCGTCGGGTTACGCGATAAGGCTGCTAACCCGACA
>CAYWXO010000125.1:0-9589 GCA_964462255.1 uncultured Thiobacillus sp. | reverse complement strand
TGCGGCAGCCCGTCAGGGTGTTCAAGGGAAGGCGATAAAGGGGCATCACTCAAAGCATCACTCATGCGGAAATAATTCCATAGCAGCGGGACAGGGACGAGATTCTGAGCAGAGTTGGCGTGCGAGGCAACGGGTTCAAGCAAAAAAATACACAAAAATGATCATTTACAATCCATGCGTGCGCCATTTGATTACGTGCCTCAGCACCTCAAACTGCTACGCCCCCCACACTGTAATCTCACGGCCATTATGCTGTTTTTGTTTCAGCCAAATCCGTTTACCCCAGGCTTTTCCGGGTTGTCGGTCGAAAATAATTAAATGCATTTCATTGGCTGCGCAGCGGTCGGCATAATCAGCAGTTTGGCGTAGTCCTTCGGCGATGGTGGTTTCCAGTTTATGGCCGACATGCAGCAGTTTGCATTCGATCACCACCCGTTGCATCGGCCCGTGATAACTCTGTTCCGGGTCAATGGGCCATTCCAATAACAGATCATTGCGCTTAAGACCTAAACCATATTCTCGGTTGATACGGCCGCCGCTGTTGACGATGCGTTGTAGAAACGCTTGCAACAGTAATTGTGGTCCGGCTTCGTGGTAACTGAACCCGGCTAGCCAAGCATCAGAATGCTCGCGAAAAAATTGTTGGAATGCAGCGATCAACTTAGGCATGTCAATGTTACGTTCAGGGGTGAGATACCACGCTTGTGGTTGGTACAAGCCAGTCTGAATTGGCGCGGTAATTTCCCTTGGCAATATTTCCTGATAAATGCGATTCGAAATCGCCAAATTCGGGCGACGCCGAATCAAGCCCAAATCTTCAACATATTGCAGGTCATCTTCGCGCAACGCACCCAATTCGGAAGGGCTGGCCAACAATGGGCCAATCACATTTTTAACACGATCTTCCTTCAGCTTATCCGTCAGTTGGTCCAGATGCGTATCACGCCGCAAAATCAAGCGTTCACGCGCGGCTTTGTAGCGCTCTAGTGTAATCGGCACGCTGCGGTCAGCTCGCGCGCTGCGGTCTTGCCAAGTGCATTCATGCGCTAGGGCATTCACCAACCAAGGTTGCCCCATGGTGTCTTGCCATAACTCAGGCCAAATAGCGGGGTCAAACATCTGCCCGGTTTCGGCTTCATGCTGCCGCCAAAGCGCAATGCATTGTTCTTGTTTAAAATTACCTAGGAGTAAAGATTCTGTTTTGATATTAAAGGCCGAGCCGCCAGTAATAATCTCGCCGCTACCTTGGTGGATGCGATAGTCTCGGATATCGCGGACACCACACAAGATAATAGCCTGCGGAAAAGCCTGCGGACGTTGCGCGTAACCAGTGCGTAGCTGCCGTAGAAGTGACACCAAAGTATCACCCACTAAGGCATCAACCTCATCAAGGAAAAGCACGGTAGGACGGCTACTGTTTTGTGTCCAATAGGCCAACAGTTGAGTCAGACGATTGCCGACCGGAATCTGGCCGCCCTCCTTACCTAGCCATGCAATAAGTTGAGGTTCACCCAAATAGAGCGAGGCGGCATGGGCAATCACACTGGCAATGGTAGCCACGCCTTGCTCAAAATCATTGCGTGCCACTTGCGCCGATTCAACATTGGCATACAAGGCACGATAACGCCCTTTTTTATTAAGGTCTTCCATCAAAGCCAACAGACAGGTAGTTTTACCAGTCTGGCGTGGTGCGTGCAGGACAAAGTAGCGTTTGCTATCAATCAACAATTCGACTTCTTCAGCCTCTATTCGCGCCAAAGGGTCTAGCATGTAATGGTCTTCTTGAATGCTTGGGCCGGCGGTATTAAATTGGCGCGGCATGCGATTTTCTCAATAAATCAAACGATAATTTACAATCCACGCATAGTGCTTTCAATCCACGCCTCACTCTCAGCCGCCACTTGTGTTGCCTTACGCCCTACCGTTTCGATTGGGCTACCGATCTTCACCACAATTTCACCGGGATACTTAACGAAGCCATTTTTTGGCCAACACCGGCCGGCATTATGCGCAACCGGCACCACCGGCACGCCCGCCTTTACCGCCAACCAAGCGCCGCCGACTTGATATTGACCGGATTCTCCCGGCGCAACGCGCGTCCCCTCAGGAAAAATCAACACCCAAAATCCGCTCTTAAGTCGTTGTTTACCTTGCGCTTCGATCTGCTTCAACGCCTCACGGCCGGCCGCGCGATCAATCGCAATCGGACTGAACAGCGCCAAGCCCCAGCCAAAAAAAGGAATGTACAACAGGTTCTTTTTCAGCACGAAGGACAGTGGCGGAAAAATCTGCTGAAACACAATCGTCTCCCAAGCTGACTGATGTTTAGACAAAATCACCGCCGGCCCAGCAGGTAGATTTTCCAAGCCTTCTACCCGGTAACTAATCCCGACAATAATGCGCGTCAACCTGGTCACCATCCAGCTCCATTTGGCAATAAAGCGGTAACGCAGCAACGGCGGCAACGGAAAGGTCAGCAAAATCAATAGACTGAAGGGGATGGTCAACAGGATTTTGACCAATAAAAACAACAGAGAACGCAAATAAATCATGGGAGATATTCAGGATTGAATAATGGCCTGCGCAGCCTGCGCAAGATTTTCATAAACCGGCACATCAGGCGGCAACTGCCCGCCTTCTAACGTCCGCATTCCCTTACCTGTCTTGACCAAGATGGGGCGAGCGCCGGCGGTCATAGCGGCTTGAATATCACGCAGCGCATCGCCAACCGCATAAATCTTGCTTAAATCCACATGAAAACGATCAGCAACATCAAGAAATAAACCCGCTTTCGGCTTACGGCAATTGCACTTTGAATCCGCCGCGTGCGGACATAAAAACACCGCCTCAATGCGGCCGCCTGCCAGCGCCACCATTTTATGCATCTTGGCATGAATGCTGTTCAACATGCTCATATCAAACAAACCGCGCCCCACACCCGATTGGTTAGTTGCCACCACCACCTTAAACCCTGCTTGGTTAAGGTGTGCGATGGCCTCCAAACTACCCGGAATGGGATTCCATTCACGCGCACTCTTGATGAATTGATCCGAATCGAAATTGATCACACCATCGCGATCGAGAATGACAAGTTTCATGGTCGCTCCAAAAAGGGGGGCAAATTACTTAGCGGATAGCTGGCTGATGTCAGCGACACAATTCAGCAAACCCGCCAAATTCGCTAACAGACTCAAACGATTAGCGCGAATCAACGGTTCTTCCGCCATCACCATCACCTCGTCAAAGAATCGATCCACTGGCGCACGTAAGCGAGAAAGCTGCATTAATGCACCGGTGTAATCCAGGTTAGCTAACGCAGTTTCAACACCTGGGCGCAAAGCATTAACATCGGCGAACAACTCACGCTCCGCCGCTTCTTGCAATAAAACCAGGTCCACCGCCGCTGCGGCCGCCGGGTTTAAGTCAATATCAGCCTTGCGCAAAATATTCTGAATCCGCTTATTGGCGGCGGCCAAGGCTGCCGCTTCCGGCAAACGCGCAAACTCAGCCACTGCGGCAAGACGCGCCGGCACCCGATCAATACGCGTCGGGCGTTGACTGACCACCGCTTCAACCTGATCCACCGCTGCGCCTTGATCCTTCAAATAGACGCGCAACCGTTCCAACATAAACTGGAAAACATCCAGCGCCACCGAGCTAGTCAATTGTTCATCGGCGAATGCTGTGCGTGCTAGGTGGAGCAATTGCAGTACATCCAGTGGTAACGCCCGCTCCATCAACATACGCAACACGCCCAACGCGGCGCGACGCAATGCAAAGGGATCTTTATCGCCGGTTGGCGTCAGGCCGATACCAAAAATACCCACTAAGGCATCCAGTCGTTCAGCCATCGCCACCGCCAGCGCGATATTGTCCTGCGGCAAATGGTCGCCAGCGAAACGTGGCTGATAATGGTCACGAATGGCATCGGCAACGCGCGCATCTTCACCATCATGCAGGGCATAATAGCGCCCCATAATGCCTTGCAACTCAGGGAATTCACCCACCATATCGGTGATTAAATCGGCCTTGGCCAACAAAGCAGCGCGCGCGGCCAAGTCCGCCTCCGCGCCCAGTTCCTGCGCAATCGCCGCCGCCAGCTTGGCCAAACGCTTCACGCGAGCGCCTTGGCTGCCCAGCTTGTTGTGATAAACCACCTTGTCAAGCTGCTCAATGCGCGTCGCCAGCGGCTTTTTACGGTCTTGATCGAAGAAGAACTTCGCATCCGCCAACCGCGGCCGCACTACCCGCTCATTGCCGCCAATTACCGCGCTCGGGTCGGCCGGCGAAATATTGGAAACCAGCAAAAACTGATGAGTCAAACGACCCGCAGCATCCAGTAAAGGGAAATACTTCTGATTAGCCTGCATAGTAAGAATTAAGCATTCTTGCGGCACTTGCAAGTATTCAACTTCAAACTGACACAGCAACACATTCGGCCGCTCGACTAAGGCAGTGACCTCATCCAACAAAGCGGCATCCAGCAACGGTTCTACCTTGCCGGCTTGCTGACTTACTTGCACCGCCACCGCCTGCAATTGACGTTCAATTTCAGCACGCCGCGCAGCAAAGCCGGGAATTACCGCGCCTTCTTCTTGCAGTTGCGCGGCATAAGAATCCGCGCTGGTAATGTGCAGCGGATGTTTTAGCGCTTCAAAACGATGGCCCTGTGTTTCGCGGCCCGCCTGTAATCCGAGGGCGCTGATCGGCACAATGTCGCTGCCATGCAAGGCCAGCAAGGCATGCGCCGGGCGGACAAAATTCACCGAAGTCCAGCCATCGCGCAGCTGATAGGTCATCACTTTCGGAATCGGCAGCTTGCTCAGCGCTTCATCCAGCGCTTTCTGCAACCCCACCGCCAAAGTAACACCAGGGGCTAACGTATCGAAAAATAATGCCTCCGCCTTACCATCAGCTGCGCGCTTTAATTGCGGTAATACGCTGGCATCCAAACCTAAACTGGCCAATTTCTTCAACAGGGCCGGCGTCGGCTGCCCTGCCGCATCCAACGCCACACTAGCCGGCATCAGTTTATGCAGCAGCGGCTTATCGGCGGCACGCGCTGCAATGTGCGTGATGTGCGCCGCCAGCCGGCGCGGTGAAGCGTAAGGGGTTACCACACTCTCCGTCGTCGCTAACCCTTGCGCCATAAGCGCATCAAATAAGCCCTGCGAAAAAGCTTCACCCAGTTTTTTCAGGGCTTTCGGTGGCAATTCTTCTACGAAGAGTTCAACCAGCAGATTCTGCTCATTTAGCATCATGGTTATGCCACCTTCTTTTCAAGCTGTGCCAACACTTCATCCGCCCACGCTTTCGGTGCCATGGGGAAGCCCAGGCGCGCGCGCGATTCGAGATAACTTTGTGCCACACTGCGCGCCAAATTACGAATACGACCGATATAAGCCGCCCGCTCCGTCACCGAAATAGCGCCGCGTGCATCCAATAAATTAAAGGTATGGCCGGCTTTCAACACCTGTTCATAAGCCGGCAGCGCCAGTTTATTTTCCATCAACAGCTTGGCCTGTTTTTCGTAGGCATTGAATGCGGTCAGCAGAAATTCGACATCGCTATGTTCGAAGTTATAAGTCGATTGCTCCACCTCATTTTGATGGAAAACATCGCCGTAACTAACACCGGGCGAATATTCCAGATCGTACACGTTATCGACACCTTGCAAATACATGGCTAAACGCTCTAGGCCGTAAGTAATTTCACCGGTAATCGGCTTGCAATTAATGCCGCCCACTTGCTGAAAATAAGTGAATTGCGTGACTTCCATGCCGTTCAGCCAGACTTCCCAGCCCAGTCCCCAAGCGCCCAGCGTGGGATTTTCCCAATCATCCTCAACAAAGCGAATGTCGTTTTGCTTGAGATCGAAGCCAAGCGCTTCCAGCGAGCCGAGATACAAATCAAGAATATTGTCCGGCGCAGGCTTCAACACCACCTGAAATTGGTAATAGTGCTGCAAACGGTTCGGGTTTTCGCCATAGCGACCGTCTTTTGGCCGCCGCGAAGGTTGCACATACGCCGCCTTCCAGGGTTCTGGCCCGAGCGAACGCAAAAACGTGGCGGTATGGCTAGTGCCAGCGCCAACTTCGAGATCGTAAGGCTGCAACAATGTGCAGCCCTGTTCGCCCCAAAAACGTTGGAGCGTCAATATGATGTCCTGGAAAGCGGGCATTTTTATTCGCATGTGTGAAAAAACGGCCTGATTTTACCCTTCGAACGGCCCCATCTGGCCAGCCGAACATGCCGCAGCGCGATAAAATCAGCGCCCCATTTTCTTGCAGCGCCCTCTCCCCATGCAAACTGACTGCATTCAACCCTTTCTGTTTGAACATCTGGACATACACGGCGCACTCGTTTCGCTGGACGAATCGTGGCGCGCATTGACTGCCCAGCGCGACTATCCCCCTGCTGTCAGCCATATTCTGGGCGAAATGAGTGCGGTAACCACCTTAATTTCAGCCAATCTGAAACAACCGGGCCGCATGACCTTTCAACTGCGCGGTAATGGAGCCATTAATCTTCTGGTGCTGGATTGTGACGAACAACTCCACCTGCGCGGCATGGCACGGTGGGATCCGCAGACGTTATCCGCCACTGACGATTTGCCTCATCTGCTGGGCGATGGCCAGTTATTGCTGTCATTAGATTCCGTTACTATGCGTCAACCTTACCAAAGTTTTGTCCCCATGCAGGGTGACAGTATTGCCGCGATTTTTGAGCACTATTTAACCCTATCCGAACAACACCCTAACCGACTGGTCCTCGCCGCCAACGACGAACGCGCAGTCGGTTTATTACTGCAGAAACTACCTGAATCTGACGCGGGAGATGCCGATGGCTGGAACCGCATTCAACACCTGATCAGCACCTTGAAAGCCGATGAACAGTTGGCGCATACGCCGCTGGATTTATTGCGGCGTTTGTTCCCGCAAGAAGACATCCGCGTTTTTGCGCCGCGCCCAGTCGAACACCACTGCCCGGAAGATTGGGAAAAAATTCATGCCACCTTACGCAGTCTCGGCCGCGCGGAATGCGAAGCTATTCTGCGCGATGAAAGCCACGCACATGCCGGCTGCATTCATATTCGCGACGATATTTGTAACCGTGACTACTTAATTAAAGAATCAGAGCTGGATGATATTTTTAACGCGGTGGTTCATTGATCAACACACCGAATTCATTCATATAATGAATTGGTAGCCTACCTGATGCCATATACCGCAATTCAACCCGCCCAGCTGACTTTTTCACCCGAAGGCACGCCGATTTCCACCCTGTTTAGCGATATTTACTACTCGGCTGATGGCGGGCCGGGCCAAGCTCAACATGTTTTTGTGCAAGGCAATAATCTAGCCGAACGATGGGCCAGGCGACGTAATTTTACTGTGCTGGAAAATGGTTTTGGCGCTGGCCTTAATTTCTTGACGACTTGGGCAGCCTGGCACAATGACCCGCAGCGCCCGGACAAGCTGCATTATTTGGCGACTGAATTGCACCCGTTACCCGAACAAGATCTCGCACTATTACACGCTCCATGGCCAGAACTTGATTTTTTTGCCGCGACATTACGCAGCGCTTGGCCGCTGTTAGTCGCGGGTTTTCATCGCTTGGAATTTTCTGACGGCCACGTGGTATTGACCTTAATGCTGGGAGATTCAGAAAAAAACTTACGTAAGCTCAACGCCCATGTCGATGCATTTTATCTGGACGGATTCGACCCCAATAAAAACCCGCAAATGTGGTCAGCAAGCTTACTCCACCGTTGCGAACAACTCGCCGCTGCCGATGCCACTTTCGCTACGTGGTGCGTGGCCGGCCAAGTGCGCAAAGCATTAAACGAAGCCGGTTTCATCACCGAAAAACGACCCGGCTTTGGCCGTAAGCGTGAAATGCTAGTCGGAAAAGTGGCCGAGCGACGGAACTTGCCGCGCCCTGCCCCGCCGCCGCAAGATCGACACGTCGTCATCATCGGCGCGGGATTAGCCGGCTGCGCGTCAGCCGAACGCCTCGCAGCACGCGGCTGGCAAGTCGATCTATTCGACCGCCATGCCGCACCGGCCGAAGAAGCCTCCGGTAATCTAGCCGGTATTGTACGGCCGTTACTCACCCGCGATGACAGCCACGCCGCGCGCCTCAGCCGCGCCTGTTTTTTGTATCTGCTGCGTCAATGGCAAGGGCTAAACCAAAAGCTGAATCAAACTGACGTGTCACCGCGGGGCAAGCTGAATGGATTTTTTCAACTGGCAGACGGTGCGAGCGAAGCTGCGCATCAACGCGAATGGCTGGCTGAAAGTGGATTACCTAGCCAGTATGTGCAGTTTATCGAACAAAGCATTGCCAGTCAGTACCTGGGTGCAAACACGCCCCAGGGCGGTTACTGGTTTCCATCAGGCGGCTGGATTAACCCGCCCAGTTTGTGCCAAGCCTGGCTGAAAGCGGGCGGCCACAATATTCGCTTTCACGCTAACAGTGAAATTAGCCATTTACAGTACCACGCGGATCAATGGCAATTATTGGATGTTAATCAACAGTGTTTGGCGCGCGCTAGCCATGTTATTTTTGCTACTGGCGCGCAGGGGTTCCAGCCTACCACTGCGCACAACGCAGCCCATAACGAAACCCACATCGCAACCCACATCGCAACAAAATTGACGTCAATTTCAGAGATTCTTGCCGGCCTACCCATTCAGCCAGTGCGTGGACAAGTCAGCCATATTGCTGCCGGCAAACTGCCAGCGCTAAAGCACGCGATCAGTGGTGATGGCTATCTAACGCCTGCTGTGGATGGGTTACATTGCCTAGGTGCATCGTATGTTAAAGATGCTAGCCAAGATGGGCAGACAACACTGAGTTATCATGAGCACACGGAAAATTTACAGCGTTTATCCCGCATGCTGCTTGATAGTGCGCTTTACAGCACCCTCCCGCCGGCTGAATTAGCGGGCCGGGTTGGTTTGCGCGCCACAACGCCCGACCATCTCCCCTTAGTCGGTGCATTACCCAATCTTAAAGCTGACTTTACCCAAGATACACGCTTAAAAGATTTTCCTCGCCAAACTGGCCTGTATGGCCTGCTGGGTGCCGGTTCACGCGGTCTGGTTTGGACGGCACTGCTGGCGGAACAGCTCGCCAGCCTGATCAATGCAGAGCCTCTTCCGCTGGAAAAAGATCTCAGTGATGCGGTTGATCCGGCGCGATTTGCACTGCGTCAATGCGCACGCGCCAGCCGGACTAATAAACACACAAACAACTAATCCAAACGTGCAATTACTGCACGCGTCACTTCGTTAAAATGCAAAATTTGCTTGCCCTTGTGGTCACTGCGAAACTCTTCGGCATCCGCACGGTTGGCAAATGGGATCAGTTCACGCCCCATCGGCCCTAGAACATCAGAACCAATCACAAACCAGGCCTGCCGCGCATCAATCCGTTTAACTTCGTAGTACTCGGTTACCCCTATTTGCACGATATCTTCCGGCCGATGCCCCGGTGCATAACGCTTCAGATCGAACAAGTATTTGAACATATCCTTAGCCCCATCAAAGTGATGAGCATGCGCATCCTTGTAAACGACACTGGC
>CAYWXO010000124.1:6526-9884 GCA_964462255.1 uncultured Thiobacillus sp. | reverse complement strand
ATACGCGCACGCACGGCTTCAAACAATGACATAGCGATAAGTACCACCCCGATGCCCAAGGTCAACACCAAAAGCGTTTCCTCACTTTGGCTGGTCATCACCCGGTCAAATACCTGCATGAAATAGATGGGCACAGCCAGCTGCAAAATATTACTAGCCAAGCTGAACAACCCTACGTAAAGAAAAAGATTTCGACAGCGAGAAAGAAAGTTACGCATGGGTTGGATAAGCCATAAAGGTAAAACGAACGCAATTATCCATGCATTCTTCGGAATAGACACACACAAAAAACACCGTTGCGTCAAACAGAAACCACTTCAACCCCTCAAAAATCATAAACCCGTACCGCATTTCGTCCCGCCTGCTTCACCGCGTACATGGCCTGATCGGCGCGTCGCAGAATCTCATCGCTATCTAGCTCGCGACCGCGAAACAAGGCAACGCCTATGCTGGGTGTGCTGTGAAACTTCAGCGCGCCCAAGTCGTAATCGACGTTCAAACTGGTGCGAATTTTTTCGCCAATCTGGCTAGCCTGAAGAGTGGCTTCGGCCAAATCGATACTCAAATCTTCCAGCAGAACAACGAACTCATCGCCACCAACCCGCGCTACAGTGTCGGTTGTGCGAACAGCTAGCTGCAAGCGTTGTGCCACTTCAATCAGCAATTTATCGCCCGCTTCATGGCCATGGCTGTCGTTCAACAGCTTAAAACGGTCCATATCAATGAATAATGCGGCAGCATAAAACAAACGTCGTTCGCTAGCCCGCTGCGCTTGCAACATGCGTCGATAAAGCAGACGACGGTTTGGCAGCCCGGTCAAAGCGTCATGTTCGGCCAATTCGCGCGCCTTTTCTTCCGCCACTTTCAAATTGGTGACATCCCGCGCGACCAGCAAATAGCCCGACGGCAGCTCATCAATCCCCGGCAAAGGGCTGACCACCACCTGAAAATGTTGCTGATTGGGCGGCGTCCCTTGGCAAGCAAAAAAATGCGCCGGCGCTTCGTTCATTAATATCTCGGTTACGGCGGCATCCATACTCTCCGCCGCTTCTGGCGACAGGAGATCGTAATAGGTTGAGTGACTACTTGGCTTAGCAACCAACAATGAACTCTGATTGTTGGGCAGGTGAGTCGGCACATGGCAGCGCGTGACCAAGCCCGAGGTATCTATCACCAAGACGGTATCTTGCATTGACTCAAGCAAGGTATTCATCCGGCTTTCACGTTCACGCAAGGCCAGCTCCACACTTTTTCGCTCGCCAATATCTTGTAAAGTACCCGCTGCATATAACGCTTCACCGAGGTGATTTCGCTTAAAAACTTGTCCTTGGATTTGCACCCAACTCCAATAGTCTTCTTTATTTCTTATGCGCACTTCCACATCAAACACCGGCGTCTCACCGCGAAAATGTGCGTCAATGGCCGCCTGCAACTGCGGCAAATGTTGTGGGTACAACATTTCTGACCAATTTCGATAATGCGGTGTCTCGCCCGTCTCATAGCCCAGCGGCGAAGGCCAACGGCTATTGAACGACAACACATCATTCGCCACATGCCACTCCCACAAACCTTGGCGGGCGGCACGCAAAGCCCGTTCCAATGATTTGCCCAGCAAGCGCTGCTGAATGTGTTTTCCAATGCGCAAGCGGGCAATATCCAGGTTGATCGGCTTGCCGATGTAATCCACTGCGCCCAGCTCCAAGCCGCGCGTCTCCGCCGTATCGCCGCTCAAGGCCGTCACAAATATCACCGGCACCTCAACCAGATGCGGCCTCGCCTTAATCCGCCGACAGGTCTCATAACCATCCATTTCCGGCATCATGACATCCAGCAGAATCAGGTCGGGCGTATGATCATGCAGCAAATCCAGCGCCTCTGCGCCGGAGGTGGCAAATTGAATCTCGTAATCTGCCGCCAGCAACTCTCCCAACGTCTCAACGTTTTCCGGCACATCATCAACAATCAACACATGAGCGCGATAAATCTCTTCCACGGTGTTTCCATCCCTCAAAGTGTTCATGTTTTAACGTCCACAAACTGCTCGTTGAATTTGCGTAACGCAATTAAAGCAACTTTAAACTGCATTTTACGTGCGCTATCGACCACAGGACGAAAATGCTCAAGCAACGCAGATCCCTGCAACAACGTTTCAATGTCATTCGCCCGGTGACGCGCCTTTAGCATGTTCTGTGCCAGCATCTGTTCCAACTCCACCAACAGGGGCATCAGCACCGCAAAATCCACCGCAATAGACGGAACATCTACCAAGTCATTTCCATCAGTTACGGGCAAATTTACCCACCGTACCAGCGTGGCATGCAAACCACCCGTGTTGATCGGCTTCGCCACATGATCATTCATGCCTGCATTAAGACAGGTCTGCTGGTCTTCCAACATGGCGGAGGCGGTCAAAGCAATGATCGGCAATGTTCGCCCAGCCGGCAACTCACGAATTTTCCGTGTGGCGGTATAACCATCCATGACCGGCATCAACACGTCCATGAGAATGGCATCAAAAGTTTGCTGGCTCACCCGTTCAACCGCTTCTAAACCGTTTTCCGCCAAGCTGACTTGCACGCCTAGCCCCGTTAAATATGCTTTAACCAATAGCCGATTAGTGGCGTCATCATCCACCAACAGAATATGCGCACCCCGTAAGGCATCAACTGGTGGTGAATGAGTCGAGCCCGCCGTATCAGCGCTTGAGTCGACAGGCGTGGCGGGGGCCCCAAACGCCTGCGCAGGCTCCAACAGAGGCAGACTGAAACTAAACACGCTGCCTTGGCCCAACTCACTCTCCACACTCATTTCACCTTGCATTAGCGCTACCAAGCGTTTACAGATCATCAACCCCAAACCAGTCCCGCCAAAACGTCGCGAAATTGAATTATCCGCCTGGCTGAACGGCGCAAACAAACGATTCATTTGCTCCGTGCTCAAGCCCATGCCGGTGTCATGTACCTGAAACAATAAACGCTCACCCGCCGGCATTGCCACGCGATTAATGACGAGTCGAATCTCGCCCTGTTCAGTAAATTTCAAGGCGTTGCCGACCAAATTATTCAGTACTTGCCCCAAGCGCAAAGCATCGCCCAACAATTGTGCAGGTACAGTTGCACCCAGTTCAGTCCGCAAACGCAAGCCCTTTTCCAGCGCACGCTGGCTAAAAAGCGCCAACACATTTTCCACCACTTCATTTAAGTTAAATCGAACAGATTCAACATGTAAATAACCCGCTTCAATTTTGGAATAATCCAAAATGTCGTTCAACAGATTAAGGAGCACTTGGCTAGCCGCCAACACCTTATTCAAATAATCACGTTGCTGCGCGGTCAACGTCCCTTCCAGCACCAACTGC
>CAYWXO010000124.1:3108-6516 GCA_964462255.1 uncultured Thiobacillus sp. | reverse complement strand
GCATGGCATTCATCGGCGTGCGAATTTCATGGCTCATATTGGCCAGGAAGGTGCTCTTAGCACTATTCGCCGCTTCCGCCGCCTGCTTGGCCGCCCGCAAACTTTCTTCCATTTGGTGTTGATGCGTAACATCTTGCACCGTGCCAATACAACTCAATAATTTACCCTGCGTATCAACATTCATTTCAGCTTGGGTGCGCACCCAGCGAATACCATCATCCACTACAATTCTATGCACGATATCATAAGGCGTACCCCGCAATGCTAGCTGCCAAGCGGCATTGACCTCAGCCTTATCGTCCGGGTGGACATAGTTGAACAATGCGTCTGGAGGCAAAGGTTGATTAACTGCCTGACCAAAAATTGAATAAGTCTCTTCTGACCAGTCCAACCGTTGTTCAATAAAGTCAAACCGCCAACTGCCCAAATGTGCCACCGCCTGCGCCCGTTTCAATGTCACTTCACTGGCTTGCAACGCACGTTCCGCTTGAATGCGGGCATTGGCATCGATCACCGAGGCAATGCTGAACGGCTGCCCCTCTAACCACATGGGAGCCAAGCCGATTTCAGCAAAAAACTCGCTACCATCCCGCCGGTGCGCCCGCTATACGCGCCCTACCCGCATGATTTTCTCGGTCGGATCGTCAAAATAATGCTGCCGATGCAAAGCGTGCAGCGTGCGTAATTGTTCTGGCACCAGTTCGTCAATCGCCTGCCCAATTAACGTATCTGGCGGGTAACTAAACAATTTTTCTGCCATGGCGTTGGCATCGGCGATCTTGCCCGCCGCATCAACCAACAACATGCCGACTGGACTACTAGCAAAAATTTGTTTGGCGCGCGCTTCACTGAGCCGCAATTTTTCCGCCTCAACCTGCAACGCGTTACGTTGTCGTATCAGCGATAAGCTGTACCCAAACAGCATCAAACTAATCAAGCCGCCACTCAGCCAAACCACTGTGGAAAGCCGATCCCGCTCGGCGTCCTCAAAAACTGGCGTGCTGGTAAATTGAGCCGTCCAGCGCCGCCCCGGCAACTCAATGGCCACTGTAGCTTGGTGTTTCGCGTGGTGTTTCACTTGTGATGATCCAGGCAAAGTGCTGTCAAACAACAAGCGCGAAGCATTGACTTGATCCCCATCGTATAAACGAAAATCAAGCTGCTTTGTTTCCCTTATATTCAAGCTATCCATCAGCTCAGCCAGACGAAACGGCGCACCAATCAGGCCAATCAGTGCGGCGCGGCGCTCCGCCACGCTATTCAAGGGCATCCCATTTCGATACACCGGCGCAAACATGGCAAAACCAGCCCGTTCAGCCAAATCGCCTTTCTGCAGCAACACAATGGGTGCGGAAGTGACTGGCATGGCGGAATCGCGCGCGTTTTCCATCGCTGCGCGGCGTATGGGCTCGCTCAACATGTCAAAACCAATGGCATTGGCGTAACGCTTTGAGACCGGTTCTAAATAGAGGATCACCCCGTAATAAGGTCGATCGCCCTCAGGCATAACATTAAAACCGGGATTACCGTCTGCCCGCATCGCCGCCTCAAGCGCGGATTTATCAGCGAGTGGAAAAAACTCAAAATACCCCAAACCTTGAATGCCGTGAAGACGCTCCATCACCCGTGTTGCATCGACAAAACGCCGCCATTCCTGCCGTTGCGGCCGGCGTCCCAGCGCATTAACCAAGCCGGTGCCATCACGCAACACCTGCTCATAATGTGCCATGCGTTGCGCAATCAGACTGCGCGAATGGTGAACGACACGTTCAAAACGCTCCTGTCGCTTTTGCAACTCAAACTGATACGTTTTATAGCCCACCATAGCCGTCAAACTTAGGCAGACAAACAATACAACCCAAGCACTACCAGGATGTTTTAAGCTAAATAATAGCTGTCCGTACCGGCGCATAATTTAAGCCCAAGTCGGCTGAGATCAAGTCGGTGGCAGTGATTTTGCGGTCGGGGCCGCCTCTGGTCGCTTGAATTCAGCAATCTGCACATACGGATTTTGAATCATGTAATCACTTGACTCTGAAGACTTGGGCTGAACGCCTATGGACTGAACACCTATAGATTGAATACCTTTAGGTTGAACTCCACAGCGGCCACTGCGACAGCTGCCTGGCGCGGCGGCTTCAATGCCGTTTTCCCCCATGTTTTTCAAAAGCAGATAAAGGCCCCACACAGAAACGGCGAGTAATACGATGGCAACAAAAACGGCTAACATGACTTAGGCTCCTTCAGCGCACTAAATTCGAAAGGGGAACGTTGGCCGCATTATGATCAACTAGATTCAGATGCTCAATCAAGCAGGCTAATTCCACATCCAACCGGGAAAGACGAGATGACAGAATGTCGATAAAGCTACCTTGGCTAGTGGAAATGGCAAGCCCTTGCCGAACAAATACTCCTTTTACAAAAAAACTTTTTTTCATCATAAGATACAAAGCAATAACCGCAGCACGCCCGAATTAACGCAACTTGGCAACGCAACTCCTCCACGCAACTTCACAACGCAGCCACGAAAGGAGAAAAAACATGGTCCACTTGACTCACCTCGTAGCGGCAACAGACCTGTCAAACAATTCGCTGCTAGCGGTAGACAGAGGGTTTTTACTTAGCCATGCTAGCGGATCCCGTTATACGGTCGCTTATGCGGTGGGGGTTGACGCTTTATCACCCTTGCGCGAGCTGTTTGGTGTTAACAACACGGCCATCACGCAAAAAATTATGACGGATGCCGAACAACAACTCAGCGCAATTCTGCGCCAACCGGAACGAAACCGGGGCGTTGCGGCCGAGCTTCGGCTCGAAGAAGGGTTAGCCAGCACGGCAATTTCTGACCTCACCCACGCAGCCAATGCTGACTTGCTCTTACTGGGTGCCCATGGCAGCGGCTTTCTCCAACGCATACTGCTAGGGTCCACCGCTTCTCGGCTGCTGCGTAAAAGCCGGTGTCCAGTGCTCATTGTCAAACTTGCTGCGCAAGACACCTATCGACGAGCACTCATTAGCGTAGATTTTTCTCCGTCCTCTAATACTTCAATCCGCCTTGCACGCCGCGTCGCACCTGAGGCACACCTCATCTTATTGCATGTGTTTGATGTTCCGTTCGAAGGGAAAATGCAATACGCGGGAGTCAGCGAAAATATTATTTTTCAATATCGGATCGAAGCACGCGAACGTGCTCTGCAACAATTGCACCATCTAGCGGAAAATGCGGGGCTATCGGCCGAAGATTACACGGTGATCGTGCTGCAAGGCGATGCCAAGAGCCAGATTCTCACGCAAGCAACACATCACAATTGCGACTTGATCGTCATGGGCAAACACGGCATACACGTCACGGAAGAACTCCTGTTGGGAAGTGTAGCCAAACGCGTACTAGCTGAATCCCACTGCGAT
>CAYWXO010000124.1:0-3008 GCA_964462255.1 uncultured Thiobacillus sp. | reverse complement strand
ATGCATAATACTCAACTAAACCAACCCAAAGGAGCGGGCCTGTAAGGCGGCTTCGGCGCGACTACTGATGTTGAGTTTTCGGTAGATATTTTTGACATGATCCCCCACAGTATGGCGCGAAATACCTAATTCATCTCCAATATCAGCAATACGTATTCCTTGCGCCAATAGGCCTAATACTTCACGTTCGCGCAGGCTTAATTCTTGGGCAGGTACGACAGGCGTTTTAATTTGCTGCTGGAAGTGCTGAAGCAGTTTGCGTGCAATCGCTGGCGATAGCGGCGGTTGACCGTATATAAGGCCTTGCAATTGATGCGCCAGCCAATCCGGGTGCTGGTCTTTAAGAATATAGCCGCGAGCGCCAGCCTGTAACGCTTGGAATACCTGCTCATCAGCATCACAGATACTGGCCACGATCGCGATGCAGAGCGGTTGTTGTTCGCTCAAACAGCGAATGACCTCAATTCCACTGCCATCCAGCAAGCCAAGATCTACCAAGGCAAGATCAAAATTCGTCAGACTGATTGCCTGTTTTGCCTCGGCAACACCACTGGTTTGCAGGCAATGTGCGTGTGGGAAGGCTTTCTTCGCCGCATTATCGATAAGTGTCAGCGCAATCGGTAAGTCATCAACCAACAAGATATTCTTAATAGACATAGTTCAACCTTAATGGTTAGCCTACAAAAATTACAACGATAAATGCATGGTAAGTTGTGCGCCGCCAGCCGGCAGACTTTCTATAGCCAAATGACCGTCAAACTCGGCTAAGCGTTGACGCATACCCCGCAGGCCACGCCCTTCTTTCCAGTGCTGAGGCTCTACGTTTGAACCGTCATTAATAACAACAAGCTGAAGCTGCTGTGCCGACTGACCGTTAGGCTTTTGCGTCAGTGATAACGTGGCCGCAACGTCAACCTGTTCATTAACCCATTGTTCCGTGATGAACACTTGCAGATGGCTCGGTGCAGCATGTTTGATCGCATTGGTCAAACTCTCGCGAAGAAGTCGTTCAATGAGTGATTTCTGGCGGGCGGTGAGCAAGCGTTCAGGGTGAATTAATTGGGCTTGCCAAGTCAAAACGATAGGGTCTCCCTCAACACGCTCACAACGACTATTGGCTTCTGCACGCCAATCTGCCACGGCATCACCTAAGGATATCGGCGTCGTATCGAGCGCATTAAGCGCGGTGCGCAAGTCATGCATGGCCGCGCGGGCCAACTCAGCAATAGCCGCGCTGGGGGCGTGATGCGCCAACATCAATAAACGTGCGCCAACATCATCATGCATGTCTCGTGCGATACGTTTGCGTTCATTGCTGGCCGCGCTTTCCTGTGCTTGGCGGCTGCTTTCCGCTTGATTCATCAGTTGGACGAGGGCATCAATAAAGGCGCTGTCGTGATGGGTAAATAAGCGGCCACCCCGGTCAGGGTAGCGCAGCGCACGCGCCTGGATGCCGGCACACGCGGGAACGCAGAGCGCGAGTCCCTCTTCTTCGATGGCAGCTGCACTCAATGACACCGGGCGAATTTTCTGTTCAAGCGGTTGATAAAGCCGCTGGAGCAAATCGCTCCAAAAAGCTTCACGCTCGGTCGAAGAGGGCTGAAAGGCGATGCGCACCACATCCGGCATCAATTCATGCAATTGCAGACGGGGGCGCGCAATAAAATATTGCCAAAGCCAATATCGTACCGGCAAATAAATTAATCCTACAGCCCATAAAGCAGCAACCAATGCCTGACTTTCAGACCAGTTCAGGCCAAAAATGAGGACGGCATCCAACCCGACTACCGCTAAAACTCCACCCAACCAAAGCAGTAGGCGATACGCCCAAATATCCAGTTCAAATAACCGGTATCGCCTGAGTCCAAGTGCAATGCCGAGGTAAATAAATAGAAAAAATCCAAAAGCATAACCTTGCGGTAACGGCGGCAACCAACCTAGGCTAACTGAGGCAACCGTGGTCAAAATGAAGAGGCCACTGCCTAGTAATAATGACAAGATAAACCAGCGTAAGGCGGCCTTATTAGCCGGTTCCCGCTGGTTGCGTATCCATTGCACAATGGCGAGCAACAACGCCAGCAACATTTCACTCATGACCGCAAAGCGATGCCCCCAATCCAGATCAGGTGCCCAGCGTAAGGTTTCGATCAACCACCAACTCATGTAAAAAAGGAACAAGCCGACCAGATAGCGAGGGTGTAGCAACGGGCTGGGGTAGTGTAAAAAAGTGGCAACTAATGCGGCACCAAACATGACCGCGCCGGCATGATTAATCGCGCTCAACGTGCGAAATAGATCGCCCTCTAGCGCAAGCTCACGCGTACTGTAAATTGCGGCGGAGAAAGCGAAAGTCAGGAAACTGAATCCCGTCATCAGGAACATACGTGTCCCCCAGTCGCCCGGCCGCAAAGCCCAAACCCAGCCAGCCATTAAACAACCACTGATGGAAACCGCCAGTTGAAACCAAAACAAACCCGGCAAGGCAGCTAATGGACGCACACCTAGCTGAACAAGGGTTGTTTGCAGGGTAGCACTAGCGTCCTCTTGCCATTGAATATTGACCTGCGGTGCCAACAGCACAGCAGCAATGGCACTTTGGCGGGCAAAAAACGCCTCCATTTCGCGGTAATCGGCCAGTACATCAGGCTCTTCAAGCAAGTCAGTTTCACGTAATTCAAAGCGATTTAATTCGAAACGATTAGATTCAAACTGACTACCCGGCTGATTTGCTACTTGCAGCGCAATTAGGCGCGCACCAACGGGAATGGCCGCGGCGGGCCCCTGTGCCTGTACTACGCGGATGCCACCGTCCGCAGTGGCTTTTAAGGTGAGGCCGAGCCAAGGCACTTGCAGAGCTGTCAGCGTAGCCGCGGCCAATGCCATAAGGCAAAGGCCAAGCACGAGTAGCAAGCGACGTGTGGGAGAAGTTATTTGAAATAATGGCATCGCATTCATTACAAGAAGAGGGACGGCTTCTGCTCACCCCCCGCGAATGCGGGATTTTCAAA
>CAYWXO010000123.1:8224-9935 GCA_964462255.1 uncultured Thiobacillus sp. | reverse complement strand
CAACCCGTAAGCCACGTGAGCCTCATGAGCCGGGATTTCCTCGCGACACAACATTGGGGTCGCCACATGAACCCCGGTTGGGTGAGGGGCGTAACCCCGTTATTGGGTTTTAAGGTAAATAATGGGATTGCACGGTATGCAGCTCACGGGGGGGGCGCATCATGAAATCCCCCGGATTCCGCTACGCTACATCCGGGCTACGGCCCGGATTTTGCCCGAGATTACGCCCGAGATTTTGTCCCAAATTACGCCCCCAATTTCAGCTCGGATTGCTGGGAGTCAACAATGACGCAACTTGCTCTGGTAATTGATCTTAATGTTTGTGTCGGGTGTCATGCGTGTGTCACCAGTTGCAAACAATGGAATACTTCTGGTGAGGCGGGGCCGTTGTTTGACGATAATCCATACGGTAAAGACCCGACTGGCACATTTTTCAATCGCGTGCAAACTTATGAAGTGGGGGTGTTTCCTAATACCGAGACGCTGCATTTCCCGAAAAGCTGTTTGCATTGCGAAGACCCGCCTTGTGTGCCGGTTTGCCCGACTGGGGCCAGTTATAAGCGCAAAGAAGATGGCATTGTGCTGGTCGATTACGATAAATGTATCGGCTGTAAATACTGCTCTTGGGCCTGTCCGTATGGCGCGCGCGAGTTAGATGAAAAACAGCAGGTGATGAAGAAATGCACGCTGTGTGTCGATCGTATTTACGACACGAGTATTCCAGAGGATCGCCGTAAACCGGCCTGCGTTATTTCCTGTCCAACCAGCGCGCGTTTATTTGGTGACGTGCATGATCCCGAATCCGCCGTCTCGCAAGCCATCCGTGAATCTGGCGGCTATCAGCTTATGCCGGAATGGGGCACGCAACCGGCTAACCATTACTTGCCGCGTCGCAAAACCAAGTTGCGTATTCACGCCGACGAATTGGTTCGCGCCGATAACCCGCTCAGCAAAGAAGACATTCGCCACGAAACCAGCAAGGAATCTTCGCTGGATGATTGGCTGATGTAATTCAAGTAATAAATGGAGTTTTAACCATGCATCCTGCTTTATCCGTTATTTTATTGACCACGCTATTAGGCGTCGGTCAAGGGTTATTTCTTGCGTTGTTTTCCAGTCAGGCGTACAGCGTCGTCAACGTGTTGCCGGTGCAATCGGGCAATTTTTATGCCTTTGGTGCGTTGATTGCGCTGATTTTTCTTATTGGCGGCTTGATTGCCTCTTTCTTTCACCTCGGCCATCCGGAACGGGCTTGGCGCGCGGCGACAAAATGGCGCACTTCGTGGCTTTCGCGCGAAGTGATTGCATTGCCGTTAGTAATGGGTACGGTCGCGCTTTATGGCTTGGTTAATTGGCTGCAACTTGATGCAGATTTATACGGCCTAAACATTGCTGGACAAGTGCCGCTCAGCGTTGGCGCGCTGGGTGTCGTCGCCACGCTCGCACTTTTCGTCTGCACTGCCATGATTTACGCGGCGATCAAGTTTCTGCAGGAATGGGCTAGCCCGCTCACCGTCGCCAATTACTTTCTGCTCGGCACTGCATCGGGTTTCGCTTTTGCCACTGCTTATGCTGCACTTGCTGCGCCCGCTTTAGTGTCTTTCTACGGCGGCTGGGCCATCGCGTTGACGTTTGCTGGTCTGTTCACCCGCCTGGCATCGTTGTTTCGTAATGCGCGCATCAAGCGTATTTCCAGCTTGCAAACCGCAAT
>CAYWXO010000123.1:0-8124 GCA_964462255.1 uncultured Thiobacillus sp. | reverse complement strand
TTGTTTGAACGCTGGTTCTTCTTTGCCCAAGCTAATCATCCGCAAAACTTGTATTACCAAGTCGTCGGCTAGGGGCGGAGGGGGCAATGAGGTGGTGCCGCCACTCAACGCCTCTTCTCCACAGCCCAGACGGCCGCTTCGACGCGTGAGCGCAAATTCAATTTGCGCAGTAAATGTTTGACGTGAACTTTGACAGTGCCATCCGCAATTTTGAGTTCACGGGCAATCAATTTATTGCTTTTTCCTTGCGCAATTTGATCCAGAATTCGACTTTCTTGTTCGGTCAGTCCCGCTTGATCGGGGTCTTTGGGCTTGCTGTCTTCGCGCAGGGAATGTGCCAATAAGCGGGTTAAACGTTGCGTCAAGGTGACCTGGCCGGCAGCGGCATCTTTCAATTTAGCAAACAACTCTTCCGGTTCCATTTCCTTCAGTAAATAGCCGTCGGCCCCAGCACGCAATGCCGCAATCAAATCACTGGCTTCATCAGACACGGTCAGCATGACCACACGACAGTCTTGCTCAGAAGATTTGATTATCTTCAGCACTTCGATGCCGTTCATTTCTTTCATATTGAGATCAAGCAAAATCATGTCCGGCTGCAATCTTTGCGCGAGTTCCAAACCTTCGCGCCCCGATGAGGCTTCACCCACCACTTCAAAATCGCCCGTCATATTGACTAAATGAAGGATGGCTTTACGAAACAACGGATGGTCGTCGATGACCAGCAAACGTTGCGGAATGTCGAGATTCATGAATAAAAATTCCTAAGTTATTTTATTAAAATTTCAACGTCGACTGGTTGGCAGAAAGCGCAATATCACGCGCGTCCCCCCATTCGCTCGGGTTTGGTAACTCACTTCGCCGGCCAACGTGCGAGCACGTTCCTCCATAATTGTCATGCCGTAGTGGTGTACATCAGCGCTTTTGATTATTCCTTGACCATCATCGTCTATTGCAACTTCAACGCGGCCATCAGCCAAACAACGCATGTTGACCCAAGCATGAGCAGCATGGGCATGATTGATAACATTCGATAGCGCTTCACGCACGACATGCAAGACATGGATTTCTTCGTTCGGCGTCAACGGGCAGCCCTGCAATTCATGCGTTAGCTCAATCTGCAATTCACCCCGATCAGCGAATTCACTGACGGTCTGAGCTAAGGCTGCCGCCAGGTTCTGACCATCCATTTTTAAACGGAAAGTCGATAAAAGTTCGCGTAACTGGCGATAGGCGCTACTCATGCCGAGGCGCAATTCAAGCAACACCTGCTCCGATTCAGGCAAATTTTCTGGCGTCTTGATCAATCGCTGTAAACGACTGACCTGTATTTTCATGAAGGCAAGTGATTGCGCCAGCGAGTCATGCAATTCACGCGCAATAACCGCGCGCTCTTCCAACAAGCCGACGCGCCGGTTCTGCTCAATACGGCGTTCTGCGCCAATGGCAACACCAATATGGCGCGAGAGGGCTTCAAGGAGTTGTACTTGCCAGGCTTCAAGTTGACGACCTTCGGGAATTTCCAGAATTAGGACGCCGTACTGCAATTCTGCATCGGCCAAAGGCAAGGTCAGTAATCGATGGAAATCGCTAGCGATGCTAAAGCGGGTCTGATTACTGCTATGACACCAGATACATTCGGCTTTTATGCAAGGATTAGCGCCATGGTTACAGTCTTCCTGCTGCATGGTGCTCGCCACAGCCTGGCCGCTGAATCCACCATGTTCGCCCAAGCAAATGATGCCGTGTCCGAGTTCGAGCAATTGTTCGATATCGTGCAACAAAGCCAGATAGACGCTTTTACCTGGAGGCGCACCATGCAGGCGAGCAATAGAGTGGTAGAGCAATTCAAGCGACTGGTTGCTGCGCGTCAGCTCTGCCGTTTTTTGCGTGACACGCCCTTCCAGGTCTTGATAAAGCTTGGAAAGATCTTCCGCCATCATGTTGAAAGAACGGCCAAGCTGACCCAGCTCATCCTCGCCGGTATGCGTCGTCCGCACGGAAAGATCGCCTTGACCGACATGATTAGCCAGCAACAGTAAATGCTTCAGCGGGGTGACAAAACGGAAGTGAATCAGTTGGATGGTCAATAGCACGACCAGAATGGTCAGTATCAACGCCACGCCTAACACGATGCGCATGACCAAAATCTTGGCTTCAGTCGTGTCTTCCAACTGCTGCACTAGACTATTGAGATGGCGGACAAACAGATTAATGTCATCGAGTAGTGCGGCGCGGGCAGTCGTATCAATGGGGGGAGAACCGCCATCGGCGACAAATTTGAAGCTAGGCAGAATCACTTGCTGCCATTCACGCTGAATTTGTTGGTAAGTTTCCTTGAGTTGCGGGTTGCCACTGCGTGGCAGCATGCTTTGAATTGCGTCACTCTTCAGCGCGTTATCGAATTCGAGGATCGCTTCAGTCATGCGTTGAGCAGCATCCTGCTCACTCGAAAGCGGCGCAACCAGATAAAGACTGGCCATGTTCCAACTCAGCATACGCAAACTGCCAGCGCGATTAATTGCTTCGCCACTGCCCTGCGTGGATTCCGCCACCAAGCCGGAAACCGACATGCCCAACACCGCCAGTACGGCGATAGTGGCGATGGCACCGCCAATTCGCAACAAAAGTGAGCGTTGCAGAATTTTCCAGGTAGGCAGGTCAATAACGTGAGTACGTAGCATAAAAGAGTCGGTGGATGCGCAAAAAAGCTTGTTACCCATTTTTATCCCGCACTTGACATAGATGAAATACCCACTAAGTGACAGAGAGAGGGTTATTTTCATCGACAGTGTCAATTTTCCTTTACAAAACAAGGCGTTAAATATCTACCCTACTACCTCCTAATAGGTATAAGCAGAACCTTTCGCTTCATCACCCCCCTGTTCGAGCATTTTTCAGAGGCAGACACTTCAGTTATCCAATTCGGCGCATCTATTTCGGAAGCGCAGTTTTTTATTCGCTGGGGACTGTAAATGACACCTCGTTCGCAACAACAGCTTTCCGTGCTTTTGATGAGCACGCTAGCCTTCACGGTCTGTTTTGCCGTGTGGATGATGTTCGCTGTAATCGGCATTCCAATCAAAGCCCAGCTCGGTTTGAATGAAACTGAATTCGGTATTTTGATCGCCACGCCAGTATTAACCGGTTCACTCATTCGCCTGCCTTTAGGCATGTGGACGGATAAATTTGGCGGCCGTATCGTATTTTTCTGTTTGATGTTATCCACGGTCGGCCCGATTTGGCTGATGGAATATGCCACCGAGTTCTGGCACTTCCTGACTATCGGCCTGTTTGTCGGCATGGCCGGTGGCTCCTTTTCCGTCGGTATCGCCTACTGCGCACGCTGGTACGAAAAAGAACGTCAGGGCATGGCGATGGGCGTCTTTGGTGCCGGTAATTCAGGCGCGGCGCTAACCAAGCTGGTAGCCCCAGCCATCGTAGTTGCCTACGGCTGGACCATGGTGCCACAGGTTTACGCCGCGGCCATGCTGGTCACCGCCATTCTATTTTGGTTCTTCACTTACGATGATCCGGCACACAAAGTTTCATCGCATGTCACCGTACGTCAGCAACTGCAAGCACTGAAAGATCCCGCCGTATGGAAGTACTGCCAGTACTACTCCATTGTCTTCGGTGGATATGTTGCCTTAGCCTTGTGGATGACTAAATATTACGTCACTGAATACGGCTTTGACCTGAAAACAGCGGCGTTGCTAGCTGCGGCATTCTCGCTGCCGGGTGGCGTACTGCGTGCAGTCGGCGGCTGGATGTCAGACAAATGGGGCGCACACCGAGTGACTTGGTGGGTGCTGTGGGTGTCCTGGATCTGTTTATTTATCTTATCTTATCCGCAGACCGAGTTTACCGTGCAGACCGTGAACGGCCCGCATACCTACAACATCGCGCTTGGCCCTGAGATTTTCACTGCACTGCTGTTTACGGTGGGCGTGGCCTTCGCCTTCGGCAAAGCGAGCGTATTCAAATACATCTCTGACGAGTACCCACACAACATTGGGGTCATTTCTGGCATCGTTGGCTTGGTCGGTGGTTTGGGCGGTTTCCTGCTACCGATCATGTTTGGCGCGCTGGTGGATCTCACTGGCATCCGTTCCTCAGCCTTCATGCTGATGTATGGCGTGGTCTGGGTATCGCTGATCTGGATGTACACCACGGAGGTTCGCAAATTGGATCTGATCAAGAAACCGACCATTGCGGCAGATACAATGGAATGACCCTGCATTAATATTATCAATGACCCTATCAACAACCCTATCATTAACCAACCGGAGTGATCAATGAGCACTAATATCAAGCAATGGGATGTCGAAGACCCGAAGTTCTGGGAATCTACCGGCAAATCCATCGCCTACCGTAATTTATGGATTTCAATTCCAAGCCTGCTGCTAGGCTTCGCTATCTGGTTGATGTGGGGCATCATCACCGTACAGATGTCTAACCTGGGCTTTCCCTTCAGTAAAGATGAGTTGTTCACCCTCACGGCTATCGCAGGTCTCTCAGGCGCGACATTGCGCATCCCCGCGTCTTTCTTTATCCGCATCGCCGGCGGCCGCAACACCATTTTCCTGACCACTGCGCTGCTGATGATTCCAGCCTTCGGCACCGGCATCGCGCTGCAAAGCAAAGAAACACCCTTGATCGTTTTTCAGTTATTGGCCATGTTATCTGGCATTGGCGGCGGTAATTTTGCCTGCTCCATGTCGAATATCAGCACGTTCTTTCCGAAACGACTGCAAGGCACTGCACTGGGACTGAACGCGGGTCTTGGCAATTTTGGCGTCACCACCATGCAAATCTTGATCCCCTTGGTCATGACTGCGGGCATCTTCGGTGCCTTTGCCGGCGGCTCCATGGAACTGATCAAAGATAGCGGCTGGATACTCGGCAAAATTGCCGCCGGCACACAAACTTTCGTACAAAACGCCGGTTATGTTTGGATGTTGGCGCTGATTCCCCTCGCCGTGCTGGGCTGGTTTGGCATGAATAACCTGTTGCCCATCACCCCTGGTCTGGGTAGCTCGCTCTCCGCCATGATTAAAGTGCTATGGCTTTACAGCCTGGCCTTTTTAACGGCGGGCGTCGGCCTCTATCTCTACTTGCCGGCCCCCACCGGCTTGGGCTTGCTGAACATGTGGGTCGCATTACCGCTCATCATGATCAGCACGCTCATGGTGATGAAATTGGCGGCATTCGGCGAGATGAAGGGCAATATTTCCAAGCAGTTCGCCATTTTCAGCAACAAGCACACCTGGTCAATGACCGTGCTTTATCTGCTGACCTTCGGTTCTTTCATCGGTTTCTCCATGGCGCTACCGCTGTCGATCACGGTGATTTTCGGCGACACCCACGTTTTTGACGCCGCCACCTCAGCCTGGATACACACCAAGAACCCGAATGCCCCTTCGGCGCTGCAATATGCTTGGATCGGCCCCTTCGTCGGCGCCCTGATTCGTCCGCTCGGCGGCTGGATTTCTGACAAGGTTGGCGGCTCGATTGTCACCCAGCTCATTTCCGTAGTGATGGTTGCGGCCTCGGCCTACGCGGGCTGGATCATGATGCAGGCTTATCAATCTGCCACACCGGAAATCTTCTTCACGCAGTTCATCGTTAGCTTTGTCGTACTGTTTGCTGCGACCGGCATCGGCAATGGCTCCACTTTCCGTACCGTCGGCGTGATCTTCGATCGCGTACAAGCCGGCCCCGTCTTGGGTTGGACCTCTGCGGTTGCCGCATACGGCTCCTTTATCGCGCCGGTGGTTATTGGTGCCCAGATCAAAGCCGGAACGCCGGAAAACGCCATGTACGGCTTTGCCATTTTTTACGCCCTGTGTTTACTGCTGAATTGGGGCTTTTATCTCCGCAAGAACTCTGAAATCAAGAACCCATGATTAGCTGACAGCCGGTAGTAGATAACATGGGATTTAACGCTAAGCGCCTAATCCGCGCGCAGCTTGAAGTCCCCTGTTGTCCGCTACTCGCCACCAGTTCCACACCAAGGAGCAAATAATGAGTCATTT
The DNA here is from genome assembly GCA_964462255.1 of uncultured Thiobacillus sp. GTDB lineage: Bacteria > Pseudomonadota > Gammaproteobacteria > Burkholderiales > Thiobacillaceae > PFJX01. The sequence continues at coordinate 2,086 of CAYWXO010000123.1, read as the reverse complement.
TCTCGACCGCCTGACCTACTTTACCCACCCGCGTGAGCCATTCTCGAATGGCCACGGCAGCATGACCATCGAAGATCGCAAATGGGAGGACGCATACCGCAACCGTTGGCGTCATGACAAGGTGGTGCGTTCCACCCATGGCGTAAACTGTACCGGCGGCTGTAGCTGGAAGATTTTTGTCAAAAACGGCCTCGTCTCATTCGAGATGCAGCAGACCGATTACCCGCGCACCCGCGACGATTTGCCCAACCACGAACCACGCGGCTGCCAACGTGGCGCCTCGTTCTCTTGGTATTTGTATTCACCGCATCGGATTAAGTACCCGATGATCCGCGGCCGCCTGCTCGACCTCTACCGCGCCGAACGCGCTGCCGGCCGCGACCCGGTGGATGCTTGGGCCGCCATCCAGGCTGATCCTAGCAAGCGTTTGAAATACACCAGCGTCCGCGGCTTGGGCGGCTTTGTTCGTACGAATTGGGATGAAGTGCAGGAAATTATTGCTGCCGCCAATATCTACACCATCAAGAAATGGGGGCCGGATCGTATTTACGGTTTCTCGCCGATTCCGGCGATGTCGATGATTTCCTACGCCGCCGGCTCGCGTTACCTATCGCTCATCGGTGGCGCTTGCGGTTCGTTCTATGACTGGTATTGCGATTTACCGGCTGCATCACCGCAGACCTGGGGCGAGCAAACCGACGTGCCAGAAGCCGCCGATTGGTATAACTCAACCTATCTGATCATCACCGGTGCCAATTTACCGATGACGCGGACGCCAGACGCCCATTTCGCCATTGAGACCCGTTACAAGGGCACCAAAATTGTCTCCATGGCACCGGATTACGCGGAGTACGTCAAATTCGCCGACTTGTGGATGCCGGTGCGGCAAGGTACCGATTCCGCCGCCTTCTTGGCCATGGGCCATGTTGCGCTGAAGGAGTTTTACCTACAAAAAGAAACGCTGTACTTCCAGGAATACGCCAGAAAATACACGGATATGCCGATCCAGGTCACCTTGCGCAAACAGGGTGATGCTTATGTGAGTGACCGTTGTTTACGTGCTTCTGACTTTGCCGATAACTTCAATGAAAGCAATAACCCAGAATGGAAAACCATCGTTTGGGATGAGGTGACTAACGGCTTTGTCGTGCCGAATGGCTCCGTCGGCTTCCGTTGGGGTGAAGAAGGCAAGTGGAATTTGCTGGAGAAACAGTCTAACCAATCCGAAATGAAGGCTGAGCTAAGCTGCCAAAGCAAGGCCGACACCGTCATCGTTTCAGTCGGTTTCCCACATTTCAACCCTAATGAACCGGATTTGCTGTTCCGCAATGTGCCAGCTCGTAAATTACGCTTGGCCGATGGCAGCGACGCCATCGTCACTTCCGTGTTCGATTTGCAAATGGCGCAATATGGCATTGATCGCGGCCTCGGCGGTGGCAATGTGGCGAAGGATTACACCAACGCCAATGTGGCTTACACCCCAGCTTGGGCGGCCAAAGTCACTGGCGTCAAAGCGGCTGACATTGAGCGCACCGGCCGCGAGTTTGCCGATAACGCTGCCAAGACCAAAGGCAAGTCGATGATCATCATGGGCGCGGCGATCAACCACTGGTACCACAACGATATGTCGTACCGCGCCATCATGAATCTGCTACACATTTGCGGTTGCGTCGGTCAGAGCGGCGGCGGCTGGGCGCATTATGTCGGCCAGGAAAAACTACGTCCGCAAGCCGGTTGGGCACCGATTGCCTTCGGCCTAGATTGGCATCGTCCGCCACGGCAGATGAATTCAACCTCGTACTGGTATTTCCACACCGACCAATGGCGCTACGAGCAAGTCAAGGCCGACGATCTGCTGTCGCCTGCCGGCAAGAATCGTTACAAAGGCTACTCACTGGCCGATTACAACGTGGTTTCCACCCGTATGGGTTGGCTACCTTCTGCGCCACATTTCAACCGTAATCCACTCGACCTGGTGGAGGAAGCGGAGAAAGCCGGTGCGACCGACGAAGCCGGTGTCGCCAAGCATGTCGTTGAACAATTGAAATCCGGCGCGCTGGATGTGTCCTTTGCCGACCCGGATAAC
>CAYWXO010000122.1:0-9952 GCA_964462255.1 uncultured Thiobacillus sp. | reverse complement strand
GTAAACGCCTATAATCAGCGCGAGATAACACAGGGCACGCAGCAGAATCTGGCGAATTAACATGATCGCCATGCCCGCAATCAAAACCAGGCCAACCACCAACGCCATGACCGACACAGACAATTCACGCACATCATGTCCGTCCAGCAAATTGGCCATGAAGGTAGCATGCATCAACGGGCCCGGATATTGTCCCAGCGGCGTCGCGCGCACATCGGCAACACCCGCTTCGGTAATGCCCAATAACACCAATTTTCCCTGCAAAGATTCCGGACGAAAATTAGGCGCAAACAAATCAGCAAAAGACAGGGTATTGAAGTGCGCTTGCGGATAAAAATTCAACCGCGTAAAACCACGTTGATCCAGATGAATGCGGCGATCGGCATAGCGCAAATGGCCGCCGCGCAAGCTGGCTTGCGTATCAAGAAACACCTGCATGGTCTGCACCCCCAAGCTCGGTTGCACACTGCCGAATAACACAAAACCCGCCGGATAATGCCGAAAGCGCTCATCTTTATCCGGCAAGGTATTCAGTGATGCCAACGCAGCTTGTCCGGCCAGAATCGGCGCAATAGATAACTCTACTTCCTCGCTTTCTATTAACGCTACCGAATCGATATCGGTCAGGCTGGAATTGGCTAGCGCCGCCATGCCAGCGTCATCGGGACGCTGATTGCGCACCCCGTTCAAAAAAAATCCGCCCACGCTAGTGGTATTCGCCAAGGCTGCGCCTAACGCCGCATCCTGCACCGCTTCCGTCGCTTCAGAAAACACCATATCAAGCGCAATAACCTTAGCGGCGCGCATTTTATCGATCCCCGCTGCGATGCGCTGCCGCGGCCACGGCCAACGGCCAAATTGTTTAACCGCCTGATGATCCACCGCAATAAAGACAATATCTTGATTCGGCCGCTGCGGATTAAAGCGGTAATAGGTGTCGCTGACGGCACTGGCCAGCGCCGCAACCGGCCCAGGCTGCCAATGAAATAGCGCCAAGGTGAACAGCCCCAATAACAGCAGCGCGCCAGCCAAGTGAATTATTTCGCCGCGCCCGAGTTGAAAAGCCATTTATTAGTGGACGTTCATTGATCGACGTTCTCAGGCGGATTTTGCGCACGCCACACCTGCGACCATTCCTTCAACGACTTGATGGTCTGCACGGTGTCTTTGCGGATGGCACGCTCCAGCGCAACCCGGCCTTGTGTAACTAATTCTTTGCCGGCGTGTAACTGGAGATTTTCGACATAGGCGACAAATTCACCCTGAATTTGCGTCTTATAGGCTTGGAACTCAGCACGTTCACCTTCAATGCCGGCAGCCATCTCTTGTGCATAAGCTTGTGCGTATTGCGCGTAATCATCCAACACGGGCCGCGGTTGTGCAGGTTCGCGATACAACTCAACCGGGCCTTGTGTACTGGTAATTTCCACCACGCCTTGGTCAAGCGCTACGCTGACCGCATCTTGTGCATTTTGGCGCGATTTTTGCTGCTCGCTATATCTATCGCGTACCAAAAAACGCGTGCCTTTAACGCCGATCACCGATAAACGCGTTTTCACTTCCACCCCGGCTGCCGCCTGACGCTGCCGCACTTCAAACAAAGCCTGCCCTTTATGCATCGTGCTTTTGCCGACCCCGCTGAACGCCGCCAAACTAAATTGATCCACCGCAACTGAATAGCGCCCATCATCAATGAGAGCACGGCCGGCAAAGGTATGCACTTCATCACCGGCACACAGCGATCTCGGCAATTTACCAGGGCTAACTTTCAATACCTTGCCCTGCGGCTTAACGCTAACTTGACCGGTTACCGCAACCAAATTAGCAACTGGCAAACAGTGTGAGCTGACGGAGTTTGTCGCCGCACTGGGTGTCGCCGCACAACAGGGCAAAAGCCAAACCATGGCGAGCCACTGCTTGCAGGACCTGTTTAGATGAATCATAGGGGGTTTGTCATAGCGGTTAAGCCCTAGCCCTAGCCCTAGCCCTGGCACCAGCGCCAAGAGTCAAAAAACCCACGAAAACTCACTCTTCCACGACGAGTTTAGGGGGCTTCTTTTGAAAACGTCGTGGCGGCTTTCTAATCTGCGCCGGCGTATCGGCCGGCACAGCAGCGGCGGCATTTTCCACGCCAGCTTCCAGCGCCACAGCAACTGCCACCGCCTCTGCCGTCCCCCCCGCTTCGGAATTGGCTTGTCGATGCGGCGGTGGATTGCGGCTTCGCCCCTCGCCACCACGGCCACCATCGCGACTTTCATTGCGACCCTCGCCACGCCCTTCCCCCTTCGGCTGGCTTTTAGCCGTGCCACGGCCAGCACTTCGTGGACCGCCGGCAGTACCGCCGCGCCCTGCCGGACGCGCCGGGCCGGCCGGGGTATAAGGTTTTTCCGCATGCCCAATACGATTACCCGGCGCTAAGGTTATTTCAAGCTCGTGCAATTCATCCCATTGTTCTTCACTACGCTGATTGTCGGGTATTGCAAGTAAAGCCTGCAAACGACTCCGCGGGGAAGGGGTGTGCGATTCAGTCATGGCTGCATCATCCAAGAAACTCCAGAAAACAACGGTAAAACGCGATCAGTGCCTTGCGTCAAACGCTGAGCGCAGGATTATCGCAACAACAAACGTTAAAAAGCGCATCAAGTGGTGATGCGTCGATAAATATCAGACACTTTGAAGGGCAACTGCCGCACATCATCCAGAATAATGTAACGCGCTGCGCCGTACATGTGAGGTAAATAATCACGCGCTTCGCGGTCTATCGTAATGCAGAACGGATGCACACCCGACCGACGCGCTTCCAGCAAGGCCATCCGCGTATCTTCAATGCCATATTGGCCGCGATAAACATCAAAATAGTCGTCGGGACGTCCATCCGAAAGCGTGACCAATACTTTAGTCCGTGCTTCAATTTTTTTCAGCAAATCCGTGAGATGACGGATAGCAAAACCCATGCGCGTATATTCCTGCGCACGAATACCGGAAATACGCGCTTTTACTTCAACGCCATAAGGTTCGTCAAAGGTTTTAATGCGATAAAGCTCGCATCGCTTACGTGTCGTGCCTGAAAAACCATATATAGCATAACGATCGCCCAGCCGCTCTAACGCTTCGCACAACAACACCAAGGCTTCCCGCTCGGCCTGATTGATCCAACCTTTGGTGCTGCCGCTCATATCCACCATAAACACCACCGCGATATTGCGTTCAGCCCGATGTTGGCGCACAAACAACCGATCCGACATCTCACTGCCATCCTTGGCGTCCGCCAGCGCCTCCACCAGCGCATCAAGATCCACTTCATCGCCGTAAGGCTGCCGCTTCAGCAGCCGATTTTCGTCACGCATCGCCTCAAAAGCATGGCGCAAATGCTTGACCAAACCGGCGTATTTTTCCAGCGTTTCACGATGAAAATTGTCGTACACCGGCGGCACGTCCTTCTCGCGCATCACACACCAGTTTTTGCGATGATGCTGCCGCCCCATATCCCACTCGGGATAAAACAGGGCACCCTCTTCATGATAGGTGCCCTGCCAAACCGCATCAGGATCAGCCTGTACGTCATACAGCAAACTTGCGTCGTATTCCCCATCACCGGCCGGCACCAGATATTCCGGTGGAATTTCACCGAAATCGAGGAATACCGACGCCATCAACTGCTTCACATCCTCCGGCGGGGCAATCGGCATGCCATCAAGCGTCAACTCCATGTCCATACGGCCGTCATCATCATTGATTTCCGCCTCGAACTCGGCCGCCTCCGCCTCAGCCGCGTCCGGACTGCGCGGTTTGTGCCGTTGATGCTCGGCCAGCAATTCCGCCAGCTTAACCCGCAAGCGCGCCTTTTCCTTTTCTTGCCGCGCTGCAAAAGCCGTTGCCACCGCATCTGGCCGCAATTCCACCTGATAACACCAAGGCAAAAAATTGGGTAATTGATAGGCCTCGCCCAACAAACGCACACTATCAAGAATACTGGCATCAGGATCAGCCAAACGCCGCGCAAAACCTTCCCATCCCGCCGGCACTCCTTCGCCAAGCTCAACTTTCAAACGCGCCATCTCCCGATGCAAGCCCGGCAATTCGCGCGCGATACAAGCAGTAAGACGTAAAGTCTCTAAGGCATTCAATTGATCCAGCGCACGATCCGGATGCGGGAAACCCTCACAACAAGCCAGCAAATCTACCCGGAAAGTCCCAAATCGTGTTTGCGCCCACATCAAGGCAACCATCGCCTTGGCCAGCTTGAAGTTATCGTCCATGCTGGGCAGGCGGGCAATCACTGCCGGCAAATGTAATTTCTCCGTATTGGTGTGAACCGATTCAGCCTGCGCCAGCGTCAATTTACGGCCGGAAAGACCGCGCACAAAATTGCCCAACACCCCGGCGACTTCGTCGAACAGCACACCCGCGGTCATTTCAAGCTGCTTCTCAGCAAAGTTTTCAACCTGCTCAATGGCTTGCAATGCACTCCGTAAGCCCAACTGATCATAGGTATCGCAAGCAAATAGAGCCCAGGCGTTCACCTGCCGCTCGCCCATGCTGGCCAACAACTTTGGCGCGCGCTTGCCAAACTGCCAGCCTAACTCAAGATGAGTGCTAGCAATGCGCTTAATCCAAGACAGGATAAAATTACAGTCTTGTTCCGACAAGGCAGCCAGCTCAACGGCAAGCCCTTCTACCTTGTGAAAGGTCAGCTCCGCCTCCAGCCAGTCTTCCAGCAGCTCAAACAGCGCTGCCGCATTACGGGAATTTGCGCTCATGGCAACCCTAATCAGAATAACGAGGAAGACAATTCCTGAATGGCCGCCAACATATCGGCATCATCGGTGACCGCCTGCGCCACTGCGCTACGGCATGCCGTCACCGGATCAATCCCACCATTAATCAACTTACCAGCATGAACCAGTAAACGCGTCGATGCACCCTCATCCAAACCACTGCCTTTGAGATTACGTGTCATCTGCGCAAACTTCACCAGTTTTTCGGCCAGCGCAAGATCAACTTTCGATTCAGTCGCCACAATCTTGCGCTCCACTTCCGCCGCCGGATAGTCGAATTCCAGCGCCACAAAGCGTTGCCGCGTCGATTGCTTCAAATCTTTCAAGACACTTTGATAACCGGGGTTATAAGAAATCGCCAAACAAAAATCGTCCGATGCTTCCAATAACTGGCCCACCTTTTCCATCGGCAACGTGCGTCTATCATCAGCTAACGGATGAATGACTACCATGGTATCTTTGCGCGCCTCAACAATTTCATCCAGATAGCAAATGCCGCCGACCCGCACCGCCCGCGTTAACGGGCCATCAACCCACACCGTTTCACCCCCTTTAACCAAATAACGCCCAACTAAATCCGATGCGGTTAAATCGTCATGGCAAGACACGGTAATCAACGGCCGCTGCAAACGCCAAGCCATGTATTCCATGAAGCGCGTTTTGCCACAACCGGTGGGACCTTTCAGCAAAATGGGCAATTTATGCCGGTAAGCCGCCTCAAAAATAGCGATTTCATTGCCAACCGCTTCATAATAGGGCTCTTTCTGGATGAAATGTTCTTCAAGTGCGAGCGTTTGTGCGTTCACAATGGAACTCCAGTGAATGGTAAAAAGTGAAGGATGAGGGCTAGCCGGCACAGGCTCAAGAGGTAAGGCGAAAAAAAATTACCTTCCCCCCTGAATCTTGCCGTGGTTGCTGACTCGCCTCGCCAAACCAAATTGAGGTGCGGCTGCAAGACTATCTGCATTCACTATGGTAAAAATACAGAATTACGTTACTTTCAAAATGGAACTCAGCATGAAAAATTGGATGTTTGCCTTATTGGCTGTCGTACTGATTGCGGCGGGTTGCTCAAAACCACAATCAACCCAAGAAATTCGCGTCGCCGTCTCGCCCGCTTCACCGCCCAATCTCTATGAGGAAAACGGCAAAACCACAGGCCTTGACTTAGAGCTTTTTGAGGGATTTTGTCAGGCACGCGGTTGCACGCTCAAAATCACTTCTTATGACTGGCAAGGCATGCTGGGTGCCGTCATTGGCGGACAAGCCGATGTCGCTTTTTCAGGAATTTCCATTACCGATAAACGCAAAGAAGTCATGGACTTCTCGCAACCCTATCTGGACAACACCTGGAATTTAATGAGTATGAAGCAACGCAACCTTCAACTCACCGATTTAAAGGAATTAAAGCAATACAGCATTGGCTACCCACGTGGTATGGCTTACACCGATTTCATCAAGAAGGACTTGGAACCGAAAGGCATCTACTCGTTGGACAAAGTCAAACTTTACCCCAGCTACAACGAGGTGTTGACTGATCTGCAAAATGGCAATATCGACTTAGCCTTTGTCGATGGAACCGTCGCTTCGGTTTATCGCAAAAAATTGCCGCTTACCGACAGCTATGTCTTTTCCGGCTTTGATCGCTTTGGCTTTGCCTTCCCAAAAGGCTCCACACTTCGTGCCGATTTTGACCGTTACCTCACTGAATTAGGGCCAGAAAAGCGCCAGGCCATCATCGACAAATGGCTGAATTGATTTAAGCCTAACAATGGATTTTTTCCAGATCGTCGCCCTGCTAGCGCAGGGCAGCGGCTACACCCTACTGGTGACTTTCGCTTGCATCGTGACCGGCATGGCCAGCGGCATCGGCGTGGCCTTGCTGAGTCGAATGCATTTTCGCCTGCTGAATCAAGTTTTAGCCGTTTACACCTACGTTTTCCGCGCCATTCCAGTGTTGGTTTTGCTGTTCATCGTATTTTTTGGCCTACCCGGCATTGGCATCAATGTTCCGCCGTTAGTTTCCATGATGTTAAGCCTCGGGCTCATCGCCGGTGCCTATTTATCCGAGGTGTTTCGCGGCGCACTGGATGCGGTGGATGAACATGAAATCATGGCGGCCGAAGCCATGGGTATGAGTCGCGGACAAGTTTTGTTGTCAATCGAAATGCCGCAAATGCTGCGCTTCGCGGTGCCCGGCATGCTGAATGAATTTACCACCATCCTCAAGTATTCACCCTTCGCTTATACCGTGGGAATACCCGATATTATGAAGCAAGCGATGGCCCTAGCGTCCACCACGTTACGCGGCATGGAAATCTACCTCGCTATCGGCCTACTTTATTTCGCCATTTACAAACTCATGCTGGCCCTGCTGCGCGCAATAGAACGCCGCTACAGCGTCCCAGGATTCAACTCGCTCTGAGATCGACGTGCTCTTCCAAGTTCGACAGTTAACCAAAGAATTCAATGGCAAAGCCGTGCTGCGCGGCGTCAATCTGGACCTAGCAGAAGGACAGGTCAAAGTCATCATGGGCCCATCCGGCTGTGGCAAATCAACCTTGCTCCGTTGCCTGAATCGACTCATTGAACCCTCCGCCGGCGTCGTCAAATTTCGCGGGGAAGATGTCCTACTTCCCGGCACGGATGTCCGCGCACTGCGGCAACACATCGGTTTCGTCTTTCAGCAATTCGCGCTCTACCGCCATCTCAGCGCACTGGAAAATGTCACCCTTGGCCTGCGTAAACTGCGCCACATGCCGGCACGCGAAGCAAAAGAAAAGGCTATGCATGAACTGCAACGGATGAACATGGCGGAACATGCTGAAAAATACCCCGCCCACCTTTCCGGTGGCCAAAAGCAACGCGTCGCCATCGCACGAGCCTTGGCGATGGATCCCGCAGTATTATTTTTTGATGAACCAACCTCCGCGCTCGACCCATTAATGTCACGCGAAGTCATCGGTGTCATTAATAAACTCTATTTAGATAACGTGACAATGCTGTGCGTCACCCACGATATGTTCCTGGCCAAGTCGATTGCAGATCAAGTCGTGTTTCTGGATGAAGGCATCGTGCATGCCGAAGGCCGCGCCGAAGAACTGTTCAGCGGCCATGCGGATGAAAAAATCCGCAAATTCTTCGTGCATGAGCATGACGCAGCATGAACACCCTACTGTCATTTTTTAATGATGTCGTTGAATATTGGCCGCAAATCCTGGCGGGATTAGGCAATACGCTACTCCTGGCCGGCATCGTCACCGTTACCGGCCTGCTCGGCGGCATCCTGGTTTTTTACTTGGCACTGAGTCCGCACCAAAGAATTCGCAAAATAACCGAGGGATATATCTCATTTTTTATTGGTACACCGCTCATTGTTTTGCTGTTTCTCATGTACTACGGACTACCACAATGGGGTATCCGCCTGTCGCCGTTAACAGTAGCGGTAATCGGCTTCACCCTAAACGTAGCCGCCTATAACGCCCGCTATTTAATGAGTGCTTACAACGGCATCATTGCCTGTGAACTGGAAGCAGCACGCGCACAAGGCTTCAGTAATCTACAGGTTTTTCGGCTGGTCACCCTTCCCCAAACACTACGCCTTGCCGTCCCCGGCCTGACCAACCAAGTTATCCTTAATCTGAAAGACAGTTCAGTCGCTTTTCTAATACAGTACACCGAGTTTTTTGCGCAAATTCAAGAACTAACCGCGCGAAATTTCCAATATTTCAAAGGCTATTTATTGGCCGGCTTCGTTTATTTGCTACTCGTTTCCCTCATCCTTCTCGCCGCCCGCCATCTTGAACGCAGACTGTTGCCCTGTTGGCACAGCATGGGAAATAGATAATTTTCATCAGATTGCCGGATGCACGTTATTTGGCGACGTAATATTTTGTCTTGCGCTGTTCGATGGCAGTGCCTTCTGGCACAAATTCCACCACTTTGAATTCAAAGTGGTGGATGTGGAATTAGTGATATAAAAACCATTTAGTTTTAATACACTTATTTTAATTATATTACTTTATAATTCTCAGCTGAACAGTTCCTCTATCTCTATTGGGTTCCACCCATCTGCCGTCAACAGAACTTCCATCAATAACCAGCGCATATTCACAGTTTAAATGTGCCCCCCCTTTTTTTATGTGTGAGACTTCTTTAAAAGTTATTGTATTTCCAGCTAATCTTCCTTCGATACGATGAATGGAATTAAGGGACGGCCAAGAAATATCACCCGAAAAATTTCCTGTATTAGTATCGATTGCCTCAATCCTGATGCTAGTTGAAAATTGCTTGTTTTTTTTATCTAGCACAGAACCTTCCAGAATGGTTCCAGGAAAAATAGCATTTTGTGCATATGCCGTAGTTATGAAAAAAACCAAGCTTGCGACTACTGCAATAGACTGAAAATAATTTTTCATACTGTACTACTCCTATTAAAAAATTAAATTGTAACCCTGGACACAGCTGAAATCTCTCATATGAGCGACGGTTTCGCTGCGTTTACAGGCTGTACGTTACAGTAGAACTTCATGCTGAGCACTTAGCACAGGAAAAGTTTTAACGAGAATCCATAAATACAATTATCAAATTACCATCGCCAATCTCAATAAGGCAAACTAGTAATAAGTTAGGCCAATGGCAATTTGCTTCAATTCAATAAAAACAAAATGACAGTGGCCCTTTCTTGCCAAAATCAAGCGATAACAAAAAAATCTGTTACTAATAAAGTTGGCATGCCGGTAAGTATAGCAAATTTCACTGCGTTGTTTGCTGTTCCTGTGCCGTCAGCATCATAAAACAACGAACCAGTCGATTGGTCATACAGAATTCGATCCATTGCATCCAGTGCACTAGCCCCCAATTGGAAAGATTCTACTTTCAAGGAAACGCCTGCCGTCGTTCCAACCACACCTAACGCTTTAAATATATCGTCATCCAAACGAATTTTATCGGTGCCACTGGTAAAATCGGTGATCGTATCAATATTGCTCAAGCCCAAGGGGCTATCAAACACAAAACTGTCTTTGCCAGCGCCACCGGTCAATTTATCAGCACCAGCTTTGCCATTAAGCAAATCATTTCCTCCACCGCCATTGATCACATTAGCCTTTGCATTCCCGATTATATTATTGTTAAGCCCAAACTTTTATTAAAAATTTTAAAAGCGTTCATTT
>CAYWXO010000121.1:0-10007 GCA_964462255.1 uncultured Thiobacillus sp. | reverse complement strand
TCACGGGTGCCTCCGCGCCTCCCTTGTCGCTACTGTTACCGCTACCACTACCACAAACGCCACTACCACAAACGCCACAACCATATCGACGCGCATTGTCCAGTAAATTGCTGACGATGCGGCGTAACGCCGCTTCACTGATCTGTGCGTAGAAGGCGGGGCCGGAGTGCCATTCGATGGGGCCTAATAAGGCGGCTTGTGCGGCCAGATCATCGAGAATTTGCGTCACATTGCATGCATGCAGCGCTTCAATTTTGAGGGAGCGGGCGAATAGCAACATGTCGGTGATCAGGCGATTCATCTCATCAAGGTCGTGTTCCATGCGCTTAATCAGCTTGGCGTCGCCGTCTTCAAGCAGAGACAGCGCGAGGCGCAAACGGGTGATGGGGGTGCGTAAATCGTGGCTGACGCCAGCCAGAAGTACGGTGCGATTTTCCAGCAAGGCTTGTACTTCTTCCGCCAAGTGATTGAAGGCGGTGGTCAGTTCGCGCAATTCGCGGGCACCCGTTTCGGGCAGCAACTCGGGGGCGCGTCCCTGGCCGATATCGGCCGCTTTGCGTGCCAGGCTTTTCAGGCGTTGGCTGGTGCGGCCTGCCATGAATAATGCAGTGAGCACGGTCAGTAAAGCTCCCAGCAGGATGACGCCGACGGCGGCCAAGGGGGCGTTCAGCGCGTAACGTTGTCGATCAAAACCTACCCGTAATAATTTGTCGGCAATTTGAATTTCCAGCCAGTCCCATTGCGGATCAGCGTCGCGTTTGAGGGTGATATTTTGATTGGCGCGGCGACTCAAGGCGGCGGCGATGCGTTCACTCATAAAGTTAGCTTCCGCTGCTTTCGGCAAGCGGCTGCTCACTTCGGCCAGCGCAAGATCATGGCGAAACGCAAGTTCCATTTCAAAATCAGCGCGGGTTTGCGGCGGCAATTCGACCCAGGTTTGTGCAGAAAGCAGGATTTTTGCCGCCAAATCGTCGGCGGAGCGTTCGGCGAGCGGCTGGATAACCATGAACCAGACGACGCCAAAGGCAATGGCTTCAAACAGCAGAAACGCCGCCAGTAATGCTGCAGCCGTGCGGCCAAACAGGCTTTCTGGCAGCCCATTCAGCTTTAGCTTCAAACGACTTTTCCTTTGGGGGAAAATAGGTAGCCTTGCCCCCAGACGGTGCGAATATAGACCGGGTTACTGGGGTCATTTTCCAGTTTTTTTCGTAAGCGCATAACACGAATATCAATGGATCGATTAAATGGGTCACATTCATAACCCTTTAGGTAATCCATGATTTGATCGCGTGACAGGGCGCGATTCGGCCGTTCGACGAAGAGTTTCAGCAAGCTGAATTCAGCTTGCGTCAGCGGAATTTCAGCGCCATCGCGGGCGAGAACCTGGGCGGATAAATTGAGCGAAAAAGGCCCGAAATGGGCGATTTCAGAGGCGTCCTGAGCAAGCTGGGCGGCTTCGTTTGCCTCCGTGCTGGCGCTTTGTTTGCGGCGCAGCACTGCGCGGATACGGGCCAGCAATTCGCGTGGATTGAAGGGCTTGGCCAAGTAATCGTCAGCGCCCACTTCCAGGCCGACAATACGATCGATATCTTCCCCGCGTGCTGAAAGCATGATGATGGGCACATCGTGTGTTGCCTTGACGCGTCGAGTCAGGCTGAGTCCATCTTCACCGGGCAACATTAAATCCATTACGATGAGGTCTGGATAAGACGCATCTTTTAAGTATAGGTACTGTAATTGGTTGTCCATTTCTCTGCCATCCGCGGCGGTGGTCACCCGTATACCTTGTTTGTTAAGGTAATCGGCTAATAATTCGCGGATACCGTTATCGTCATCCACGATTAAGACGTGGGGACTTTCATTCAACATTATTTCTCCGAAACACTTTGTTACAAATCAAGTTGAGCAGGTAACCCCGGATTTACGTCAGACGTTTAGCATGGACAATAACATTATGGAAAGGAGCTAAACATGGCGTCTAGCGTAACTTCAATCTTGGTAATAATCACGTGGTTTTTGCTGCAAACGCAAGCTGTTTTTGCGGCGGCAGGCGACGGTGCGGCATTGGAGCGGCGCATGCTGCGCGAACAGTGGGAGCAAGCCAGCCCGGAAGAACGTATCCGTTTGCGGGCGTATTTTCGTGAGCAGATGCATGCGTTGTCAGCGGCATTACCGCCGCCTGCACAAGCTGGCTTGGCTATTCCATTTGGTTTGCCTAATCCGCAAGCTTCACCGTTGCCGCCTATTGAGGGCGGCGTGGGCTTTGGCTTTGGCTTTGAAAAACGTCGTTTGGAAGACCTGCCTTCTTTGCCGTCTATGTCTTTCCCGGCTGGACCGCTTTGGTCGGGCCAGCAAAAAGCACGCGGAGATTAAAGGCTCAATAAAGTAAAGGCTAAAATCATGGCTGTAAAAATGTGGCGTTGACCGATAAAATCGACGCATCTTTTTAGCGAGCAGTGCGAATAGCGGAACAATCGAATAGTTGAACAACCCAATTGCCGCATAAAAAGCGTTCCCCTCCCTTCTTTAAATGGGCTTTAGTGCCCAATAAATCTTAAGTGACTTCCCGATTTTTGTTTGATTGTTTGTTTCGTTGCCTGGGTTGTTTATCCCTGACCTTATGGATAAGCAGTGCGTCGGCGTCAGTTGAATCTGATTTTCAGGCGGCGCGTGATGCCTATCAAAAGGGGCAATCTGCCCGATTTCTCAAGTTAGCGGACCGTTTCCCCGCAGACCATATCCTGACCTCGTACATTGATTTCTGGCGGCTTAAGCTGCACTCGGCCGGGCCAGCCGAACAGCAGGCATTCATTCGTCGCTATGCAGATTCGCCGCTGTCCAACCGCATGCGGTTTGATTTGGCGCGCCAATATGGGCGTGAGGCGAACTGGCCCGAGTTTTTGTCGATTTATGCTGCCATTGGCAAGCCTGACCGGGAGTTGAATTGCATTGAGTTGCGCGCCCGGCTGGCGAGCGATCAGCGGGATAGCCAGGCCGAGGTGGCCGGCGTTGCACTCTGGCGTTCATCGCGTGATTTGCCGTCCAGTTGCGAACCTCTTTTTGCGCAGTTAGCCGATCGCGGCGTGTTGACGCTGGCGGATCGTTTGGCACGACTGCGTTTAGCGCTGGATGACGGCAACCTTCGTCTGGCAAGAGAGCTGAATGCCCGTTTGCCGGCGGAGGTGCGCATGGCAAGTGACGCGCTGGCGCGGGTTGAACGTGCGCCAGAGAAACTGATTATTGATGTGGCAAAGCAAGCGTCAGACGGCAGGGTGAGTGGGGGTGAGCACAATCAAGGGCAAAGTGAAGCCGCGCTATATGCGCTGACCCAGATTGCTAAAAAATCTCCGCAAGCGGCTGCTGATATTTGGCAGCGTCATGACGCAAATTTTTCTGTGCTGGAACGGCGTTACGGCTGGGCGCAGATTGCGATGCATGCGGCGCGTTTGCACGATGAGCGTGCCTTGACCTGGTTTCAACGTGCCGGCGGTGTTAGCACTGATTTGCAAGCAGCTTGGCAAACGCGTGCCGCATTACGCGCCGGCAATTGGCTAGAGGTTTATCGCAGCATTGATGCGATGCCGGAGGCTTTGCAGAAAGAAGCCGTCTGGCGGTATTGGAAAGCGCGAGCGTTGAAAGCGCTTAATGCGGTTTACCCGGCCAATGTGTTATTTGCCAAACTTTCGCGCGAAATTCATTACTACGGCGTGCTGGCGGAGGAAGAGCTTCCCACCAAGTTGGAAGCGCGCTCCGCCGATTACAAGGTGACACCGGATGATCTAAGAATGGCTGAAGCGCGCATCGGTTTGCGGCGTGCGTTGTTATTGCGCGAGTTGGGCGATGCGGGGAACGCCTTTGCCGAATGGGAGTGGGCGCTGCAAGGCATGGACGATCGTGCTTTATTGGCGGCCGCCGAGTTGGCACGGCGAAATAATTGGTATGACCGGGCTATTGCCACTGCTGAAAAAACGAAAGAAGTTCATGGTTTTGATTTGCGTTACATCGCGCCTTATCGCGATTTGGCCAGTAATTACGCGCAGGAGAATAATCTGGATGAAGCTTGGGTTTACGGCTTGATGCGGCAGGAATCCCGCTTTGTCGATTACGCGCGTTCAGTCGTGGGCGCGCAGGGCTTGATGCAGATTATGCCGGCGACGGCAAAGTGGATTTCCAGCCAACTGGGGTTGGGAAAAAATCTGCATGCTGCGGTGTCAAAGCCGGAGATTAACATCCAGTTTGGTACTTATTATCTTAAGCATATTTATGATTCGCTGGGCCAGTCGCCGGTATTGGCAACGGCGGGTTATAACGCGGGCCCGGGGCGTGCGCGGCGCTGGCAAGCTAATGTGCCGTTGGAAGGCGCAATTTATGTGGAAAACATCCCGTTTTCTGAAACGCGGGAATATGTAAAAAAAGTGTTGGCCAATGCCATGTTCTATCGCCATCTTTTTGGCGGTGATCGGCAACCGTTGAAAGAGCGATTGGGCGTCATTCCGGCCCATCCGAAGGCAAAAGCGCTGGCTAAAACCGATTTATTCACCCCGACCGATGCCTTTATCCCGCTAAGTGCGGAATAGCCGCGCGTTCAATTGCGCGCGCCGCCACTAAACCTTGGGCCAGTGCGGTGGGGACGCTGGGTTGTGGCGTTTCGGTAAGGTCGCCGGCGGCATAAATTCCAGCGACGGAAGTGCGCTGCCAGATGTCGGTGGCGACATAGCCGTTTTCACTGAGCGCGGGTTTCAGTTCCGGCGCGAAGACAGCCAGCACTTCGGTATTGGGCAGATAGCCGAACATGGCCAGCAGCCAATCGTAGTGGTCGTCGAGTGATCGCCAGGTGGCGACAATGTGCTGATCCTCCAGGCGTAACAAATCCGGTGTGCAGTTTTCCCGCAGTTCGATGTTGGCGTGTTGCTGACAGGCGATTTGAAACGGTTGCCGGGCAGAAAATTGGCGCCGCGTACAGACGCGAATCTGGTTGCCGCGCTCGGTCAGAAACAAGGCGTGGTCGAGTGCGTTGTCGCCGCCGCCCAAGATAAGCACGCGGGCGGCGCGAATATCGTCGCGGATGCTTTCGGATAGCGGGCCGATGATGATGCGGTTGGATTGCGTGGCCAGGGCAGTTAAATCGGCGGTTGTGCGCGGATGCGTGCCGGTGGCCAGTACGATGGCCGTGGCGGCAAGGCTTTGTGCGCCGCTGGGCGTGGCCAGTTGCAGGGTAAAGTGGCCGGCCGTGCCATGAACCGCAATGACGCGGCTTTGGGTTAGGCAGGTGAGCGGCAGAGCGGCGAAGTGCCGTGTCATGCGTTCGCTCATTTCACGGCCGGTTTCTTCCGGCGCGCCTAATAGCCAAAGATTGGGATGGAAGTTACTGCGTTGGATGCCGCCAATTTCGTCGCTTTGTTCAATGACCAGCGGGGTGAGCCCAAAGGAAAGGCAGGCATTGGCGCAAGACATGCCGGCGGGGCCGGCACCGAGGATAGCAATTGTCATGGTGTGACTTCTTATTCAAAGCGCAGGAAAGACTAAAACGGTTGAGGCAAAAACGGTTGAGGCAAAATCAAGGTTAAGATTCGCCGCCAAAATTAGCATAGCAATCATGATCGCACCAACTTCCATTCCTCAACTACCGCAGCCCAGCGCCGATGCGCTGAAACATTGTGAGCAGGTCTGTGGCCATATTCAAACTGAAATCGCCCGCGCGGGCGGTTGGATTTCGTTTGCGCGCTATATGGAATTGGCGCTGTATGCGCCCGGCCTGGGTTATTACGCCGCGGGTGCAGCCAAATTTGGCAGCGCTGGTGATTTTGTCACTGCGCCGGAAATGACACCGTTATTTGGCCGCACGCTGGCGGCAACTGCCGCAGCAGTTTTGCAGGCCTGTGGTGACGAGGATAGTGAAATTGTGGAATTAGGCGCTGGCAGTGGTCGTTTGGCGCTGGATGTGCTGCGCGAACTGGAGCAGCAGCAGGCCTTGCCCGCGCGCTATCAAATTCTGGAAATCAGCCCGGATTTGCAGGCGCGACAACGCGCGTTATTCGAGCAGGAAGCGCCGCATCTGCTTGAGCGTTTGCACTGGCTGGATCATTTGCCCGCGCAGATAAATGGCTTGATTCTGGCCAATGAAGTGCTGGACGCCATGCCGGTGCATCTGGTGCGCTGGCTGAATGGCGAGCTGTTTGAACGTGGCGTAGCGCTGCAAGCCGGCGCATTTATCTGGCAAGACCAGCCTTTGCAATGTGACTCGGCTTCTGCTTCCGCTTCCGCTTTTGCCGCTTTTGCTTCTGCCTCCTCCCTTTGGCAGGCGGCGACACCGCTTAATCCGGGGTCAGATTATCTGTCTGAAATTAATTTAGCGGCACCGGCTTGGCTCAGTAGCCTGGCGCGCAGTCTGCAGCGTGGCGTTATTCTGTGTCTCGATTACGGTTTTCCGCAGGCGGAGTATTACCACCCGCAGCGCGACAGCGGCACGTTACGCGTGCATTACCGGCATCACAGTCTGGATGATCCGTTTTTTCTACCGGGGCTGTGCGATTTGACGGCGCATGTCGATTTCAGCGCACTGGCTCGGGCCGGCGCTGAGGCGGGCCTGGATTTGCTCGGCTATAGCAGCCAGGCCAATTATCTGATCAACGCCGGTTTGCTTGATTTAATGCTGCAAATGGACCCCAACAGCAGCGCGTATTTACGCGCCGCCGCCAGCGTGCAAAAGTTATTGCAGCCTTCCGAAATGGGCGAAATATTCAAGGTGATTGCCTTCGGGAAAGGAATAGACGCCGTTTTACCCGGTATGGGCCGCGGCGATCGTTCTCGCGCATTGTGAGTCACTCATCGCCCCGCTCACCCTTCATGGTCGCTCTCCGCGGATTCAGTCGGCAATTCCATTTTCAACTCCTGAATTTTGCGTGTTAGCGTATTGCGGCCCCAGCCGAGCAGCGCGGCGGCATCAATTTTGCGGCCACCGGTTTGAGCGAGCGCGACACGAATCAGCGTGCGTTCAAATTCGCTGGTCAGGTCATTCAAAATGCTGGTGTCGCCGCGCGCCAAACGCATTTGTGCGCTGCGTGCCAGCGCTTCCGACCATTCCAGCGCCGTGTTGCCGGCGTCGTGCAAGGTTTCGGGCGGCAGATCTTTCGCTTCCACCACTTGGCCGGGGGCCATCACGGTCAGCCAGTGGCAAAGATTTTCCAGTTGCCGCACGTTGCCGGGGTAGGGTAGCGCCGCCAGCGCCTTCATCGCGTCTTCCGACACCTGTTTTATCTCAACGCCCAAGTCTTGCGCACTCTTTTTCAAGAAATGTTTGATCAGCAAAGGAACATCTTCGCGCCGTTCACGCAATGACGGCAATTTGATGCGGATGACGTTGAGGCGATGAAATAAATCTTCGCGAAACAAGCCTTGCCGCACGCGCTCTTCCAGCGCCTGATGCGTCGCGGCGATGATGCGCACATTGCCCCGCACTGGCGCATGGCCGCCGACGCGATAGAACTCGCCATCGGCCAGCACGCGCAGCAGTCGTGTTTGCAGCTCGGACGGCATATCGCCGATTTCGTCGAGAAACAGTGTGCCGCCGTCGGCTTGTTCAAAGCGGCCGCGGCGGGAGGCGGTGGCACCGGTGAAGGCACCACGTTCGTGGCCAAACAGTTCGCTTTCGAGCAAATCTTTCGGAATTGCGGCGGTATTCAAGGCGATAAACGGTTTGTCCTTACGCGGGCTGTGTCGGTGCAGGGCATGCGCGACTAATTCTTTACCGGTTCCGGTTTCGCCGGTAATCAGCACGGTGGCGATACTTTGACTCAGCCGGCCGATTGCGCGAAACACGTCTTGCATGGCCGGCGCTTGGCCGAGCATGGCTTGGCCGACCAGACCGGAATCGAGGCCGGGCGCTTCGTCGCCGCGGTTGCCTTCGTCCAGCGCACGATGGATTAGCTCCAGGGCGTGATTGACATCGAACGGCTTCGGCAGATATTCGAAAGCGCCGCCCTGAAAAGCGGAAACCGCCGAATCCAGGTCGGAATACGCGGTCATGATGATGATCGGCAAACGCGGGTGATCGGCTTTCAAACGTTCCATGAAATCGAGGCCGCTCATGCCGGGCATGCGAATATCAGACAGCACCGCACCGGGCGTTTCGCGTTCCAGCGCGCGGAGGGCGAGGTCAGCGCTTTCAAAAATGCGATGCGGCAAATTTTCCCGCGTCAGCGCTTTTTCAAACACCCAGCGGATGGAGCGGTCGTCGTCGATGATCCAGACGGGTTTCATGGGTTTAACTCCTCGTTATCATTACTTGGTTTCTAAATGGGTCAGGCTAGGCAAGATAATTAGGCAAACTAATTAGGCAAGCTTATCGGCAGATAGATCGAAAAACAGGTGCGTCCGGGTTGGCTTTCAACATGAATAGCGCCTTCGTGGCGTTGTATCAGGCTTTGCGCCAGCGTGAGGCCCAAGCCGGTGCCGCCTTCGCGGCCTGATACCAGCGGAAAAAAGACACGGCCGAGCATGTCCTCCGGAATGCCGGGGCCGTTATCAATGACATCCAACCGAATGGCCAATTTCCACAGCTTCATAGCTAGGGTGACTTGACGTGCAATACGCGTGCGGAAGTGGATGCGACCATCGCCTTCCATGGCTTGCGCCGCGTTGCGCGTGATGTTGAGCACGGCTTGAATCAGTTGTTCGGGGTCGCCTTCCAGTTCTGGCAGGCTGGTGTCGTAGTCGCAATGAAAATGCAGCAAAGGAAATTCGGCGCGCAGCAGGTTACGCACGCGCTCCAGCACTTCATGCACGTTGATCGGCTGCACCACCGGCCGTTTTGCCGGCGTGAGCAAGCGATCAAGCAGACTCTGCAAACGATTGGTTTCCTGGATGATGACTTGCGTGTATTCGCGCAGGTCGGCGGAGTCAAGCTCCGCTTCCAGCAATTGCGCTGCACCACGAATGCCGCCAAGTGGATTGCGAATTTCGTGCGCTAATTGGCGCAGCAAATGCTGACTGGCCTGCGTTTGCGCCATGACTTGCTCATCGCGCGCAATGCGGACATTGCCCGCAGCAGGATGCAGTTCGATCACCGCGGCACCGCCGGTATCATCCAACGGCGAAACCGTCGCCGACAGCACTAACGTGTGCCCATTAATGGGGAGAGCAACATCATGTTCGGTGAAACTAGCGCCCTCTAACAGGGCATGTTCAATGGCGCGCACCAATTCGGGGCATTCGCCCAGCAGATTGCTGACTGGTCGCCCTAATGCGTGATGTGCCGAAATGCCTAATAAATTCTCCGCCGCCGGGTTGAGGTAGCGGGTGATGCGCTGCGTATCCGCAATCAGCACGGCGGTGGCGAGAATGTCGGTGTTGGGTGAGTGGGTCATGGCGGCGAGCAAGTGACGATGTAGGCAGAATAGCAAGAAGTGGGCCATTGACAGCACAAGATCCTGCTGAAGACGCCACTAAAGACACACCCAATCGTCAAAGCGCGCAGGGTTCGCAAATTATTCATCCACATCAGCACTATGGCATGTTAGTCTGCGCGGCTAATTAACCTATTAACACTAACAATTGATGTATCCCGACCGGCATGTTCCGGCGGTGCTGCTGGAGCAAACGGAAATATGGCAAAAGAAGAGTTGATTGAAATGGAAGGTGTGGTAAACGAGGTCTTGCCGGATACGCGTTTCAAGGTCACGCTGGATAATGGTATGGAAATTCAGGCATACGCATCGGGCAAAATGAAAAAGCACCGTATTCGTATTCTGGCCGGCGACAAGGTCACGTTAGAACTGTCCCCTTACGATTTGAGCAAAGGACGGATCAGCTTCCGTCATAAAGATGAGCGTCCTGCCGGCAGCCCACCGCCCGCAACGAATCCACAGTTCAGACGCCGCTAAATTAGTTTAAAGACAAAAAATCCGCTTTAAAGCAAAAAAACCGCTTCATACGCCATCAGCGTATTGAGCGGTTTTTTTATGGTGGCTTTTTTTATGGTTTTTTAGCTCCCTCAAAAAGCCATAAAA
>CAYWXO010000120.1:0-10054 GCA_964462255.1 uncultured Thiobacillus sp. | reverse complement strand
CCTTTTTGCCCGATGTGTCCATGTCGAGCCTCACCCGCCAGATTTGGCGCTTGCGCAAATTCGGCCTGATCAGAAAAGTCGCTCACAGCTACCGCTACTCACTCACCAAACTCGGACGCAGTGCGATCGCCGCCGCTTGCCGCATCACGCAACAAACTATCGTACCCGCCCTTGCCGGTGCCCCAGCATGACAAAGTTTGCTCAGAAAATGTGAAGACTTGAGATGTAAGAGACTACCGCTCAAAAAACTTGCAGGCTGCAAGAAAAGATTGCTGCGCAATTAACCGAAGGTTACAACCCAGTATGTTAAATCCAAATTCCCCAACAATACCCCCAGAAAACCGTGGTCTGTCCCCTATTAAAGCTGCTATTAAAGCTGAGCGCCCTAACGTGCGTTGGCATGTGATTGCCAAGGCGGATTGGCTGGCGGCGGCGCTGGACGCGATCAATAGGGCGGCGGCTGCGGCCTTGGCAGCGCGCGGGGCGTTTCATTTAGTGCTGGCGGGCGGCGGCACGCCGGAGAAAATTTATCGCGCCTTGGCGCAGCAACAACAAGATTGGGCGCATTGGCATATCTGGTTTGGCGATGAACGTTGCCTGCCCGCTGACGATGCGCAACGTAACAGCCACATGGCCGCGCAGGCTTGGCTGAATCATGTCGCGATTCCTGCCGAGCAGATCCACGCCATTGCCGCTGAATTAGGTGCCGAAAAAGCGGCGCAGCAATACGCAAATACACTAAATAGAAAACTGCAAGATCAAGCTGAATTTGATCTGGTTTTGCTCGGGCTGGGGCAAGATGGCCACACCGCCAGCCTGTTTCCGCAGCAAGATTGGGGTGAGGAAGACAACGCGCCAGACGCCATGGCGGTAGCCAATGCGCCCAAGCCTCCGCCGGATCGTGTCACGCTTTCTGCGCGACGTTTGTCGCAAGCGCGCGGCGTAGTTTTCCTGATTTGTGGTGCAGATAAGCGCGAAGCACTGACACTTTGGCGGCAAGGTGCAATCATTCCCGCTACTTCGATCCAGCCACTTGCCGGCATAGATCTGCTTATCGACACGGACGCTTGTCCGCCTGGAGAACCTGAATGAAAAAAACCTTACTGGTCATCGCACTGCTCGCAGCCCACACGATAACGACTCCCGTATTTGCGCTGGATGAACGTCCAAGCAACGCGGCGGATCAAAGCGCATTAGCCGTTACTATTTACAACAATGACCTGGCACTGATTAAAGATGCCCGCAAAGTTCGCGTCAACCATGGCGAAAATCTGTTGGCTTGGCGGGATGTCTCCTCCCGGATGCAACCCGAAACCGCTTTATTGCGTTCACTTGACGGTAAAAAATTGAATTTGCTGGAGCAGAATTTCGATTTTGACTTGCTGACACCGCAAAAATTGTTAGAAAAATCAGTCGGCGAAACCGTGCGAGTCATCCGCACCCAGCCGATCACTGGCGGCGAGTTTCTGGAATATGCCACCGTGCTGTCGGCCAATAATGGCGTAGTCCTGCAATTTAAGGATCGAGTGGAAAGCGGCATTCCGGGGCGATTAGGCTTTACCTCAGTGCCACAGACGCTGCGTGATCGCCCGACTTTATCTATGTTATTCAGCACGGAAGTTACGCCAACTGGATTG
Organism: uncultured Thiobacillus sp.; assembly: GCA_964462255.1. Lineage (GTDB taxonomy): Bacteria > Pseudomonadota > Gammaproteobacteria > Burkholderiales > Thiobacillaceae > PFJX01. The sequence goes on along the minus strand of CAYWXO010000120.1, from coordinate 8,417 downwards.
GGCAATAACTCAGCCTTTAGCAACACCCCGCCGGTAGCCGATTACGCGCTTGAGCTGACTTATCTCACCGGTGGACTGACCTGGAAAGCCGATTACGTTGCCGAGCTTTCTGCCGCAGAAGACAGTATCGACCTGAACGGCTGGGTAACGCTGACGAATACCAGCGGCACGGCTTATCCCAATGCACGCCTGCAACTGATCGCAGGAGAAGTCAACCGCACACAACCGGAACGCCGAGCTATGCCGGTGATGATGAAGGCAATGGCCATGGCAGACTCTGCGCCGCCTATGCAGGAAGAAACCCTGTTTGAATATCACCTTTACACGCTGGATCGGTTGACTACTTTGCAAGACAACCAAACCAAACAAGTCGCGCTGCTTTCCGCCCAGCAAGTTAAAACCGAGAAGGAATTTCGCTTTGTTGGCGCTAGCTGGTATTACAGCGGCCAACATGGCGATCTCGGCCAAAAAATGAAGCCGAGTGTGTTCATGGAATTCAGCAATAAAGACGGAAATTTAGGTATTCCACTGCCTAAAGGTGTGGTACGTGTTTACAAGAAAGACAGCACCGGGCGAGCGCAATTTATTGGCGAGGATCGTATCGACCATACGGCGGCTGGCGAAACCGTCAAATTGAAATTGGGTGAAGCGTTTGATGTTACCGCCGACAAAAAACAGAGCGACTATCAAAAGATCAGCGCGGGTTTTAACGCACGTGGTGGCGTCATTGAAAGCACTTATGTCATGGAAATTCGTAACGCCAAGAGCGATAACATCACGGTAAAAGTGATTGAGCCGATGTCCGGTGACTGGCAGATTGTGCAAGAAAGCCATCCACATGAAAAAGAAGCCGCGCGCACAGCGGTTTGGCGTATTCCTGTAGCGGCAAAAGACAAAACGACGCTGACTTGGCGGGTTCGGTCAAAATATTGATTGCACCACGATTAGTACACCCCCAATTGGCACACCTCAGTCCAGAAAAGATCGTAGCCGCATTGGCTGAGCGCGGCTGGTGCGTTGCGGCTGACTTTTTAAGCCCGGCGGAAACGGCCGCCTTACGACGAGAATGTTTAGCGCTGCATGACCACGGCGCTTTTCATCGTGCCGGCGTTGGCCGTGGCGCGGCCAGCATCCGTGCGGAAATTCGCGGTGATCACGTCTTATGGCTTGATGAATCCAATGCAGGGCCTGCGCAAGCCATGGCCTTAGCCAAACTAGAGCATTTACGTCAAGCGGTTAACCAACAGTTGTTTCTTGGCTTGTTTGACGTGGAACTGCATTTTGCCGTTTATCCGCCCGGTGCCGGCTATAAACGTCATTTGGACCGTTTTCAGGACGACGATCGCCGCACGTTGACCGTCATTCTCTACTTGAACGACCACTGGCAGCCAGCCGATGGCGGTATGTTGCGTTTTTGGCCGCAGCAAGATGAGCATGCATTCGACATTGAACCGCACGGTGGCACGCTGGTGACTTTTCTATCAGACCAATTCTGGCATGAAGTAATGCCGGCCCAACGACAACGCATCAGCCTGACTGGCTGGTTTCGCCGCCGTTAAATAACGCTCTGCTTTGCAACCCCGCTTTGCCCCCGCTTTGCCCCCATTCTGCAACTCTATTGCGCCCGGCAGACTTGGCTTGATAAAGCATGCGGTCAACACTTTCCAGCAATTGACTCGGGCTATCCATAAAAACACTTGCAGCGGACTGTTGCTGAAGTGCTTGCCGCAAAGACACCAGCCCAATACTGACCGTCACCCAATGAGAAACCGGAGAATTGGCGTGCGGAATAGCCAGCACTTCTACTTCAGCACGCATTGATTCAGCAATTTTGCGCGCACCAGTGGCATCCGTGCCGGGCAGCAAGACGATGAACTCCTCACCGCCCCAGCGCGCCACCAAATCGCCGGGCCGCGCTGCGACTCGACTCAAAGTGGTGGCAATTTTCTTCAAGCATTCATCGCCGCCGCCGTGCCCGTAGTAATCGTTGTAATTCTTGAAAAAATCGACATCAATCATTAGCAAGGCCAGCTCGCTCTCTTCGCGTTGCGCGCGCCGCCACTCGGTTTCCAGCACACTATCGAAACGTCTGCGATTAGGAATATTGGTTAACCGATCAACCATGGCCAACTTTTCCAGCAAATCACTCTTCATTTTTAAATTAATGTGATTGCGCACCCGCATCGTCACAATCGGCAAGTGAAATGGCTTACAGATGTAATCCATCGCACCAAGGTGGAGCCCATACTCTTCATCAACCACATCCGCTTTTGCCGTAATAAAGATGATTGGAATATCCTTGGTTTCAGCTTGCGCCTTGAGGCGGCGGCACACTTCGTAACCATCCATGTGCGGCATCATGACATCAAGCAGAATCAAGTCTGGCACGCCTAGCTTGTCGATGATCTGAAATGCCGCCAGACCATTGGCGGCCACCTTGACACGGTAATCACCCCGCAGTGCTTCAGCCAAAACCTGGATATTTGTCGGGGTGTCATCGACAATCAAAATCAATGGTTTCAATTCGGTATCTGACATTGCTGTGGTCTCGTAAAAGGGTGGCCCTGAGCGCAAAAAACCTCATCCAACACAATTTGGGCGTGAGCATAATCGGTGTTACGAATGTGCCGTTCCAGCGTATCCAGTTGGTCGCGCAGTGGCATGCAACTGACGCACGCCTTTAATTCAAGGACCAGCTCGGGTGGAATATAGTCATAGTTATCAACCAAATTTTGTAAATCTTTGAACATAATTGCCGCTTTCTGCCATTGACACTGGTTGCATACATGCTCACTTACGTTTTCCGGCAAGACCTCCGACACAGGTAACAACACTTGCAGTTGCTCAATTGAGGCTAACACTTCATCCATGCGATGCGCGAAAGTATCAAGATCAAGCAACACGCGGTCTTTTGACTCAGCGGCCAGCGCGGTTTCCAATGCCTCAACGGCAAGATACAAGGTGTTTGCCCCTAAATTTCCAGCAGCCCCTTTCAGGGTATGCGCCAATGTGGCCATGGCGGCAAAATCAGCGTGTACCAGCATGACACGCATCTCTTGCGCCGCCCGCCAAAAATTCTCAGCAAATTGACTGGCTAACCGAATGAATAGCAACGCGTTGCCGCCCATTAGCTGCAGCGCATTATCCAGCTCAAAGCCTGGCAAACTATCCGGCAGCTTAATGGTACTAAGCGTGGTACTAAGCGTGGTGCTAAGTGGGAAATTTTCAGCAGGCAAAACACCGGGGAGTAAAACATTGGCGGAGGTGCGCGGCAGCAGCCATTTTTTCAGGGTAACCACCAGCTCAGACGGCAAGATCGGTTTCGCGACATGGTCATTCATTCCGGCGGCGTGGCAAGCCTCACGATCGCGTTCCAATACCGCAGCAGTCATCGCGATAATGGGCAGATTCTGCCAACGCGCCTCAGCACGAATCCGACGACTGGCCTCAAAACCGTCCATCACCGGCATCTGCAAATCCATCAACACGATATCAAAAGTTTCTTGCGCTAACCGTTCCAACGCAGCCTGGCCATGTTCAACAACGCTGACCAACAAGCCCAGTCGCACCAGCAAATCGCGCGCCACCGTCTGATTAATCTCGTTATCTTCCACCAATAACACATGGGCACCCCGGATAGCCGCCGCCTCATGTACGAGGTTCGGGTGCGTGTTTTGTACCACCAGATTCTGCACCAGCGCACCACCCTGAATGCGCATAATGGCAGCAAACATACCGGATGCATTAACGGGTTTAGTCAGAATCGCATCCAGATGAATACCCTCTGATTCTTGCAGCAAATGATCACGACTGAACGCTGTCACCATCACCACCACCGGCGGCTTGCGCCAGCCATATTCAGCCGCTAACGCCTGGATGCGTCGCGCGACTTCCACCCCATCCAAGCCGGGCATTTTCCAATCAAGCAACAACAATTCAAATGCCGCATTGGGTTGATTGGCGGTCGCCATGATCGTGGCCAGCGCCGCCTCGCCATCCGGCGCTTCGGTCACTTGAAAGCCCCAAGCGCGTAACATTTCGCCCAGCGTGAAACGGGAAATTGCCAGATCATCCACCACTAAAACGCGCATTGCGTGCAGTTTTTCCGGGGCAATCTCAAGCATCTGCGTGCTAGCGACCGGCAAGCAAATCGTAAAACTAAAACAACTTCCCTTACCGGCTTCACTTGTCACCTCAATCTCGCCGCCCATCATTTCAACTAGACGCTGACTGATGGCCAACCCAAGACCCGTACCGCCATACCGCCGCGTAATTGAGCCATCTGCCTGCGTAAAAGCATTAAATAGTCGATTAACCTGCTCCGGGTTCATGCCAATGCCGCTATCGCGAACGGCGAAGCATAAGGTGACAAAACCCGCCTGCATAACGTCACAGTCACCGTCGCCACCGACAGACTTTACCTTAATCTGTACATCACCCGACTCGGTGAATTTCACTGCATTACCCACCAGGTTATTTAACACTTGCCCCAAACGCAAAGAATCTCCCACTAACAGGGGCGGCAAAGACGGATCGACATCAAGCACAATCTCCAGGCCCTTTTCCTCAGCCCGCACAACAAACAAATTGACCACGTTGTCGAGTAGTTCTTCCAGGCGAAAATCGACCTGCTCTAATTCCAGCCGGCCGGCCTCGACTTTGGAGTAGTCAAGAATATCGTTGATGATGGCTAACAGGGCCCGCGAAGAAGCGTAAATCTTGCTCAAATAATCCTGTAGTTTCGGCGTTAACGCCGGCAACCCCAACGCCAAATCAGACAAACCAATAATGGCATTCATCGGCGTGCGAATCTCATGGCTCATGTTGGCTAAAAATTCACTCTTAGCGCGATTGGCCTGCTCCGCCTCGCCTTTCGCCTTCAACAATGCGACAGCAACACGTTTCTGCTCGCTAATATCACGCAAAAACACCACGAAAATACCACCACGTGAATTCAAGTACTGCGCACTGACATCCACATCAATGATTTGGCCATTTTTATGACGATGACACGTATCAAAATGCGCCTCCTCTTCGTTACCCTCAATAATCGCCTGCATGTGAATGGTTAATTCTTGCCGCGATTCGTTGGCCTCAATATCTGCCACGTATAAATCCAGCAACTCCTCCCGACGATAGCCGCTCATTTCACAATAAGCTGGATTAACATCCAAGAACTTTCCGTCATGTGCCGACACCACCCAGAAACCATCATGGCTGGTTTCCAACATGGTTTTATATTCCGCTTCCGAAGCGCTGATCCGTTGCATGGTCGCCGCCTGCTCGCGTTCCCGCACATCAATGTCGGTCACCATGGCCTGCATCGCCGCAGCCACTTCGGCAATTTCATCGTAGGGCTCTGCCTTGGCATTAACCGCCATAGCCTTGATCAACTTAGCCTCAAACTCAGGGGTAACCTGCCGAGCATTCGCGTAATCACCAACAGCGTCTCCCAATGACGAAACACGTCGCGCTTGCCGCATCAGCCAAAGCCCAAGGGTAAACCAAAGAATAAGACCATCCACCACAGGGATAGCCCCCATTACAATTGCCATTTCAAGTGGGGTGAACAAGGTCTTAACCGGGGCTTCCAAATGCAGCTTTATATCCGTTTGCAGCGCCGTTGTTTGTCCCGCCGCCATTGTCCCCGCAACTTGACTGACCGGCAGCCACGCCAAGGTTCGGCAGGAGTTATCTTCCTTAATGCCATCACGCAGTAAGCGATCAATTGCCGGTTGTCCACCCGAGCTGGCCACCGGCTTACCACCATGCAAAATACTCAAGGTTAGATCAGGTGAACCGATCTGATTAATCATCGCATTATCCAAGCTGTAGAAAATCGCGACCCGCCCCATCCCCTCGTCCTCACCCAACCAAATGCGATCGACAAAAACACGGTAAAGGCGATCATTTTCTGCATCAAGATAATGGCCGATCGACTCGTTAGAAGAAGCGGGAATCGCATCCAATTGCACATCTTTGCCAAAATCAAAGCGTTTCACCCCCTTCCGGTCTTCAATAATCAAATATTGAAAACGTCGATCGGTCCCCTGCACGGTGATAAAAGCCTGCAAATTCGCCTCCGCGCTGGCAGGATCTTCCAAAATACGGGTGTATTCAATGCGCACCTTAAAATCACGGCTTTGCAGTTCCCAGTCGCGTTCGATCTGCTTCAAACGCTCTTGATAAAAAAGCGCCAGTTGCTCGCTGCGCTCTTCTGCCGCCTTATCCAGCGCCAACGTATAAAGTCCAGCGGAAGTTGCCGCAATAAGCGCGACTAACAAACTCAGGCTGAGCAGCAGTCGCAGGCCGGCTTGACGGGCGATTGAACGCGATCGGGTCACTTGCGACGTCCCGCCCAACGCGTATCCAGCAGAGTAAAGATACTCAGATTTTTTCCCGGCATGCCGGGCTCAACCGCACTTTGAAAGAAAATGTCTGTTTCATGCAATTGCGCCGTAGAAAACTGGCCATCTCGGCTAAAGGCTTTCGGATATTTCTTCAGTGAAAGAATAAGGAAACGGCGTTCTTCCGGGTCGCTAACACCCAAAGCATCCACCACTTGTTCGGGCGTATGCGTCGCAATCCAATGCAGACTCTTCCTCATCATGCGCACCATTTTCTCGACCTTGGCCGGCTCTTTGGCGATAAGATCCGCCCGTGTTTCCAGCGCGGCATGCAAGAAATTAGCGCCGTGTATTTCACGCACGGTATTCGGCTCTGCTAAATGCGCCAAAAAATAGGCTTGCCCGCCAGCTTTAAGACGCGAAGCAAACGGCTCATCGCCCACCACCGCATCGGCTGCACCGGTAATCAGCAAGGAAGATTGTTCAACCCAGCTTTGTCCAGCCGGCACGATGCGCACCTGATCCAACGAAACGCCGCCCGACTTCAACAACAATTCAGCCAATTGTTGCGAGGTGGTTTTACTCGACTTAGTGCTGGTATTCACCCCAATAACCTTGCCTTTCAAATCAGCAATACGTTTGACCTTGCCTTTAAGGCCCGAACGCACCATAAGCACAAACAACGGCGCATCGCTGACCGGCGCAATGACGACGACATCGCCGCCATTGGCTTTCAACGACATGGCAGCCGGCACGCCAGCCACCGCAAAATCTGCGTTATGGCTGACCAAATTATTCAAGGCCACACCACCGCCGCCGGTATGCATAATCTTCAAATTAACGCCTTCTTCCCGGTCAGCCCCGATCTTGCTGATCAAGTCAACCGGCAAATAAGAAATATTGCGCGGCCCCGGCGCGCTCACCACCAGACGCTGCAGCTCTACCGCCTGACTGGCTAACGGGCCGAACAATAAGACGATGAGTAAAAAACCTTGCCAACCACGTTGCCCAAAAATCTGTTTCATGCCTGCCCCTTTTTGCTAAGTCGGACTGGAGGATAATTCCGCGCATTATCGCTAATTTTTATCATTTTATGAGCCGCTATCCTACTTATCCCACTTTTAACTTACCGCAACCCATGCCAAGCAATCTTGACCCTTATGAAGAAATGGTCTGGCAACTACATCGCTTACCCGGTGGTATAACCGCAGCTATTCCTGATTTTTTCGCTTCTTTACTCGTGGAAATACCGACCTCGCATTGCTGGCTATTGTCACAAAACGACCGCCTTGCGCTGCATGCTGACGGCACGCTGCACCACGGCGATCAGCCTATTGCGCACTTTCCGGCCGCTTTACTTGCCGCAGCAGAATCAGCTGGCATCTCACCCATTCTCTTAGGGCTGCTGGCCATTGCCAGCGGGGAAATTGACGGCGACCGTCGTTTGAAAGCGGCGCTGCCGAAAGTCAACGCCGCCGCTAAAGATTTGATGCTGATGACCGTTTGCCGCTTGTGCGGCTAAAATCACGCCCCTGCCCCAAACAATACCCAAGCAACACAACAACAAAGCTCCGTCAACCCGCCCGCTGCACCCCACTTGTACCCTGTTTTTCGCATTACCCTTGGAGATTTCATGCTGAATTTTGATGACGACGTGACGCCGTCGGCCCTTCCCGCTTTTCGTCCCATGCCACCGGCGTCGCCGTTTTTGCCGTCCGCACTGTCGGCACCCCAATTCAAAACCACGCCAACCCCACCCAGCACGCCGCACCCAGCGAATGACATTGCGCAGCGCCGCGTGCGCGTAGAAGACAAACTGATCATCAACGCCAAAGCCGACGTCAATCAATTAGTGCCGTTCAAATATAAATGGGCCTGGGAAAAATACATCGCCGCCTGCGCCAATCACTGGATGCCGCAAGAAGTGAACATGAATCGCGATATCGCCACCTGGAAAGACCCCAATGGTTTAAGCGAAGATGAGCGCCATATTATTAAACGCAACCTCGGCTTTTTTGTCACCGCCGATAGCCTGGCAGCCAACAACATTGTACTAGGTACTTATCGCCA
>CAYWXO010000119.1:0-10111 GCA_964462255.1 uncultured Thiobacillus sp. | reverse complement strand
GCGACACGTTGTGCGACAAAAACTCGAAGCTATTTTGCATCCCTTGATTCGTGCGGAGGCGTTGCGCCAGTTATTGGCGGTGACGTCTGTGTACGCCATGCTAGTGGTGCCGTTGTTGGTGGAGAACTTTGCGGCCTATCGGCCATTGTTGCAGCGAATTTTGTTGGTTGATTGTGATGAATCGCAGCAAATCGAACGAACGGCGGCCCGGCCCGGCTTGGATGTAACGCAAGCGAGAGCGATTGTGGCTGCGCAAGTCAGTCAGCATTCCCGCCGCGCATTGGCGGATGATTTGATTGATAACCGGGGTGATTTTGTGCATTTGGATGATCAGGTTGCACGTTTGCACGCTGAGTATTTGAAGCTGGCGGCAAGAATTTCATCATCAAGTTAAAACATTCCATTGCACTGAACCGGTGCAATCCTGCAAAATCTGTGCTTATTCAAGATCTTGCGTCGAACTTCTCATGCAACATATCGGATTGGCCCGGTGACTGTTTACGAATTCCCTCTGAGTGAGCGCATCCGCACGTGGTTGCGCCTGGAAGACCTGTTCGACAAAGCATTGTTCTTTGCGCGAGGAGAAGATCCGCGTTCGCATCATGCTGCGCTATTGGGGATTTTTGAAATCGTCGATGTGACTACGCGGTCAGAAATGAAGAGCGAATTGATTCAAGAGTTGGAACGGCAAAAAATCAGTCTTGAAGCGTTGCGGGCGAATCCGGCGGTTGATGGGGTGCGGCTCAATCACATTCTGGCGCGTATTAACGCGGCTTTGGTTGCGGTGCATGCCATGTCGGGCAAGATTGGTCAGCATGTGCGCGAAAATGAATGGTTGGCTGGCATTAAAGGGCGCGCTGCTATTCCGGGGGGCGCGTGTAGTTTTGATTTGCCGGTTTATCACTTTTGGTTGAATCAGCCGGTGATGCGTCGCCATGCGGATTTAATGAGCTGGTTAAGCCCTTTGTTACCGTTGAAGAGTGCGGTTGATGTGGTGTTGAGCATTTTGCGCGAAAGCGGCTATGCCAGCCGCCATAAAGCGGAGCAAGGCTTGTTTCAACTTATGCTGGGCGGCAGAACGGCGCATTTGCTGCGCGTCACCCTGGATGTGCCCTGCGCGCCGGAAGTGAGCGCGAATAAATACGCCCTCAATATCCGTTTTTTAACGTCTGATACGTTATTAAAACCGCGTCAATGCGAGCGAGATGTGGATTTCGAACTGACTTTCTGCAACTTGTAAGACGGTTTGATGTGGCGGGTTGGTCTGTAAATACCACACAGCTGCAAATACCACACAGACCACACAGCAAATGCCACATCAAATTACAGCCTGAAGTTCAATTCAGCTTGGCCAGATTAGTATTGCGCAGCAGGCTTAAATGCGCGGTGAGGGGCTGCGTATAGCCAGAAAATTGCACGCGATAGCGGTGGTCAAGCGGATAGGCGGTGGGCAAATTCATCGCGAGCGGATTGCGCTGTTCGCCATTGACCCGGAATTCATAATGCAAGTGCGGTCCGCTGGCGAGGCCGGTGGCACCGACATAGCCAATGATATCGCCCTGATTGACTCTGCTGCCGTTCTTGATGTTTTTACCAAAACGCGACAGGTGGCCGTAGGCGGTGCTATAGGGCGGCTGATGATTCAGTATCACTAAATTGCCGTAGCCGCCTTGTTTGCCGGCGAAGCTGACCACTGAATCGGCCACGGCGCGAACCGGTGTGCCGGTGGGCGCTGCGTAATCGACGCCTTTGTGCGAACGCCAGATTTGCAAAACCGGGTGCAGTCGAGCAGAAGTGAAGCCGGATGAAATGCGGTCGAACGGCATTGGTGATTTGAGGAATGCCCGTTTTAAACTTTGCCCTTCGGCTGAGTAGTAGCCGTCGCGGCCTTGCGGATCTTTGAAATAAATGGCTTGGAAGGCATTGCCTTGATTAGTAAATTCTGCCGCGAGCAGGCGGCCGGTCTTGATCAAGCGGCCATCAAAATAGAACGCTTCATAAATGACGGAGAAATGGTCGCCGCGGCGTAAATCGCTGTGAAAATCGATGTCGCCAGAGAAGGCATCGGCCATTTCAGAGGCAATTTTATCGGGCACATCGGCTGCATCGGTTGCGCCGAACAGTGAGCTGTGAATTGTGCCGGAGCGCATGACTTGGCGAATTTCCGGCTGTATGGCATTTTCTGTGATTTCGAAGCTTTCATTGCTGCGGTTGACGGTGACCAGCGTGCTGTCAGAGACGAGGTAACGCAGTAACATCAGGCGGCCGCTGGTGCTGACACGGGCCAGAACGGTGCGGCCAGGAATCAATTGGCCCAGCGATTTGGATGCGTGCGCTGTGTGAATGAAGGCTTGACGCTCTTCAGCACTGATGCCGAGTTTTTTCAGCAGGCTGGGTAGCGTTTCACCGCGGCTTATGCGTTCTTCGCGCCAGAAATCGAAAGAACCACTGTCGGTTGGCTCCATTTCTGGCAGCGCCAGCGGTTCAACCAGGGTTTCTTGTTCAAAATTTTCAGTAATTGCGTTGGGGTCTATGCCAAATGCTGCGACTACACCGAGAAAGGGAAGCGTTGCGAACGCCAAAAAAATACGTTTCTTGAGTGTTTTCTGTGTGAAATTCATAGCTGGGAAGCCTCTTTGGATAGCGGCGTGAGGTTAACAGGATTCGCTAACGATACAAAGCCCCCTTTGCTTGAGACTAGAATTGCGGGCCGATGTTTTTTTGGAAAAATTGAGTTTGAAGTCATGCCAGTCTCGCCAATGAATGAACAAACCGTGCTGCTGAAAATTCAGAGTGAAATGGATCGCCATTTGTTTGAACATGATGCGCCCGCCGAAATTTGCGGCTTTCTGCACCAGCATTGGGCGCGTTTGTTGACGTCGATTTTTATGGCTAAAGGCAATCAACATGCTGATTGGAACGCGGGATGGGACACCGTTAACGCGTTGTTGTGGAGCTTGGCCCCTAAATCTTCCCGTCATGAAACCGAAAAAATGCTGCGCATGTTGCCGACGTTGTTGTCGCGTTTGCATGAAGGCTGCAAGGCTTTGCTGATTGCCGCGCCTGAACGCGATGCGTTGTTTGAACGTTTGGCCATGATGCATGCGGCGGTGGCGCGTGCCGGTTTACGCTGTTTGGAGGTGCAGGAAGCCGCTATCACGCATTTGGCGCAGCCGCCGGAGTTGAATGCCCCCGTTGATTTGGCTGATTTAACGCCACCGTTGCCGAAAAACCCGCCGGCGCAAGCGGCTGCCGAGTTAAAAATGCCTGACTTGAAAAAGGGCGATCGCGTGCATTTTCATCTGCAAGATCATGTCAGCACGCTGTATTTGAACTGGGTGAGTCCGGCGGGGGGCATGTATTTATTCAGCAATGCACAAGGCCTGGATGCGATGACCTTGACGCGCGCGCGTTTGGCAGAACGTTTCGCGCAGGGCAAGGCATCGTTGGTTTCCGATTGAACATTCATAGCGCCGTGGGGTTATTGCCATCCCCCACCGAGCGCCTTAAATAAATCAGCTGTTGCGGTCAGTTGGGTGCGGCGTGCTTCGATGCCACCTTGTTGCGATTGGAACAAATTTCGCCGCGCATCCAGCACTTCCAGGTAATTTGTGACACCATGTTGAAAGCGCAAATCGGCGAGTTCGGCGGCGCGTTGCAGCGCGTTGTTGCGGTTTTCTTCGGCGATCGCCGTTTCGCGCGCTTGTCGATGCGTAATCAGCGCATCCAGCACTTCTTTGAAGGCAATTTGCACGGTCTGTTCATAACTAATCAGTGCTTGATGTTGGCGCGCATCGGCGGCTTGCAGGGCGGCTTCGGTGCGGCCGGCATTGAATAGCGTTTGGCTAAGCCCGGCCGCTAAGCCCCAAATGCCGGCTGGGCCGGAAAATAGATCGGCCAGCGCTTTGCTTTCTGTGCCGAGATTGGCCGTGAGGGCAAGATTGGGATAAACCGCTGCCGCCGTTTCGCGGATGCGCGCTTGGCTGCTGAGTAAATTTTGTTCGGCGGCGCGGATATCTGGCCGGCGTTGCAGCAGATCAGACGGTAAGCCGGCTGGAATGGCGGGAGGCAGCGCTAGATCGAATAAAGCCGTCGCGCGGGCGATGTCGCCTTGCAGCAGGGCACGCGGTTCCCGGCCGAGCAAAACCGCCAAGGCTAATTCTTGTTGGCGCATTTGTTGCGCAAGCTGTGCCAAGGTGACTTCGATGCTGGCGGCTTCCGCTTCGCTTTGACGCAAAGTGAGTTCGGAAGTCATGCCGCCATCAAAGCGCAGCCGTTGCAAAGCGATGGCTGCGCGGCGATTGGCCAGCGTTTCTTGCGTGAGTTTGACGGTGGCATCGAGCGCGGCGAGGGCAAAATAGCCCTGTGCCACTGCGCTGGTCAGGCTGCTTTGTATAGCGTTGCGGCCGTATTCCGTGGCCAGTAAATCGGCGCGGGCAGCGGTGCTGGCGGCGCGGTAACGGCCCCAGAGATCAATTTCCCAAGCGGCTTGCAGATTGAGTTTGTAGCGACTGCTAATCGGTGAAGACACCGGCGCACTGCCTTTGCTGGTGACTTTTGAGCGGCCAACATCAACGCCCAAACCCGCGCTGGGATAACGGTCGGCATCTGTTAGCCCGAGGTTGGCACGCATTTCTTCGATCCGCGCGGCAGCCAGTTGTAAATCGCGGTTATGCGCCAGCGCTTCTTCGATCAGCGTAGTGAGCGCCGGGTCGTTGTAGGCTTTCCACCAGTCTGCGGCGACGCGTTCGCTGGCGGTTTGCGCCAGCGGGGTGGAGGCGTCGGCGGTTAACCTGGTTGCCTTGGTAGCAGACCAATCAGCCGGCAAATCAGGTTTGCTTTGCTGCATGGCCGGCAAGGTCATGCAACCTGAGAGACCTAATACAGCGAGCAACAATAAGGCGGGCGAGGGATTACGCATGATCATCTCCATGCACGGCGGCACCGTGGTAGCGAATTGGGCTGGGGAAGATGCGGCGCACCACCAGATAAAGCACCGGCACGATAAACACCGCCAGCACGGTAGCGGCGATCATGCCGCCCATGACGCCGGTGCCGATGGCTTGGCGGCTGGCTGCACCGGCACCACTGGAAATAGCCAAGGGCAGCACGCCGAAAATGAAGGCGATGGAGGTCATGATGATCGGTCGGAAGCGCAGTTTGCAGGCTTCCACGACGGCTTCCAGCGTTCCCTTGCCTTGCGCTTCCAGTTGGCGGGCGAATTCCACAATCAGAATCGCATTTTTGGCGGAGAGGCCGATGATGGCGATCAGGCCCACTTTGAAATAGACATCATTCGGCAACTCGCGCAGGGTGACCGCTAATACCGCGCCGAAGACGCCCATCGGCACCACTAACAACACGGCGAGTGGCACGCTCCATGATTCATACAGCGCGGCCAAACACATGAACACCACGATAATCGAAAGGGCGAACAGGATGGGCGCTTGCGCACCAGAGAGGCGCTCTTCGTAGGAAGTGCCGGACCATTCAAACCCCATACCCGGCGGTAGTTTGGCAGCGATCTCCTCCATTGCTTGCATGGCTTCACCGGTGCTATGACCGGGGGCGGGATTACCGGCAAGCTTCATCGCCGGCACGCCGTTGTAACGATCCAGCTTCGGCGAACCGACTACCCAACGCGGCGTAGCAATTTCCGATAAGGGCACCATGACGCCTTTTGCCGTGCGCACGCGCAAGCTTAAAATCCCTTCCGGCGTGATGCGCGTCTTGGCGTCATTTTGCATGACAACGCGCAGTACGCGGCCTTCACGAATGAAGTCATTGACATAAGCGGAACCGAGTGCAACGGCGAGCGTTTGATTCAATTCGCTGAAATCAATGCCGAGACTGCTGGCTTTAACGCGGTCGATGTCGAGTAGCAACTGGGTGGCGGGTTCTTTGCCTTCCGGCCGCACACCGGCCAGACGCGGATCTTGCGAGGCCATGCCGAGCACCATGTTGCGGGCTTCCAATAACTTTTCTCGGCCGACACCGCTGCGATCTTGCAGGCGGAAATCGAAGCCACCTACCGCCGCCAGTTCGGGAATTGGCGGCGGATTGAGCGCGAACATCATCGCCTGTTTGACGCTGAACAGCGCCATGTTGGCGCGCTGCACCACTTTCAGCGCGTGGTCGTTGGCATCGCCGCGTTCGTCCCAGTCTTTCAGGCGAATGAAGGCGATGGCGGCGTCCTGGCCTTTGCCGAAGAAGGAAAAGCCGGCTACGCCCACAACCTTGGCGACTTCAGGTTGCTTCAAATAATACTGTTCCATGCCGGAAAGGACTTCTACTGTGCGTTGCTGCGTGGCACCGGACGGCAATTGCACGATGCTGATCAGATAGCCTTGATCTTCATCCGGCAAAAAGCCGGTGGGCAGGCGCATGAGCAGAATGATCGCCGCAGCGGTAATGGCGAAGAACAGTATCAGCGCGCGCAAAGGTCGTTTGACGAAGCCGCCAACGCCTTTCATGTAACCGCGGGTGGTGGCGTCGAAAAACCGGGTGAACCCGCCGAAAAAGCCGCTGTGGTGTTCCATTTGTTCGCGCGTCATGTTTTTGAACAGCGTAGCGCAGAGGGCAGGGGTTAGCGTAATGGCGAGCAGGGCAGAGAAGCCCATGGTCATCACCAGCGTGACGGCGAATTGTCGGTAAATGGCACCGACGGAGCCGCTGAAAAAGGCCATGGGCACGAACACGGCCGATAAAACCACGGTAATGCCGATGATGGCACCGAAAATTTGCCCCATGGCTTTTGAGGTGGCTTCGCGCGCGCCCAGACCCTCCTTGGTCATGATGCGTTCGACGTTTTCCACCACCACAATGGCGTCATCAACGACCAGACCAATCGCCAGCACCATGGCAAACAGCGATAACACGTTGATTGAATAGCCGAGCAGATAAAGGCCAACCAGTGTGCCGACCAGTGAAATAGGCACGACGATTGTCGGAATGATGGCGGCGCGCAGGCTTTGTAAAAACAGCCACATCACCAGAAAAACCAGCAAGAACGCTTCGATCAGGGTTTTGATGACTTCGCGGATGGAGATTTCGACGAAGCGCGAGGTGTCGTAAGGGACATCCCAACTGATGCCGGCCGGGAATGAGGCGGCCAGTTCGGTCATGCGGGCTTTGACGGCGGCGGCAGTTTCCAGCGCGTTGCCGTCGGGCGCGAGTTTGATGCCGACTGCAGCGGTGGGCTTGCCATTCAGGCGTGCGCGGACGCTGTAGTCCTGTGCGCCGAGTTCGATACGTGCGACATCTTTCAGACGCACGGCGGCTCCGCTGGCGGCGGTGCGCAGCAGGATGTTGCCGAATTGTTCCGGTGTGGAAAGTCGGCCTTGCGTAATCACCGTGGCGGCGAATTGTTGATTAGGAGCGGCGGGTAATTGGCCTAATTCGCCGGTGGCCAGTTGCACGTTTTGCGCTTGCACGGCTTTGAAGGCTTCGCCGGGCGTCATGTTGAAACTGGCCAGCTTGAGCGGGTCGAGCCAGATGCGCATGGCATATTCGGTGCCGAACAGCATGGCCTCGCCGACACCGGGCACGCGGCGCAGATTTTCCAGCACATTGGCGGTGGTGAAACTGCCCAGCTCAATGGCATCGCGACTTTGATCCGGCGAATAAATGGTCAAGAACATCATGAAGTTGCGGCGCGCCTTCGCCACGGTAATGCCTTGCCGGCGCACTTCTTCCGGTAAACGCGCTTCCACCCGTTTGACGCGGTTCTGCGCTTCGACCGAAGCAATATCCAGGTTGGTGCCAGAAGCGAAGGTTAAGGTCAGCGTTAAAACGCCGGAAGAATCGCTGTTGGATTCGAGATAGAGCAGGTTTTCCAGCCCATTCATTTCTTGCTCAATCAGCGTGGTGACGGAATCTTCCACCACCTGCGCGCTAGCCCCGGGATAAACCGCGGTAATGGACAGTGCCGGCGGCGCAACATCTGGATATTGTGAAATGGGTAGCTTGGGCAGGACTAACGCGCCCGCCAGCAAAATAGATAAGGCAATGACCCAGGCAAAAATCGGCCGGTCAATAAAGAAGCGTGGCAGCATGGTAGGGGAATGTTAAATTTAAAGTGTGCTAGCGATGGGTTTGACCTGCATGCCGGGGCGTGCTTTTTGCACACCGTTGACGATGACGTTTTCACCGCCTTTCAGGCCGCTGGTGATGATCCAGTCACTGCCGGACAAACCGCCAGTCTGCACCGGTTGCGGCACGACTTTGTTGTCGGCATCGACAATTAATACCATTTGACCTTGCGCTGAAACCTGTAAAGCCCGTTGCGGTAGGGCGATGACGTTGTCGGCTTGCTCGACAGGCAGACGCACGCTGACAAATTGTCCGGGCAACAGGCTACGCGTTGGGTTAGGGAACTCGGCACGCAGACCGACGGAACCCGTGCTAGGGTCAACCGCTAGGTCATTGAACAGCAATTTGCCGGGGTGCGCATATTCGCGGCCGTCTTCCAGCAGCAATTTCACCGGCGCGTGGCTGGCTTTTGCCTGGCCGGCTTGAATGGCTGCGCGCAGATTGAGAAATTCGCTGCTGGATTGCGAGAAATTCACCCAGATTGGGTCGTATTGTTCGATACGTGCCAGCGGTGTGGCTTCGTTTTTGCCGACCAGTGCGCCTTCTGTGACCAGCGCGCGGCCGATGCGACCGGAAATAGGTGCGGTGACGTTGGCGTAACTCAAATCAATTTCTGCCCGCGATAAGGCGGCTTGGGCAGCGGCGACTTCGGCATTGGCTTGCGCCTTGCTCGCCATGGCCTGATCAAATTCTTGTTTGCTGACTGCGTTACTGCTGAGCAAGGCTTGCACCCGTTCCAGGTTTTGACCGGCGATGAGTTTTTGCGCTTGCTGGCGCGCCAAGGCGGCTTTGGCGGCTTCGACATCAGCTTGCAAGGGGCGCGAATCGATCGTGAACAGCACGGCTCCCGCTTTGATTTCGCTGCCTTCGCTATAGCGGCGGTGCTCCAAAATGCCTTCGATGCGGGCGCGAACTTCCGCGCTGCGCACCGCTTGCAGGCGGCCGGGTGCTTCTATCGTGCGGGCAATAGTGCGCGGTGTCGCTTTGATCACTTCAACTTCTGGGGGCGGCATGCCACCGGGCGGAGGGGCTGGGGTGGCTGGTGGTGGCGCAGATTCGGGTTGGCAAGCCGTCAGGCCGGCGAGCGGTAAGAGCGCAACGAAAGTGAGCATAAAGAAAGTACGCGTAATGAAAGTACGCGTAATGAAAGTACGCATAATGAAAGTGCGTATAAAGGGATTTTTTGGGGTGGCGCGGTTCACAGTGACTCCTGACAGGACGTGCTTGACTATTAAGGCACTATTTTATATACATGCACTGCTGTATGTAAACGTGCGGCAAGAAATAATGTTGCGCTGCACTAATTAAATTTTCAATGGGTATGAAAAGACTGGGAGTTGGAAAAGAATGGTTAGACGGACAAAAGAGGCAGCGCAGGAGACGCGCACACAATTGCTGGATACCGCAGAGCGTGTGTTTCGCGAGCGCGGCGTGGCGCGGACTTCACTGGTGGATATTGCCAAGGCGGCCGGGCTGACGCGCGGCGCGATTTATTGGCATTTTGCCAACAAGGCGGATTTGTTTGAGGCGATGTGTGATCGCGCGACCTTGCCGTTAGAAACCATGTTTGACAGCGTAGGCGATGCGGATTTGCCTGACCCCCTAGCCAAGTTGCGCGAAGGATGCATCGAGGTGCTGCAACAGGTGGAACAGGATCAGCGCTGTCGGCGCGTGTTTGAAATTCTCAACTTCAAGTGCGAGTTTGTCGATGAACTGGCCCCCAGCATGTTACGCCGCAAGGAAATTCGTCAGCGTGCGAAAGCTATCATCGAACGAAATCTGCTGCACGCGGCCGCGCGAGGACAAATTTCAGCGCAGGTTGATATTCGCTGTGCGGCCATGGGGCTGTTTTCCTATATCGACGGCTTGGTAATCAATTGGAGCATGCAGCCAGATAGCTATTCTCTGGCTGCACAGGCCGGCACATTGCTCGATATTTATCTGGCCGGTTTGCGGGTTTATGGTTTGAACCCTCCCCATGAGTGACTAACCCCTGTTAGCGTGGCAGCCACCACCATAG
>CAYWXO010000118.1:6061-10122 GCA_964462255.1 uncultured Thiobacillus sp. | reverse complement strand
TGCTGACGGGCGTCTGCTGACCCCAAGCCAAACCACCCGCGTCAACGACACACTCACCCTCCAAACATTCAAGCATTCCCATGCTGCCGCGCAAATCCACATCGTCTGCGCACCCGGCTAAGCCCACGGTTGAACCCACGGCTGAGCCCGTTGAGCGCGCGGTTGTGCGCACGATTAATCGTTCATCTGCACGCCCGGCTGAACGTCCTCTGCTGGCGCCGTTATGGCTGATTGCGCTGCTCGCCGCGATCGTCAGCCTTGCGCTTTTCCTGCTCTATCCACGCACAGCTCTCGAACGTCGCCTGGCCTCGACACCGGACACTGCGCTGTCGGTCAGCTACCTCATCAACCTGCTGCGCAGCGACCCAGATAACTTGAACCTGCGGCTGTTGCTGGCCCGCAGTCAGGCCCAATTAGGCCGGGCAACGGAAGCCCGCGCCACCTTGCAACCGGCATTGGACGCCGCCGATACAGAAACCCGCCGACAAGCCCATTGGGCGCTCTGGAAAATGAATGAGCGGGATTACCATCGTTCACTCGCCAGCAACAGCTCGACGCAAGGCCCACTGCAGGCCGAATTGCTTAAACAAATAGAGATTCTGGCGGAATTGCCTCTGCTCATCGAACAGCAAATTGAACTCGGCAGCAAAGCCTACCTGTTTCAGCAACCGGCTTTGGGCGCCCGTTTGTTCAAAGCAGCGGCGCAGCGCGTCGACAATGCCGATGAAGCCGTCAAGCTGTATCAACGCGCCGCCGTCAAATCACTGGCCAACGGCGACTATCCAGGCAGTGCCGAACTCTACCTGCTCGCCCGCGCCAGCAGCACCAACCCATACCAGGCCAGACAATACTTCCATAGCGCATTACGCACCTTGCAATCGGGCAACCTGATGCAGCAGGTGATCGAAATCGGCGAACGTGAAATCGGCCCGCTTGCCGATGACCAGGAAACGCTCCTGTTACTCACCCAAATGGCGCGCGCGGCCGGTCGTCCCGACATTGCCGAACGTTACGTTCGGCGTCTGCTCAAGCTGGTTCTGATGCAACAGTGGCGAGCGCTGGAAATGGCGCTCGCCTGGGGTGAGGGCAGTTTCCAAAAAGTCTCCGCAAGCAGCGCCGCACGCGAACCCGGAGTCGCCTTCAACGACAAGATATACACACTTGGCTACGAAGTTTTTCTGGAAAACCGCAAGCTTGAGGATGCCTGGCTGGTGGCCAATTCAGCCGTGCGCCAAGTGCCAAACAACAAGACTTGGCGCGAGCGCTTGGCGCGTGTTTCGGAATGGACCGGGCGGCCTCAAATAGCCTTGGAAAACTGGGTCAAGCTGGCGCATGCCGGTCATGGCGACGAGGCCTGGCAAAGCATACTGCGCCTGGCCCCTGGCTTGTTCGACGATGCTGCGCTGATCCCGGCGCTGCACTATCGGATCAACCGGCAACCCGGCGACCTGCGCTTGGTGCGCGAACTGGTCGCCGCGCACGAGCGCCTTGGTGAGCCAGCACCGGCAATCAGTTATCTGCAACAACTAACTCAGCAACGGGAGCAGCAACAAGGACAGCATCGTAGTCAACAACTGAGCGCAGCGGAACATATCGAACTGCTGGAACTGCTTGCCGAACTGGCCGAACGTAGCGGCCGTATCGACATCGCACTGGAAACCTGGGCGCGTCTGTTCACCCTGCCGGAACAACTGACCCCGGCGCGGGCCTTGCACATCGCCGTCATGTTATTGATTCAGGGCCGGCGCAGTGAAAGTCTGGCCTGGCTGGAACGTGCTCAAGCCCAGGCAGGCACCAGCAGCGCTATAGAAATTGAATACTGGCGACTGAACGGCCAACTGGCAGAACTGCATCAGCAAGACCATCAGGCGATCAACGCCTTCAGCCGCCTCATTACCACCGACCAAGCCGAGCCCAACGACTTCGACGCCCTGATCCGCATACTGGCCACAACCGCGCCCTATGATGCCGCCGGCATCTCGACACACGCCTGGGAACGATTCGATGAACCACGCTACCTGATGCAAGCGCTAACGCTCTACGCTGACGGCAGCCATTGGGCCGACATCGGCAAACTGCTGCGCCGCATTGAGCAGGCTCCGGCGAACGCCCGCCATGCCCTGGAAAAACTGCAAACGCAGCCTGATTTCTTGCGCTTGGTCGGCGCCTATCAACAAATCAACGGCCATCTTGTGCTCGCCCGCCGCAATTTTGAAGCCGGCATACGGCTGACGCCCAACAGTGTCGATTTTCAACAGGCACTTATCTGGCTGCTCATCGACAGCAAGGACGCCAACGCCTTACGCAACCTGCTCACCACCCACGAGCAGCACTGGGCGAAAAACCCCGCCCTGCACAATGCACTTGCCTCCAGCTACCAGGCGTTATCGCTGCCACAGATCGCCCTGCAACGTTATCTCACCCCGCGCGCCAACCAACATCAAGACGACCTGTTGTGGATGATGAACTACGCCGACGCACTCGATCAGAATCAGCAGAGCGACCTGGCCTGGCGCCTGCGCCGCCAACTTTTATCCAAAGAATGGCGCGACGTGCGCGGCAACGACAGCCTGCAGCACGCTCGCCAACGCTGGCTGAGTGAGGAAGGCCTCGACAAAACCCGCCGCATTGCCCGCACCCGACTGATGCTGACGCAACGTCCGGGCGACGCCGGCCTTGATGTACTGCGCGAATTGCTACGCCTTGACCGCAACGAACATGACGCTTATTCCAACGCCGCGACCGAAACCGCCATTGGCTGGCTGCAAGACCGCGCCGAATACGGAGCCGAACGTGCCTTCCTCTGGCATCAGTACGCCAAAACCCGGAGTAATTCTGCAAACCGCCCGCTCTGGGCCGAAATCACCGTTGCACTGGCCGAGCAAGACATTCTTGCCAGCGGCCAATTACTGGAAACCTTCGACCAACATTTACCCCGCTACGATCGCATCAACACCGCCCGCGCCGTCGGTGACTTGCGTCGGGCACAATCCGCCGCCTTCGAAGCTCAATCCGAGCAGACCAACGACAATCCCATCCACTTGCAACTCACAGAAACCTTGCTCGCCTTCAGCGATCACGCCGGATTCAGCCTCACGCGGCACAATCTCGACGCCATCGAAGAAGAAAAATCCGACACGCTCTGGCATTTCGCAATCAACCCGCGTCTGGCGCTAGATATTGATTGGGGTCGCATCCAACGCCAGGTCAAACAACCGGAAGTGATTCGCGCCGCCCCCGACGAAGAAGCTTTAAGTGTGCGGTTGAATTGGCGGCATCGCGACGGCGAAACTGTTTTTCGCCTCGACCGGCGTGAAAGTTTCGCTGCCTACACACCGCTGCAGATCGAACATGAACATCGCATTGACAACCGAACTTCTCTGCGCTTCGGACTCGGCACCCAACTGCCCAGCCAAGAAAGCCTACCGCTGCGTATTGCCGGCATGAAGGAGCGTGCATCACTCAGCCTGCGCTACCGACCCACCCGGATAGATCAGGTGCTGCTTGAACACTGGCGCGAAAACTATCACCTGCAGACAGATGCCCGTGTGGGCGACGGCCGCCACAGCAGCCTAAGTTGGGCCCACACTTATCGCCAGGAAGCACGCAATCTCGAATTCAATCTTTTCTGGTCGAAGCACGAATTCAACCCGATCAACGACTACAGCGGTTTCAACCTGAATGACGCCAGAATCGGGCAGATCTACCCGCTCGGATTCAATGCAGCGAACAATAACCAAGCACCTGGCAACAACCAACCACCCAGCAACAACTATTACCTGCCCAACGACTTCAGCTTCGCCGGCATTCGCGTTTCCACCGATGTCCGCTACGAACGCGAATACACTCGCGCCACGCGACCATTCGCCAGCCTGGCCAGAACCTGGCATAGCGAACTTGGCGCTGGCTATGACATCCGCCTGGGACTTGCCGGCAGCTTGCTGGGAGCTGATCATCTCGCCCTCAGTTGGGGCATCGGCAAGGCTGGCACAGAAACCAACGCGCCGGTCCGCGACTTGCGCCTGACCTACCGTATCCATTACTGAACCCCCACCCAACGA
>CAYWXO010000118.1:0-5961 GCA_964462255.1 uncultured Thiobacillus sp. | reverse complement strand
CCTGCGCAACCTGTTGCGCGGCAGTCTTGCCTTGATTATTGCCATGACCCTCACCGCCTGTTCGACGCTTGATCGAGGCACCGCCCCCGTACTCGAACGCCAAGCCAACTGGGTTGTTCTACCCTTCACCAACCATACCGAAACACCAATGGCTGGGCAACGCGCCGAATCGATCGCAGCAGCCTTGCTGCGCACCAGCGGACTCAACCACGTCAAGCGCTATCCAGGCGCAAACAAACAAGAAGCGTTGTTTGAAGCCAGCGAGCAAAAATTGCATGACGACGCCCTGGCCTGGGCGCGTCAACAAAACGCCCGCTATGCCTTGGTCGGTGGTGTCGATGAATGGCGCTACAAGGTCGGTGTCGATGGCGAACCGGCCGTGGGCATCACCCTGCAGATTATCGACGTACAAAGTGGCGACAATATTTGGAGCGGTGCCGGCGGTAAGAGCGGTTGGAGTCGCGAGGCGCTGTCTGCCGTCGCCCAGCAACTGATTCGCGATCTGCTCAAGACCGGCCTCGCCGGCGCACGCTGAGGCGGAGTTTGGGCGCATGAAATCCAGGCCATTCTTCAGCGGCATCTGGCACAGGTTGACCAGCATACTGAGCCCGGTACAAAGCGTCCGCAACGACAACAGCATCCTCGGCATGGCCCTGGGCAAGCTAACGTCAACCAGCGTTAGCCCAGTCATGGAAGCAGCGGAAATCATATTTTTGCCGCTGCTTGCCGTCGCACTCGGATTCATCTTCAACCCCAAGGATCCACTCTGGATCGAAACCCACTTTCCCTGGAGCTGGTTTGCACCCATGATCCTGGCGCTGCGCTATGGCCCGCTTGCCGGCCTGGGCGGTGCCGGCATCCTGCTGGGCTCCTGGTTGCTGATCAACATCGGCCACTATGAAACCTTCCCGAAACTGTATTTTCTGGGCGGGCTGATCCTGGTCATGCTGGTCGGCGAGTTCTCCAGCCTGTGGCTGGCTCGCACCCGGCGCGCTGAAACCGTACAAATCTACCTTGATCAACGGCTGGAACATCTGACCCGCCAGTATTACCTGCTGCGCCTGTCACACGACCGCCTAGAGCAGGACCTGATCAGCCGACCGATGTCGATGCGCGACGCGCTGCTGACATTGCGTGGGCTCAGCGATAATCCCGATGCATCACTCGGAGGCGAAACCCTGCTGCGTCTGCTGGCGCAATATTGCCAACTCGAATGCGCCAGCCTGCACCGGGTGATCGACGGCAAAGTCGTCACACAACCGCTCGCAAGCATCGGCAACACAACGCCGCTCGCAAGCGGGGACCCCATGATCGAACAAGCGCTGAGCAGCCACGCGCTATGCCACATTACTCAGGTTCAGGCCGAACAGCAGTCCCATACGCGCTATCTCATCACCGCGCCATTGATCAACCTGAACGGCGACATCTACGGCCTGATCACTGTCGAAGATCTGCCTTTCTTCTCGCTGCAAGACGAAACATTGCAGACTATCAACCTGCTGCTGGGCTATTACACCGACGGGCTCGCCATGCATGCGCTGGCGGCATCGATCTGCAAGGTCTTACCGCTGTGCCCGCCGGAGTTTGCCTTCGAAGCACAACGTCTGTGGCACCTGCGCAAGACAACCGGCATCGGCAGTATCGTCGTCGTGCTCGAATTCCTGCCGCGCGCGATCGATGCCGATCTGCCCATCCAGATGATGCATATCAAGCGCACGCTCGACGAACACTGGCTTTTCGCCGGCCCGGAAAAGATGCTGCTGGTGACCCTGATGCCGCTCGGTGTTACTGCCACAGCCGAGGGTTACCTGGCCCGACTGGAAACCTGGGCACAACAAAAGTCTGAAAGCACGCTGGCGCAACTGGGGGTTTTTTCGCACATCCTGCCATTCCATGGCGAACCCCCGTTGAGCCTGCTCAATCGCATTCAAGAGTTCGCCAATGAATAGCCTGAAACTGGGTCTTTATGCGCTGACACTCGAAATCAGCGCCTGGTCCGGCATCTGGTTGGTGGATGCCAACACCGATGCGCAACTGTTGTGGTACCTGATCGTTCATTTATTCGCCAGCCTGCTGCTCGCAACTGCCGCCGCCATGCTGCTTCCTATCGGCTCACCACGGCAGCGCTTGCACCTGCTGCTGCTGATGGCCGGTTGCAGCTACGGCATTCCAATCGCCGGCTTCATCGGTGTCATCGTTGGCGTGCTACTGTTGCGTATTTACAGCACGAAGCCAGCACGTCCTGCTTTTGAATCCTTGCGGCTTCCCTCCTTCGATCTGCACCAGCGCCCGCAAGCTGGCTTACGGCAATCGAGCCTGCGTTCTTTTCTCGGCAACAGTGCAGTGCCCATCAAAGCCCGTATCGGGGCAATGACCGCATTGCAATACATTACTGGGCGGGTATCGACCCCCCTGCTGCGCAACGTCCTCAGCGATCCAAACGAAGACATCCGCTTGCTTGCTTACGGCATGATCGAAAAAAAAAAAAAAAGCATCAACCGCGCCATCGATCAGGAACTGAAGACATTGGCCGACCCCTCGCAAGACAAGCAGGCCCGGCTTGAAGCCAACCAGCGCCTGTCCGACCTCTACTGGGAACTGATTTATCAAGAACTGGCACAGGGCGACCTGCGTGATTATGCGATTAGCGAATCGCGCCGTTACTGCGAGACGGTACTCGCCAGCGATACTGACAATGCCCCGCTGTACCTCCGCCTGGGCCGCCTGCTGCACGAAACCGGCGATATCGATAGCGCCGAACGGGCCTACCGTCAAGCGCTCGAACTTGGATTGCCGGCCACGCGCGTGCTGCCCTACCTGGCCGAACTTAACTTCGAACGACGTGACTTTGTCGCGACCGCAAAACAGATGAAGGAACTCGCCAACTGGGCATCTTTGCCGCGTCTCCGCCCAGTCATCGACTACTGGACACGCCGCCAATGAGCTTCCCGACCGCCGCCCAGGCCGATATTGCGCTCCTGCTCGAAGGGACATTTCCCTACGTCAGCGGCGGCGTTTCGAGCTGGGTCAACCAAATCATCCGTGCCTTCCCGGAATATCGCTTTGCCATTATTTTTCTCGGCAGCCGGCGTGAAGACTACGGTGCCCCCAAATACGAAATACCCACCAATGTTGTCCATGTCGAAGAATATTTTCTTTATGACAACTTCGGCATCGACTTTAAACCCAGCGCACGTTCCGGCGACCGCAAAAGCTTCGAACTGGCCGCCGTTATGCACGAACAGTTTGTTCACGAAGGCGGCTCGGCCGAGGCCTTGGTCGCCTTCCGTCAAATTGCCCGCGAGATACTTCCCGACGGCAACCTGAAGCTCGAAGATTTTCTGCACAGCGAAGCTTCCTGGGAAATCATCTGCGACCATTACCGCCGTTTCTGCACAGATCCCTCTTTCGTCGATTATTTCTGGACTGTCCGCATCATGCATCAGCCATTGTGGACGCTGGCGCACATCGCCAAAAACATGATTCCGGTGCGCGTGCTGCATACCGTATCAACCGGATATGCCGGACTTCTCGGTGCCCTGATGCACCAGTCGCGCAATCTGCCCCTGGTGCTGTCGGAACATGGCATCTACACCAAAGAACGCAAGATCGACTTGTTCAAGAGCGAATGGATCCGCGACAACCGCAACGTCTTCCAGCGTGACCCAACCGAACTGTCCTATTTTCGTAAGATGTGGATGGCCTACTTTGAATGGCTCGGCCGTTTCTGCTATGACGCAGCCGACCCGATCATTGCCCTCTACGAAGCCAACCGCCAGCGCCAGATCGCCGATGGAGCGCCAGAAGCACGCACCTGCAACATCCCGAATGGCGTCAATATGGCCCGCTTCACACCGCTGCGCCAGCTTCGTCCAGCACAGCCACCGCCTGTACTGTGCCTGATCGGGTGCGTGGTCCCCATTAAGGACATCAAGACTTTTATTCGCGCCATGCGCCGCGTGGTCAACCTCATCCCCGAGGCTGAAGGCTGGATTGCCGGTCCAGAAGACGAAGATCCAACCTACGCGCAGGAATGTCACGACCTGGTCCGCAGTCTTGGCCTGAAAAACCATGTGCGCTTCCTTGGTTTCCAAAAAATCGACGATTTGATGCCCAAAATCGGACTCATCATCCTCTCCTCGATCAGTGAAGCGCTACCGCTGGTGATTCTCGAAGGCTATGCCGCCGGGGTGCCGACGGTGTCCACCGATGTCGGCTCATGCCGCCAACTTATCGAAGGACTCGATGAAGAAGATCGCAACCTTGGCGTTTCCGGCGCTGTAGTCAAAATCGCCGACCCACAAGGTCTGGCCGACGCAGCAGTGGCGCTGATCGGTGACACGGCAGCTTGGACCGCCGCCAGCCAAGCCGGCATTCGCCGGGTTGAACGCTATTACACCGATGACCAGATGTTTGGCCGCTATCGCCAGGTTTACATAAATACGCTGGCCATTTCCGAAAGTTTCCGTTAAATGGCCGGCATCGGATTCGAACTGCGCCGCTTTTTGCGCAAAAACACACTGATCGGCTTGGTCGAGGCTTATGCCTACGCGGGCGTCATTGGCTCCGGGCCGTGGATTTTTTCCATCGTCGGCATCCTGCTGATCGGCCTGTTCAGTGCCAGCGTTGTCATTCCGAACTTTCTGGTCACTCAATTCCAGACCTCGGTGACCTATCTTGTCGCCAGCAGCCTGATCCTCACCGGTCTGGTTCAACTCGCCTTTACCCGCTTCGTCTCTGATCGGCTGTTCGAAAAGAAGAAGGACCTCATCCTGCCCAACCTGCATGGTCTGATGCTGATCGTCGTCGTTATTGCTTGTTTGCTTGGAACCTTATTTTTGTTCGTTTTATTACCGGGCCTCGGAATAATCTACCGAATACTGATGCTTGCCGGCTTTGTTCTAATGAGCGGCGTTTGGGTGTTGACTGTTCTGCTCTCCGGCATGAAACGTTACAAGGCAATCGTCGCACTGTTCGGCATCGCCTACGCGTTTATCGTGATCAGCGCACTTTGGCTGCGCGACTTTGGTCTCGAAGGCTTGCTCGCTGGCTTTGTCTTTGGCAATTTCATTCTGCTCGCCGGCATGTGGGTACTGACCGTGCGTGAATTCAGCATCCAACAGCATCTGATCAGTTTTGACTTTGCTGACCTCAAACTGTTTTATCCCAGCCTGATCGCCATTGGTCTCCTCTACAACCTGGGCATCTGGGTCGACAAATTCATGTTCTGGTACTTCCCGCCAACCTCGGATGCGATCATCGGCCACTTGCGTGCCTCGCTGATCTACGACTTGCCGGTATTCCTCTCCTACCTGTCAATCATTCCCGGCATGGCAGTCTTTCTGGTTCGTATCGAAACCGACTTTGTCGAATATTGCGAAAAGTACTATGACGCGGTTCGCGATGGCGGCTCGCTCGAATACATCGAAAACATGCGCGACGAAATGGTCTATTCGATTCAGCAGGGGCTCGGCGAGATTGCAAAGATACAAACACTGGCCGTGCTCATGACGTTTGTCGCCGGTCCATCACTGCTGCGCGCACTCGACATTTCCGAACTCTACCTGCCGCTGCTCTATGTTCAGGTCATTGGTGCCGGCCTACAAGTTGGCCTGATGGCAATTCTCAACGTCTTTTTTTACCTGGATCAGCGCCGTATCGTGCTCTTCCTGTGCATCGAATTCGTTCTTCTCAACATCATCTTGACCGCTTTCACGCTCTCCTTTGGTGCAGCACTGTATGGCTACGGCTTCACCCTGGCCGTGCTGATCACACTCTGTACCGCGCTATATATGCTGTCGCGCCAACTTAACCGGCTGGAATACGAGACATTCATGCTGCAGTGAGCAAACGCACCGATAACGACAACAACAACGACAACGACAACAACAACAACGACAAAAACACGCATACGCAGAAAAAACGGGACGCAATTATCGACATTTGATGTGAAGCCTAACC
>CAYWXO010000117.1:0-10132 GCA_964462255.1 uncultured Thiobacillus sp. | reverse complement strand
GAAGCGGCTGTGATGCCGAAATATTAGCTGTGCGGCTAACCAGCCGAAGACGACGCCGAGGGTATTGGCAGCCATGTCGTAGATATCCCCTTGGCGAAATCCGGACAGGCTTTGCAGAATTTCGATCGTGAGCCCCATGAGAACGAATATCAACGTTAGCCGACAGCGCTGCGAAGCAAGGCGAGACCACCAAAACATCAAGCTGGCATAAGCTATAAAGTGACCTATCTTGTCACCAAACTGGATGCCGCTGGAGGGTGGTTTCGGCGTGAGCGATAGATAAAAGATGCTGCCCACCAAAATCCAGCCCAGGGTGGCCCAGATGCGGCGCGTGTTGAGCTTGCTTAATAGAGTCAATTTAGGGTCAATTTAGCGGTATTCAACTAATTCTTGCAGGCTAAGACGTTGTTTTTTGCCGGGTGTTTGTGCGCAGTGGCCAAACGCTAAAATCAACGAGGGATGGTGGCGGGTTGCATCAATGGCCAACAGATTACGGACTGCATCGGCGTCAAAACCGCCAATCGCGCAGGAATCGATATTGATGCCGGCTGCTGCGGTCATCATGTTAGCCGCAGCGATATGGCACTGATTTTCGCTCCACGCCTTGATGTCAGTCGCAGCATAGAAGCTACGATAGTTTTTCAGCGCGGCTTCGAGTGCATCATCGGGATATTCGCGCGCCATCAGGCGTTGCAAATAGTCTGCATCGGGGTGAAGTTCGGCCAATTTGGCTAAAACAACAATAACGACACTGGCAGAACCGACTTGGGGTTGTTGGAAACAGGCGGCTTGCATGGCCAGTTTTTGCTCCTGGCTGCTGAGAACGATAAATTTCCATTGTTCAAGCCCGAAAGATGAGGGCGATAAACGTCCCGCTTCCAGAATGAAATTCAAATCATCCGCGGTGATGTCAAGGTCGGTTTTAAACAGATGGCAGGCGTGACGGCGACTGAACATCTCAAGTAATTGTGCTTTCATGCTTGGCTACCTTGTGTGAAGGCGGCATTTTAGCGCAGTCGGTTGGTTGAGCACCTGTTGTGGATAAATTTCATCTTTTCTGCGTAAATTTTGTTAGTAAAATCGGCAAGCATTTGTTTCTGGTTGTGTGCTTGCGCACTGTTTTTAGGCCTGGCTGAAGCTAAAATTTTTCGGCGGGTGGTCTGTAAAAAGGGAGCCTTGTGGTATGAGTCAGACTGCACATCGAGTTGAGTCGGCAATGAAGTCTGTATCGAATTTAGGCGTTGATTCGGCTCCGTCACAGGCGCAGTCAGGGGTTGATGCCGCTTTGTTGCGTCAGCGTAGCGTGCTTTTTTCTGTGCTGAATGATGAGGATGCGACTGCGATTATTCGTTTGGGTAGTCTCGTTCACTATGCAGAAAAGCAAAGTGTGTTTCAGGTCGGCGATGCGGGTGACCATCTGTTGATTTTGCTGAGTGGCCACGTCAAGGTGAGTCTGACTTCTTCTGATGGTAAGGAGGTCATTCTGAGCATTCTTGAGCCGGGCGATGTGATGGGGGAAATGGCGCTTTTTGATGGTGAGCCGCGCAGTGCTTCCTTGACAACGTTGGATGCGTGTTCTTTTTTAGCGTTATGGCGGCGCGATTTTCTGCCATTTCTAGAAAATAATCCGCAGGTAGCGCTTAAGTTATTGGCTGGGTTGTCGCGTCGTTTGCGTTCCACTAACGATTTGGTCGGTAACTTGAGTTTTTTGAATTTGTCGGCGCGTTTGGCGCGTGTTTTGCTCAATTTAGCCAAGCATTATGGTACGCAGACGGCTGCGGGTGTAGCGATTAGCCTAAAGCTTTCACAAGAAGAATTGGGTAATCTGGTGGGGGTGTCACGCGAAAGTGTCAATCGACAAATTCGCATTTGGGTTGAGGCCGATGTGTTGGAATACACGCAGGGAACACTTATCATCAAGAAACTGGACGCGCTGGTGCGAGATTCCCATAGCACAGAGCGTTAGTTTTAGGTTTTAGCGATTATTTTTTGGTTGTTTTTATTTTTTATTAAAAAGGGTTCTTCTATGCAACGTAAACTCATTGTTACTGTTATCAGCGCACTTTTCAGCATGGGTGTTGCCCACGTTAATGCGCAAAGTCCTTACTATAATCCTGCAAATGCAGCGAGCCCAACGGGGGTGACTTCCGGTGCCGAGCTGGTGAAAACGATCGGTTGCCCCGGTAAAGGCATTCTGGATGCGGCTTGTAATGGGAGTGAAGTTAAACCTGCGCCGAAGCCTGAGCCCAAGCCCGAGCCGGTTGCTAAAGCTGCGCCCGCCCCTGTTGTAGTGCCTGCTCCTGTTGTGGTTGCCGTGGCAGCGCCGGCTCCCGTCGTGAAGGCGGTTGCTGCACCGGAGCCTGTGGTCAGCAAAACGCTTGATTCCGTCATGTATTTGCCCACCGGCGTGCGTTCTACCAGCGCGTTGATGATCGAACGGATGGCGCCAAGAGAAATTGTGGCGGGTCAACCGTTTAGTTACGACATCAAGGCGACCAACTTGACGGCGGGTAAGCTGTCTGACGTTGCGGTGCAAGATTTATGCAGCAGCAATTTTGTGTTGTTGAATTCCACGCCCGATGCCGAAGTGGTCAGTGAGAACCTGTTGCGTTGGGAGTTGGATGAGCTGGAGCCGAATGCTTCGCGCATCATCAATGTGAACGGTAAATTTGCTGATACCAGCGCAGCACAGAATTGTTTATCGGCCACTTATGATCAAGCCTCGTGCCTGCCGTTTAATGTCGTGCAGCCGCAGTTGAAATTGACCGCCAATGCGCCGGCCGAAGTGATGCGTTGCGATGCGATTCCGCTGGTTTATTCTGTTTCTAATACTGGCACCGGCATGGCGCGTAATGCCACTCTCAATCAGCCCCTGCCTGCAGGCGTCAATCTGCAGCAAGGTCTGGGCATGATGACGGCCGGTGATCTAGGCGCGGGTGTTGCTAAAGAATTCAAGACGACAGTGATGGCATCGAAGCCGGGCGTTTATGAATTCCATCCGACTGCTGCGGCCGAGCCAGGCATGCAGACCAGCGCGATGGCCGTCACCAAAGTGACTGAGCCCGTGTTGCACGTTGATAAGAAAGCCGCGAAATTTGTGTTGTTGGGTCGGGGTCTGGAATATGACATCACGGTGACCAATAGCGGTGATGCTGTCGCGCGTAATCTGAAGCTGGAAGAGAAATTGCCGGCGGGTGCCAAGATCAACAGTATTTCTGATAACGGCGTCGCGGGTGCTGACAGCATTGTTTGGAATCTGGCCGATTTGGCACCGAATCAATCGCAAACCGTTAAAGTCAACCTGCAGCCTGGTGCTGTCGGAAGTATCGATACGCGCGCGCAGGCAACGGCTTATTGTGCCGCCGATGTGAGTGCCGATGCGAAGACCGCCATTATTGGTATTCCTGCTGTGCTGTTGGAAGTGATTGACGTGAAAGATCCGATCGAAGTGGGTGAGAGCACCACTTACGTGATCACTGCGACCAATCAAGGTACGGCGACCGATATCAATGTACGCATTGTGGCCGAGCTGGAAAAAGCGATGGAGTTTGTGACGGCTGAAGGTGCTTCTGCCTTGGTAACTGGCGGTAATCGCATTGAGTTTGCGCCGTTGCCGAAACTGGAAGCCGGTGAAAAAGCGGAATGGCGCGTCAATGCCAAGGCGATTGCTCCCGCTGATCATCGCTTCACGGTGATTATGAGCAGCGATTTGCGTCAGCGTCCTGTGATGGAAACTGAAGCGACGACCTTGTACAAGTAATCGCTTGTAATCGCTTGCTGGTTTGAAGCGAAAAACAAAATGGCCACAGATAAATCTGTGGCCATTTGCTTTTGTGGTTGCGTTTAAGTTGTTAGGCGAGTGACCTAATCAATACGCCGTGATAAACCTGAGCAAGTTGTCCCAATTCTGCAATGCCGACGTTTTCATCAATCTTGTGAATGCTGGCGTTGATCGGGCCAAACTCAACCACTTCGCGCGCAATATCGGCGATGAAGCGGCCGTCGGAAGTGCCGCCGGTGGTGGAGAGTTCCGCGGTCAGGCCGGTGACTTCATGAATCGCCGCCGATAGCGCATCGACCAGCCCGCCACGCGGGGTCAAGAAGGGTTTTGCGCCCAGTTCCCAGTCCAACTGATAGTCCAGACCGTGACGCTGCAGAATGGCGTTAACGCGCTGTTGCAGACTTTCCACGCTGCTGGCGGTCGAAAAACGGAAGTTGAAAGCGATGTCAGCGTGGCCGGGAATCACGTTCATCGCCCCCGTGCCGCTGTGCATATTCGAGATTTGCCAGGTGGTGGGCGGAAAGTATTCGTTCCCCGCATCCCATTCGGTGGCGGCCAGTTCGGCAATGGCGGGTGCGGCGAGGTGAATCGGATTTTTGCCCAGATGCGGGTAAGCAATATGGGCCTGCACGCCATTGATACGCAAACGGCCATGCAAGGAGCCGCGGCGTCCGTTTTTCATCATGTCGCCGAATTGCGCGACGCAAGTCGGTTCGCCGACGATGCAGTAATCGATCAATTCTTGTCGTGCTGCCAGTCGTTCAACCACTTTGACGGTGCCATCAATCGCGGGACCTTCTTCGTCGGATGTGATGAGCCAGGCGATAGAACCCGGGTGTTCCGGATGTTCGGCGAGAAAGTGTTCTACCGCGGCCAGGAAGGCGGCGATAGAGCCTTTCATGTCGGCGCTGCCACGCCCATAGAGCTGACCTTCGCGTTCTGTGGGGGTAAATGGGTCGCTCTGCCACTGTTCGAGAGGGCCGGTGGGCACCACGTCAGTGTGGCCGGCAAAGCAGAGCAGCGGGGAAGTTGTGCCGCGTCGTGCCCACAAGTTGGTGACTTCGCCGCTCTGGACGCTTTCGATGACAAAGCCTAACGGGGTCAGTTTTTCTGCCAGCCAGCTTTGGCAACCGGCGTCATCCGGGGTAAGCGATTTGCGTGCGATTAATTCACGCGCGTAGCTGAGCGCCTTGTTCTGCAAGTTCATTCCCCAAAAAACGCCGCATAATTTTCCTCGCTGTAGCCGACTTGATATTGGCCGTCGCGATCCAGGATGGGGCGTTTGATGACGCTAGCATGTTCCTGCATGAGGGCTAGCGCTTGCGTGCTATCGGTAACGCGGGCTTTCTGCTCGTCGCTGAGTTTGCGCCAGGTTTGTCCGTTGCGATTGACGAGGGATTCCCAGCCGAGCAAATCGCACAGCGCGGCCATTAGATCGGCGGGAACGCCGTCTTTTTTGAAATCATGGAATTCGTAGGGGATATCGCGCTCTTCCAGCCAAGCGCGGGCTTTTTTGACAGTGCTGCAGTTGGGGATGCCGTAAAGTTTCATGGCAAGCTCGCTCGAAAAGGGAAGAGGGCAATTTTACCTGCCTCGCAGGGGTTTGGCATGTTTGCGCTCTTGTTCAAAGTGCTGATTGGCGTGTTAAATCAGCGCCGACGGAAATTGAATTGACAGGACAGGATATGAATATTCGTATTGGGCACGGCTTTGACGTGCATGCATTTGCTGAAGATCGGCGTTTAGTGATTGGTGGTGTTGAAATTGCGTATGAGCGGGGTTTGTTAGGCCATTCTGATGCCGACGTGTTGTTGCATGCCATTTGCGATGCGATGTTGGGGGCGGCCGCCTTGGGCGATATTGGCAAACATTTTCCGGATTCTGATCCGGCTTACAAAGGCATTGATAGCCGGAAATTGCTGCGTTATGTCGCTGAATTGCTGGAGGGGCGTGGTTGGAAGGTGGCTAATGTGGATGCGACGATTATCGCGCAAGTGCCTAAGATGTCACCTTACATTGCAGAGATGCGTGAGCATATTGCCGAGGAAATTTCCATTCCGGCTGAGCACGTCAATGTGAAAGCCACCACAACTGAACGATTGGGCTTCACCGGCCGCGAAGAAGGCATCGCCGCGGAAGCGGTGTGTTTGATTGTTAAAGTGGAGTGAAGCTTGGCCCACTACCTCAATGCTTTCCGTTTTGGGTTGCTTCCTAGGTCAAGCGCGGATCAATTCTTGCGCCAACCGCTCGAAGGTGGCCGTATCGGCGGCGGGCAGCGTCAATGTTTCGGCGCTGAGCGCGCCGAGGTAATTGCGATCGATCGAACGTGAGTAGGCGGGGTCGTAATGCAGCACCAATAATTCGGCAACTAATTCATCCCAGCGGCCGGCGCGGGCCAAGGCTTGCCAGCTTTCGATGCGTTCGCGGCTTTGCACGGCGATTAAACAATCAAGCTTTTGGCTCAATAAAGTGGCATCGCTTAAAAAGTGAACGTATTCCTGTTTTAATAATTCCACGCGCACCGGAATGTCGGCTTGCAAATTGATGCATTTCGCCGCGCGCATGTGCGCCAGCAATGCATCTGGCGTGTGTAGATTGCCAATTTTTCGGCTTTCTGATTCAACAAAAACCGGACGCGTCGGGTCGAAGCCTTGCAAGATGAACCAAACGCGCGATTCGAACAGTTTTTGTGCCGGCTGTGGCCGCGTTGGATAGGCCCCCAGCACGGATCCCATATGCGCGGCGAGATCTTCCAGATCAAGGACTTGCGCGTGGTGCGCGTGCAAAGCACGTAGAAAGCGGCTTTTGCCGACACCAGTGGGGCCGCAGATGACGCGAAAATCGAATTGCGCCGGCAAACGAGCCAGTTCGTCGATGACATGTTTGCGATACGCTTTGTGGCCGCCTTCTAATTGCGCCGCATTCCAGCCGACTGAACGCAGAATGGTGGTCATTGCGCCGCTGCGGCTGCCGCCACGCCAGCAGTAAATCAACGGGCGATAATTGCGCGGTTTGTCGATGAAATAGGTTTCCAGATGTTGCGCGATATGGCGCGCAACCAAGGCCGCCCCCACTTTTTTGGCATCAAAGGCGGAGGCTTGTTTGTGTAGCGTGCCGATGCTGGCACGCTCTGCATCGTTCAGGACGGGTAAGGAAATTGCGCCGGGCAGGTGATCTTCCAGAAATTCAGCCGGAGCGCGCGCGTCAATAATTTCATCAAAATCGAAAAGTTCACTGACTGCGGCTGTGCCTTGCTTGCGCCGCTGATGTGCGGCGATTTCGGCGCAGATCATGCGTTTTTGTCGCGGATCAAACGGGATTTTTCGCGTTGCCAATCGCGGTCTTTTTGTACGGCGCGCTTATCGTGCAGCTTTTTGCCTTTTGCCAAGCCAATTTCAAGTTTGACGCGGCCCTTGCTGTAATGCAGGTTGAGCGGCATCAAGGTGTAGCCGGCTTGCTGCACTTTGCCGATTAGTTTGCGAATTTCATGCGCATGCAGCAACAATTTGCGGCTGCGCACCGGGTCGGGGCTGATGTGGGTGGAGGCGGTTGGCAAGGCGCTAATGTGGGCACCGATCAAAAAGACTTCTTCTCTTTTCAGCACGACATACGCTTCTTTGAGCTGGCAGCGGCCGGCACGAATGGATTTTACTTCCCAGCCTTGCAACATCAGACCCGCTTCATAGCGTTCCTCGATGAAGTATTCGTGGAAGGCCTTCTTGTTGTCGATGATAGTCATAGGGCAAAGTCGGGTCAGAGTCAGTGGAATTTCATGTTATTTTAGCAGGCAGATTCTGTTGGTCTCGATTCACTTTTTTCTAAAGTTCTCCAATTCCTTTATGGCTCAAGTCGTTAAAACCGTTCTCGTCCCCTATTCCGCAGAAGAAATGTTTGTGCTGGTCGATGGTGTGGAAAATTATCCGCAGTTTTTGCCGTGGTGCGGCGGCACTGAGTTGCATTTTCGCGATGATGTCAGCACTGAGGCGACCATTCACATCCATTATTTGCAAGTGAAGCAGCATTTCACGACGCTCAATAGCAAACGTCATCCGGAAGAAATGATGATTCGCTTGAAAAGCGGCCCTTTTCGTAAGTTGGAAGGTTCTTGGCATTTCAAGGTGTTGGCCGCGCAGGCCTGCAAGATCGAATTCATTATTGAGTACGAATTTGCCAGCACCTTGCTGGAAAAAGTGCTCGGTCCGGTATTTGGTATGTTGACCAATAGCATGGTGGACGCTTTCGTTCGTCGTGCTGAACAGGTTTACGGTGAGCGATGAGCGATTCCGTCCACATTGAAGTGGTTTATGCCTTGCAGGATCGTCAAAAGGTAATCACGCTGGCTTTGCCCGTTGGCACTACCGTGCGAGAAGCGGTGGAGCGTTCCGGCCTGCTGGCTGAATTCCCTGAAATTGATTTGGCGAAAAATAAATTCGGCATCTGGAACAAGCTGGCCAAAGTGGATGCGGTGTTACGCGATAAAGATCGAATTGAAATATATCGCCCGCTTATCGCTGATCCGAAGGAAGTGCGACGTCAACGTGCCGCCGAAGGTAAAGTTATGAAGAAAGGCGGCGGCGACGCAGAAGCGGGGTAGTGGTTATTCTTTTTTTTCTTTCTTATTTCTTCTCTGTCGAAGGGGTGTTGAGCTGTGCGTTGTCAAGTTGTGCCAAGCCAAGCCTGGCTTGTTCGGCGGCAAACTGCGCATGCCGAATCACCGTGGCGCTATCCCCCGTTTGGGCAGCTGCACGTGCGCTTGCAAGAGCCGTCGCAGCGGTGGTCCACAGTGCAAATTTAGCCTTGGCTGCGGCTACTTCAGCTTCGGCCAATGCTAGAGCGGTTTTGGCTTCCGCGCTGATTTCAGGCGGGGTTTTCGGGTCGGTTGCGCTGGCTTGGGGGGCAAGAACGGGGCGGGTAGTGCAGGCAGATTGCGTCAATAGCAATGATGCGGCGGCAATCAGGCCGATGGCTGCGGTGCGCGTGAATTTGAGGTGCATGGCATTTTGAGTTCAAAAGGGGGCCGGTGAAAAAAGCGAGCGGTGAAGTAGCGGTGAAGTATAAGTGAGCACAAAAAGTGAGCACAAAAACAGCATTAGTTTGAGCGTAATGCTAAATCAATTTGCGGTGGCAACTTCGGCATGGCCGGGACATCGCTATAATGCCCGCTTTGAGCGCTAGGCTTTCCCATCATGCGAATTCTGCAAAAAGCATTGACGTTTGACGACGTCCTCCTTGTTCCCGCCTATTCTGGCATCTTGCCGCGCGACGTTAGTTTGAAAACTCGGCTGACACGCGAAATCTCCCTTAATTTACCCGTGGTGTCCGCCGCCATGGACACGGTTACCGAAGCGCCGATGGCTATTGCCATGGCGCAAGAAGGTGGCATCGGCATCATTCATAAGAATTTGACGCCTGAATTGCAAGCGGCCGAAGTGGCCAAAGTGAAGCGTTATGAATCCGGCGTGGTGAAGGATCCCATTACTATTCGGCAGAGTATGAGCGTGCGCGATGTGCTGGAAATCACCCGCCGCTATCGTATTTCCGGTCTGCCGGTGGTTGATGATTACGGCAAAGTGCTCGGCATTGTCACCAACCGCGACCTGCGTTTCGAAACCAATTTGGAGCATCTGGTCAGCGAGATCATGACACCGCGCAATAGATTGGTGACGGTGAAAGAGGGCGTCAGTAAAGAAGAAGTCATCGCGCTGCTGCATAAACATCGGCTGGAGCGCTTGGTGGTGATCAACGATGATTTTGAGCTGAAGGGGCTGATCACCGTTAAAGATATTCGTAAATCGAGCGAGCATCCGCTGGCCAACAAAGACAGCATGGGGCATTTGCTGGTCGGTGCGGCGGTCGGTGTCGGCCCTGATAATGAGGAGCGGATTGCCGCTTTGGCTGAAGCAGGCGTCGATGTGCTGGTGGTCGATACCGCGCACGGCCATTCGCAAGGCGTGCTGGATCGCGTCAAATGGGTGAAGGTACATTACCCGCATATTCAAGTTATTGGTGGCAACATCGCCACCGCCGATGCAGCGCTGGCATTAGTTGATCATGGTGCCGATTGCGTTAAAGTCGGCATCGGTCCGGGTTCTATTTGTACGACGCGGATTGTGGCGGGTGTCGGTGTGCCGCAAATTACCGCGGTGGCCAATGTCGCCGATGCGCTGGCCAAAATCGGCGTACCGCTGATCGCCGATGGCGGCATTCGTTATTCGGGTGACATCGCCAAAGCCATTGCGGCTGGCGGGCATTGCGTCATGTTGGGTGGCTTGCTGGCCGGCACCGACGAAGCGCCGGGCGAAATCGAATTGTTCCAAGGCCGTTCTTACAAATCCTATCGTGGCATGGGCT
>CAYWXO010000116.1:0-10183 GCA_964462255.1 uncultured Thiobacillus sp. | reverse complement strand
TGGTGACGCCTTCCTGATCGAGGTAGAACGGCGTTTCCAGCACCCAGATTTCTTCTGCGTCATCGCCGGCGAACTCGTTGTTGACCTCGTTGACCATCTCCATGAGGCTGACTTTTTTGCGGATCTGCTTCGGCTCCCACGAGGCGAGCAGGGCTGCATCGGTGTCGAATTCCTCCGACTCCCACACCGTCCGGTTGTCGTCACGGTAGATCGCGCGCAATACGTCGGTGCGCCAATTGAATTCTGGCAGTGGGATCTGGATCAGCGTATGGGCCAACGCCACGCCGATATTCCAACTAATCTGGTTGGAGGACAGGTCGGACTCGGCCAGATCGGACTTGGCCTTGAACAAGGCTACGCCTTCCTGCACCCAGGGATGCGGGTCGGTCGATTGCGGATCAAGCAGGGCGCGCGCCAAGCGGTTGAGCAAGTCGCCAACGCATTGCGGCGGACTTGTGTCGAGCGGCGGATGCAATGCCAGCCACGCGGTGCGCATGTTGGGAAACTGACGGCAAGCAAGTTCCTCGACGCGCGCATCTTCGATGGTTTCGATGATCGCCATTTGCGTCGGGTTGAGCATTTGCATCGACAGCGGTGCCTGCGTGAATACCAGGTGAGCGGCACAGTGATTGGCGGCAGCGCGATAGATTTGCAGGCCGGACACCTTCGATTCAGCTGGCGTGTCATCACCGAATGGCTTGAAGTCATCGTAAGCGTCGGCGATGTAAATCAGGAAACGCTCAATGTAGGGTTTCAACCCCGCGCGCTGTTCATAGTCGCCGGCGGTAGGACGCAAGAAAAAGTCACGTCCCCACATGGCGCGCAGGTAGATGTTGAGCCGACGCTGTACATCGACGAACAACGTGCCTTTGCGCTCCAACTGCAATACCGACAAAGCATCTGCGCTCTGCAAGGAGAAATATTGGACCTGCCCCTCAAAATCGGCTTTGTAGGCTTGCGCACCGAACATCACCCAACGGCGCAGGCCACCCAAGGTCAACTGGGTCAACAGGCGATCCAGATTCTCCAGCATCGGCCGCAGGCCACGCGGCGCTTGCGCCAGCATGA
The DNA here is from genome assembly GCA_964462255.1 of uncultured Thiobacillus sp. Taxonomy (GTDB): domain Bacteria; phylum Pseudomonadota; class Gammaproteobacteria; order Burkholderiales; family Thiobacillaceae; genus PFJX01. The sequence goes on along the minus strand of CAYWXO010000116.1, from coordinate 9,115 downwards.
TCTGCAAAACGCTCAGATAGGCACGGAATAGTTGTTCGTCACCTAGCCGTTGCGCTGCCAGCGGTGCAGTCGCGGTAATCAGCGTAAGCACCTGACCGGAGGTCTTGGAAGCCATGCCAAGCAGGAAATTAACCACTTCCGGCAGCACGTCTTCGCCGATCGCGCGTGCCACTTCCGGCATTTCCTGGATATAAGTGACAACCAGATCTTCGCCACGCCCGAGATGATGCAGGGCGACTGCGCCTTTCAGGTAGTTATCGAGTCCACGCGAGGTAAACACGCGTGCAGCCTCATGCCAAGACGCCGTCAATACCTCAAGGGCATCGTGCGGCAGTTCTTCGAGGATCTCTTGGAACTCTTCGAGTTGGATAGCCATGCAGGTATCAGGGGTCTGGGGTCAGGTTAGATCAGAAATACGTGGTGACAGCGGAATCCAGCGCATCACGCATATCGGCATCGTCGGTGATCGGCCTTACCAACGCCACCCGACAGGCGGCAAGTGGCAGCACGCCTTTGGCGATCAGCGAACCGGCGTAGATCAACATCCGCGTCGATAAACCTTCGTCCAGACCGTGGCCTTTCAGATTACGAGCTCGCTCACCGATATGCACCAGGTTCTTGGCTACATCCAGGCTGACGCCGGATTCGTGGGCGACGATTTCAGCCTCGGTGTCATGTTCCGGATAATTGAAATCAAGCGCACCAAACCGCTGTTTGGTCGACTGCTTGAGATCCTTCATCAAAGACTGGTAGCCAGGATTGTAGGAAATCACAATCTGAAAATCAGGATGCGCCTGAATCAGTTCGCCTTTCTTTTCCAGCGGCAGCACGCGCCGCGCATCGGTCAGCGGATGAATCACGACTGTGGTGTCCTGGCGCGCTTCCACCACTTCGTCCAGATAACATATCGCACCATGACGGGCGGCGACGGCAAGTGGACCGTCTTGCCAACGCGTCCCCTGGCTGTCGAGCAGAAAGCGGCCGACCAGGTCGGATGCCGTCATGTCTTCATTACAAGCGACAGTGATCAAAGGTTTTTTCAAGCGCCAAGCCATGTACTCAACAAAGCGCGTCTTGCCGCACCCCGTCGGCCCTTTGAGCATCATCGGCATGCGCACGCCATAAGCCGCTTCATAAAGCTCGACTTCGTCCGCCACGGCACGGTAGTAAGGCTCTTTTTGCACCCTGTAGGGTTCCAACAGATCGGCGACCGGGGCTGTTGAAGCGGGGCGGGAAACCGCAGCTTGCTGTTGAGAGGCGGCGCGGGCCAGGGCCTCCTGGCGCGGAGAATAGGTTCGCATGAAGGGATCGTTTTGCATGGCAAATACCTGGTTGGTTGCTATCGGTTCGTTGCTATCGTTTCGTTATTGTCAGTCTGGCCAGACACGCGCAGGGAACAGCGCGCTGCCACTGGGCTGCACATCTTTGGGCTGCACATCTTTGGGCTGCACATCATTAGAGCTGGTTTTTTTCACAGCGGATGTCGCCGGTTCAGCGGCTTCCGTAGGTTTGTTGATTGCTACCGGCATGGGTGACACCTTAGCTGCCGCCTTAGGCGTTGACTTCGGTGTTGGTTTAGGTGTTGGTTTAGGTACCGATTTAGGTTTTTCGGCGGGCAGCGGCGGCGCTTCGACGGGAGTTGTCTCTGCGGTTGCATCGGCCTTGGCTGCATCGACCCCGGTGGCTTCAGCTTCTAACGGTTGCTGCTGCGAGCGTGCCTGTTTGACGCTAGCGGAGAGTTTGTCTTTCACGTTGGTCATAATCCGATCACCTCGTTAATGATGGCTTCGATTTCGTCAGCGGCCGAGGCACCTCGACTGCCCATTTGGTACACCGACAGGCCCTCCAGCGCGGCACCGCGATAAGCCGCGCGGCGACGTATCGCCGCAGTTAGAACTGGCATGCCGAAATCGGCAAGCGCTGCGTGCATCGCCGCCGAAATGGCGCTTTTCGGCTCCAACTGGTTAAGTACCAGATAAGCCTTCATATTGGCATTGACCTTGTGCGCGGCCTCAATCTCTTGCGGCAAGCGCAAACTGGCCCAGAGATCAATCGGCGACGGCAGCACCGGTATCAATGCCACATCACAGGCGCGCAGGGCTTGCAGTGAAGCATGGCTGTCGAGCGCAGGCGGACAGTCCAGCACCATGTAGCGGTAAGCACGATAATTTTGGTGCAGCGTGCGGGCATCCCACTTACCGTTGATTTGCTTCACCGTAGCAGGAAACGGTTGGCTACCGGAGCTTGCCCATTGCACCGAAGACCCCTGCGGATCCAAATCCATTACTACAGTTTCACCCCGCCGCACCAAACCAGCAGCCAGATTCATGGCCAGCGTTGTTTTTCCGACGCCGCCCTTCTGGTTGATGATCGCGGTGACATGCGTGGCCATGTTATTCGCCGACCGGTTGGCACAGCGCGTTGATGCGCTGGGCCAGCATGCGCTCCTGTTCGCCCGGTTCACTACCCGCCACGCCTTCCAGCGTGACGTTGACATATTTTGTGCCGAAATTGATGTTCTGCGGATGGATGCCGGTTTGTTCCGACAATGCCGCCAGCGCATCAAGAAAATCACGCGTTGCTGCGTAGCGTTCAAATTCAAAACGCCGGAACAAGGCAAGCGGCTTGCCGCGTGCTTCCCAACCCTCAGGTAAATCATCCATGACTTGCTGGCTCCTTCATCATGCCATCGAGTTGACGGACATGCGCCATCTCCTCCCCCAGAATACTATCCAGGAGCGCCGCGCTGTCGGCGTCACGCATACGGCGTGCATGCGTTAAAGCTTCCTGATAAAGGCGCACGGCGTCGATTTCCAGAACACGATCAGCCGCAAGTAAATCGGCGACTTCGCGACCGAGCCGCGCCGGCTGCAGATTGCCGGCTGAGGGTGCAACACCAAGCACAATCAGCCTTTCCATCAGACGTTCGGCGTGTTCCAGTTCTTCGATCGCCTCATGGCGTAGATGCTTGGCCAATGCCTCATCACCCCACAAGCGTGCGAGCACGCTCTGTGCCAGATATTGCTGTACGGCGCTCATCTCATGCGTGAGCGCACGTGACAACCATCCCAGGGTACGCGGATCGACACTCATCGGCCGAAGCCTCAGCTAAGCGTGGAGGTGATTTCAGCGTCACGTCCGCCGCCCGATGCTTCCGGAGCGGACGGCAGGATGCCTTCAACCTCGCTGTGTACGCGAGCGATGATGTGAGCGGCAACCAAACCGTCACCCACCCGTTCGCACGCATCGGCACCGGCACGGACTGCGGCGTTAACCGCCCCGGTCTCGCCACGCACCAGCACGGTGACATAGCCGCCACCAACAAATTGACGTCCAACCAAACGCACTTCCGCTGCTTTGGTCATGGCGTCAGCCGCTTCAATCGCGGGAACCAACCCACGGGTTTCAATCATGCCCAGGGCAACACCGGTCACTTTAGCCATCTATATTCTCCAAAATTTTAGTTCGGACTCAATTCACTATCCGATTTACGCGGCGGGAGCAGTCGGCAAAATGCCTTCCACTTCACTATGTACGCGCGCGATGATGTGTGCTGCAACCAGACCATCACCCACCCGTTCACACGCATCGGCACCGGCGCGAACAGCGGCGTTTACGGCACCGGTTTCTCCACGCACCAACACGGTGACATAACCGCCGCCGACGAATTGACGACCGATCAGGCGCACTTCGGCAGCCTTGGTCATTGCGTCAGCCGCTTCAATCGCGGGAACCAGACCGCGGGTTTCGATCATGCCAAGGGCGACACCAGTCATGTTAGCCATGTTAATTCTCCTAAAAAAAACGATTCAAATCAGGTTGGTGAAAATCAGGCGGAAGGCGCAGTCGGCAGAATGCCTTCCACTTCACTGTGTACGCGCGCGATGATGTGCGCAGCAACCAGACCGTCACCAACACGTTCACAAGCATCGGCACCCGCACGAACAGCCGCGTTGACCGCGCCGGTTTCGCCACGTACCAATACGGTGACATAACCACCACCGACAAATTGACGACCAATCAGGCGCACTTCGGCGGCCTTGGTCATGGCGTCAGCCGCCTCAATCGCGGGAACCAACCCACGGGTTTCAATCATGCCTAGGGCAACACCCATATATTCAGCCATTTTTGCCACTCCTTTTCCAACAAGTTAAGTATAAGTAACTCAATTCTTACTGCACCCAAACAAGGGCAACCGCGCCCAGACACGTTATTGCTTGCCCCTCAACCCGGTACCCTTAACCAGCAGGCTACCGCTTCAAAACTGTTTCCATTCACTCCGTCCAGTTGTCGATGATTCCGCAGATGGTCAAATCGGTCATGACTTTCACATCTGGCATCGCCAACCTTGCCGCGCTGCCGCTGGTGGTAAACACCCACTTTCCAACCGGCACGCCGACCGGATCCGTTGCAACCAGCAACGCGCCTTTCTGGCTTTCCAGCACACGCAATGACGCGGCTTTCAAGCCGGCAGCCCGCCGTGTGCAGACCAAATCATCCTTGACGCGCATGATTTCCATCAGGCACCGTCCTCTGCCCAGCGGTCGATAATTCCCACAATCGTCAGGTCAGAGGGATACTCCTTGCTACCGGCCGCCTCGCGGGCTGCCGACGAGCCGACACAAATCACCCAGTCACCCGGCACGCAACCTACTGAATCGACTGCCACACTGCGCGCGCCGCCCACCTTATCCTGCACGACCAACAACGGCTTATGACCGAATGAGTCGATGCGGTTGGTAGATACCAATGTCTTCTCTACTCTCATGATTCTCATCGTGTGGCCTCAGCGAATCATCCTGTTCAATGCCCGGCTGCCGGGACATTGTCTTCAATAAATTGGCAACGCTCGCTGCCCATGTGGTCGCTTATCGCCATCTGACAATGGAGTAAACCCTGTTTGTGTAGCTGCGAATAGCGCGACTCGATAGCGGCTTTGACCCGTTTGCAACGTGCAATCGTGCGCTCCCGTGAACCAGAAACCCGCGCGTTGTAATGGAAGTGCACCAACACCGGCACCGGTAAACCGTGATTGACATTCAGACCGGTGAAAATCTTGATGCCCACATCCATACAAGCCGCGCCCTCTTCGACGGTGTCCAGATGCGCAAAGTAGAACTTGTTCCGCAACTGCAGCTCGCTCATTGATTCGCCGGCGCAGATAAAACGCTCGTTATGACCAATGATGGCGTAACGACCGGCGTGATGCTGAATGACATATTCAATTTGCGACAGATTGGCTTCCAGCAATCGCAAAATCAAACTCCGCATACCCGGATCAATCAAGCCATTCCCGCGCGCCCAGCCATCGGCTTGTTCAGCAATGGTGACTTGTTCATCAATATAAGCGCGGGCTGCTTGTGCATTCAGTCCCAGCGTATCGCGGTACAGGCTGGCTGTTTCAACAAAGCGGTGCGGGCTGATTTCGCCGTTTCCATCCGGCAGATGCACTCGAATGGCATCCACATCGGTGTCCATTCCAATCAGCAGAATATCGGGAGCCGCCCCCATTCCGAAGGTGTTCTCAATGGCCGAACGCAGTTCGTTCAAGCGCGCCAGAGCAGAATCGGTCGCCTTGTTATCAAGGCTGCCATGTGCCGCGCAGCCCTGTTCACAGGGTTTGGAAGTGCTGTAATGATAAACAGCAATCTTCAGATACTTGCCTTCAGGGCAGTCTGGCATGCCGCCGCTCAGACGCTCAAGCTCTCGTTGCGTCCAATCAGCAATATCAATTTCGACATTGAACATTGCCCCGGCGTAGGCCTTGACCATGATCGATGCAGCGGGTGCCATACGGAACACGTAAGGCAGCAGACCTTGCAAGCGACCATCAGCGCATGGACTGATGTCCAGCGTGTGGTAACCGCAGCTTCTGGCGAATTCCGCATCCAACGTCATGGATTCACGCCAAGCGGCCTGGTCGGCATCCACCTGATTGATGCACTCCTTGAAGCTGCGGAAAATGCAGTAGGAATGCAAAGCACGCAGATTGAGCCCGGATACCCAAGCCTCGCCAAGCAGCGCTTCCGGCAGTTCGTAGCCGAGACGCTGCCGCGCCAATGATTGCGCGCGGGGGACGAAATCAAGTTCGTGCTGCTCGGCCGACAACGCTTTCAACGTGTCAACAATCGCCGTGAATCGGCCGCTGACGACCTCCTCATAATCGGACAATGCACGATTCAACCTTGCATCAACCAAAGTGTGTTCGCAACGCTGTCCGGCAACGATGACACAAGCCGGATTGGCTGGCTGATGGCCACCTTCCTGCACAGAAGATGCTGCAGAGGGTGCCATAGAGGGAACCACAGAGGGTTCTTGTGTCAATGCGCCAGCCACGCGCATTGCAACCTGTCGTTTACGTGTATTCACGATCTATCCTCAACCGCGTGCGCCGCCAGACAGGGTTACAGCCGCGCCCTTGCTGGTAGCACCTGAAGAACCGGTAATGCGGCTTTCCGGTAAAGCAGGACGTTCAATTTTTTCGCGAAACAGCGCTGCGTTCATGCCCATGCCACGTGGATTGCCCCGTTCGGTCGGATTACGCGAAAGACTTGATGCACCTTCGGTTCCCGTCACACGACTTTTTGCATTCCACGTATCGCCAGTCACTTGCCGACCATCCTGGCTACCTTCACCGGTCAGACGACGCGCTGCCTGAATCACTTGTTCCTGCGCGACGACGACAGCACTGTTATCGCGATGGCGGAACTCCGGCGTACCGGTGATCAGACCATTTGCCTTGTTTACCGGGCCGGTAATACGTTGATTGCTGTACCCGGTGCCAGTCACATCGTTGACGCGCTGCTGACGCGCAGCTCTCGCCGGTGTACTGATACTGAAGTCCATCGGTGCCTCCGAACGTGCGGGTTCTACCCACGCATTTGCGCGTGAAACATAGCGTCCGCTGGTTGCACATTGCTCAACGCTGTTGTCTGGGCCGACATAAGGCGTGCCACTGACTAATTCGCAAGCGCCGCGTTCATCACCCGTCATCGCCGACCCCCCTGCGCCGGGACGATCGCCGGTGACAGAAGTGGCAGGCATGATGGAACTCGCACGGATACGCGCTTCCTGTGCCAGCAACGCTGGCGAATCGCAAAAACCGCTGTACTGACCACGGCCCACGTAGGGTGTGCCGCTGATCGGCGAACAACCACCCGATTCAACGCCCGTAACGCGAGAAGAGCGACCCACATAAGCGCCGGTGACTGGTTGGCCACGCCAAGTTTGATCAATCGCGACTTTGGCAACGGGCGCGACCGGGGTGCTGGCGACACAAACAGCTTGCTGCTGGTTGGCACCGATATATTCTGTTCCGGTGACGGATTTGCACCCGCCCATCTCGTCACCGGTTACTTTTGGGGAGCGACCAACCTCCGTGCCTGTCAGCGTACGTCCTGAGAGCGTCTGCATTCTGGCTACTTTGTTTGGTGCTTTGAAATCGCATACGCCGCCCGAATCAGCTTGGGTGAAATATTGCGAACCCGTGATATTGCGGCAAGCGCCAGGCTCATCGCCGGTCACTTTCTCGGAAGCGCCCACTGACGTTCCTGAAACAGGCTGACTTGCACGCGTCGACATTACGCTGACTTTGCGCGGCGTGCTCGGCGCGTCGCTGCTGCAAACGTCTTTGTATTGTTCCTGCGCCAGATACTCAGTCCCCGTTATGCCGCGACATGCGCCAAATTCAGCGCCTGTAATCTTGCTGCTTTGGCCGACAGCAGTCCCGGTCACGCTACTGCCATGACTGGTATGCGTCATCTCAACTTTTTGCGGCGCTTCCGGGATCTGATCAAGTTGCGGGTAGCCCGTGCCGGTAATTGCACGGTCTGCACCTTGCTCACCGCCGGTTACACCTGCCGGACGATTGACCAATGTGCCCGTAATTGTTTTGCCTTTGTCCGTATCCGTGCTACCGATCTTGGCAGGCGCGGGCACCGGTCTGCTGGCGCAGAACTCGTCGAAACGCTGCGCTGCCAGATATTCCGTACCCGTGATACCTCTGCAAGCACCGAGTTCATCACCCGTCACATTGATCGCCCGACCCACCTCGGTGCCGGTCACCTTGAGCTCACGCACCGTTGTACTCACCCCCACTTTGGCGGGCGCGGGTTTGGGCAGCGTGTCGCAAAACTCTTTGAATTGCTCGCTGCCAATATATTCAGTACCCGTCACCGGTCGGCAGGAACCCGGTTCGTTACCGGTCAGCTTTTTGCTGCGTTCTACCATGGTGCCGGTTACGCTTTGGCCAGAAAGTGTATGACCCTCTTCAACCTTGGCGGGAGCCGGCACGACATTGCGGGCGCGCATCCGACCAGAGGGGCGCGTTGCCTTGTGACTGGCTTCAGCGCGTCCAGCGAGCGATTGAACCATACGGTGCTGCATCGCGACCTGACGTCCCGTCGCGCCTTTAGCGATCGCCGCTTGCCAGTCCTGGTTCGGCATGGTTGCTGCGATCTTGGTTGCTTGCGCCACGCGCCTGATGCCCGCTTTGCCATCCTGTGACAACGCGGCTCGCCGCGCTTGCGCGATGGCACGACCTTTCGGCATCACAACCGGTTTGTTGCCCGATTTATCGGCCGACGCGCTGATTGCAACGGCTGGCGACAAACCTGCACTATATGAAGGCGCTGCAACCTGACTGCCGCCGCATCCACCTTTGGCGCCATTGCAACCGCAGCCGCATGATTCCTGAGTTGATGCAAACGCCTGTTTGGCTTGTGCGTTATTGGCAGGTACGTTAGTTTCGCGACTTGGGCGCACACGTCCGCTTGGACGGGCCGAAGTCGGTTGTAACGCCGCCTTTCCAGACATGCTCATCGCTTCACGACGCGCTCTGCTGGCATTGCGACCGGCTGCATTGGCCTGATTTTGCGCAATCAGCGCCGCCACTGCAGCGGGCGAAATACTTGAACTTGAACTTGAACTTAATGCGCTCCGGGTAGAGACATTTTGTTTAATTGGCGTGCTGGCCGGCATCTCTACACGGGGTGCAGACTTCTGGCTGGCTGTCATGGACATCACAACACCCTTCTTGCCATGCAATGCCATTGCTTGCCGTCGCTTCAGGGCCAATTCGCGTCCCGACAGGGTCGCTGTGGCCGTGCTATCACTG
>CAYWXO010000115.1:7179-10233 GCA_964462255.1 uncultured Thiobacillus sp. | reverse complement strand
AGTTCTGGGAGAGCGGCGGGCTTTCGTTGGAGCCGGGCTTTTTTTTCAGCCGGCGACAAGTCAGCAAGCAAAACAGCCCCCCTACTTCGTCTTCATCACCCAAACGCCGCGCCATTCCCCTTCCGGTGGTTCAGCCTTAAGATGTTCGCAGCGATCAATAAACAACTTAGCGCCTTTATCGTCCGGGTTAAGCGCAAGGCATTCTGCGAAGCTGGCATGAGCGGCATCCCACTGCCCATGCCGATAGGCGATCAGCGCTTCTTTAAAGATGCGCAATGATTCAGCAATATGCGGAAAACTCGTTTCGTCGTGGTAGTCGAGAATTTCATAAATACTGACCGGCTGCGTCTTGCCCTTAACCACGACAAAATCAATTTCACGCGCCCGGTAAGTGCCTTTCAGATTTTTGAAAGTCGATTCCGACACCAAAATCTGTGAGCCATATTCTTTACAGGCACTTTCCAGCCGCGCCGCCAAATTAACCCCGTCGCCAATCACCGTGAAATCCATCCGTTTGGGCGAGCCAATATTGCCGGAAACCACGTTATCCGTATTAATGCCGATGCCGATATTAACCGGCAGTTTGCCATCGCGGCTGCGCTGCGCATTCCAATCACGCAGAATACGGATCATCGCAATGGCGCAGCGCACCGCGCGATCTTCATCGCTATCGCTATTCCCCAAAATGCCAAAACTGGCCATGATGGCGTCACCGATGAACTTATCCAGCATGCCGCCTTCCCGCTGCAGGCAATCCACCATCAAAGAAAAATATTCATTCAGCAGGCTGACGGTGCCTTGCGCACCCAGCTTTTCAGTGAGCGTGGTAAAGCCACGAATATCAGAAAACAACATGGTGGCGTTAACGCTCTGACCGCCGAGCAACTCGGCCCCGCGCGCCAACAGCTTATCGGCCACATTCGGGTCCATGTAGCGCGACATGGTCGATTTCATGCGTTTTTCGCTGGAAATGTCTTCGATCATAATCATCGAACCCAGGTGTTTACCGTCGATGCTATTGAGTGGATAGGTGGTCACATTCACCGACAAATCATCACCGCCCACTTCCATGGCACCATCGACCACATAAACCGGCCCTTTCACCGCCGCCGCTTCGGCGAGCTTTTCCAGCACCCAGGCATTGCGCTCGACAAAAAACTCGGCGGCGCTGCGTTGCAGTAAGGCATCACTCGTGGTTTTAAGTATCCGCAAGCCGGCCTGATTGCAGGTTACCATCTTGCCGGTTTCATCCAGCGTAATGACGCCGGAAGACATGCTTTCCAGCACCGATTCGTTGTAGTTTTTAATGTTTTGTACGCTGGCGAAAAGCTTGGCATTCTCCAACGCAATGGCGACTTGCGCGGTAAAAGCACGTAAGCGAGATTCATCTTCTTCGCTAAAGGTACCGCCACGTTTGTTCAACGCCTGCGTGACACCGATCACCGTGCCAGCCTGATTAATCACCGGCACACAGAGGATTGAACGGGTAAAAAAGCCCGTTTGTTTATCAAACGCCGGATTAAAACGCAGATCGGCATAGGCATAAGGAATATTGACCGTTTTTGCTGAGGTAAACACCGTGCCGGCAATGCCTAAATGATTAGGGAAACGAATCTGCTTGGTCTCCAGCCCTTGGCCCACTTCCGACCACAATGTTTGGGTTTTTTCGTCATTGAGAAACAAAGTTGAACGTTCCGCATTCAACATGCGCGTCACTTCCTGCATCACCTTTTGCAGCAAAGAACCTAACTTAATATCGCGCGTAACCTCCGTCACCACATTAAGAAAGTCCATTTCTCGCTGTCGCCGCGCCTGCATTTCTTCAACAAAACGCGCCGCTTGCAACGCCTGCGATGCCTGCATGGCCAAATCCTGCAACATGGCCAAATCGGCACGGGTAAAACGACCACTCTTTTTATTCAGCAACTGCGCTGCACCGATAACTTCACCCCGCACGGTATGCATCGGCACACACAGAATGGAGCGCGTCACAAAGCCGGTTTGCTGGTCGATGGCTTGATTAAAGCGGGGATCGGCATAGGCATCGTGAATAATTTCCGGCTGATTATTGGTAAAAACATAACCCGCAATACCGGTGTTATTCAGCAGACGAATCTCGCGCTGCAATGCACCATAAGCGACGCGCGAATACAGCTCACCACTGGTCGGATCATTAAGAAAAATTGAACCGCGTTCAACATTCAGTTTTTCGACGGCAATATCCACAATTGCACTGAACACTTGATCGAGTGTTTGCAAGGTAGCGACCCGATGCGTCACGCTCAGCAAAAACTCAGCCCGTGCCAAACGCTGGCGCAAACTGCGCTCATCGGACGCCTCACTCACCGCCGCTGATTTCTTCAGCGCTACAGGTTTTTCAGCGGCCATTACCATTACGCACGCAATACATCAAGTTGATCACGCAAGGCAGCCACGGCAGCACGCAATTGAATCGCCTCCTGTTGGGCGAGGCTCAGCGCCTCTTGTTGCCGATTCGCGGCCGCCACTTCCCGCCGTTCGATTTCTTCGCGCAGTGCGGCGGCGGTTTCACGCAATTGCACAATTTCGGCATTGGCTGCTTTCAAGGCGGCATTGACCGCCGCATCGCGCGCGGCCACTTCCTTTTCCAGCGCTTCACGCAACGCTGCGGCGGTATCGCGCAACTGCACGACTTCGGCCTGCGCGCCAGCGACAGCACGTTGTATTTCATCTTGCTGCGCAGCCTGCTGCGCTTCCATCCGCTCGCGCATAACCACCAGCGTACGCTGCAACTCGCGCAACTCAGCCTGCAGGGTCGAGTCATCGTTGTGCGCGGCCACCCGACGCAGCGACAAATGCGCAAGATCGGAAGGGGCAATGGCATGACGGCGCGGCCGCAAATTTTCCACCAAAACGCCGTGCGATCCCGTTGCGTCTCGATGAATCAGTTCTGCGCGCCCATCCGGCCGCGTCAAATAAAACTGATCGGCCATGTCTTGGTGCGGCAGGTAATACCCACTCACATCTTCAAATAAATTAGCGCGAAATAACAACTCACCCCGCAACTCACCCTGC
>CAYWXO010000115.1:0-7079 GCA_964462255.1 uncultured Thiobacillus sp. | reverse complement strand
TAAACATAACACATGCCTTCTGGATGTTTGTAGCCGGCGAAAAATGCACCGTTCTTCTTATGGTAAACATCCGCGTCTATCGGCCACAAAACGCCCTCGTGGCCTACCTCATGAAAAGTGTTGTCAACCACACGGTAGCGTTTGCCGGCCTTCATCAACGGCCAGCCCACCACCGTGAAGTGATCCGGTGCATGCGTCAATAAAGTGCGCGCCGGATTCAACGTAGTCTGCGCAAGACCGTGATATTCCGTATGCACCACGCCGTAACGCCCGGTCACATCATGAATCACCGCCGCGCCGTCAAACGTCCGTATCGCCTCTTCGTAACGCTGCGGGCTCCAAGTGCGCTCAATGTAATCATTGATATCACCCAATAACACCTGCGCTTGCAAAAACTCCGGGGCGGTCAAATCGCAGGTTGGCTGCCGCTTTTCTTGATACAGCGATTGCCAAAGGGGCACGTTATGCATGGTGTCAGAGCTAAAAATCAGCCGCTCATTGCCCGCCTGAATTTCCAGCCCAAAATTGGGGAGCCCATGCCAGACCGGCGCATTAAAGATGCGTATGGAATAGCCCTCACCTTCAATCATGCGAGGCGCTGCTTCATAAAAAACCGTCGAACTGAAGGAATAATACGTTTCTGGCTCAACCCATTCCTGGCTGTCCGGATCGCGAAACAACATGCGCGGCTGCCCGGTTCGCCGGCTTAACACCACTTTTGCCTGCTCAGGCCTGAGATGCACACCGTCACTATCACAAATGAACCAGCGCCGCCCACCGTCCGGACTATCCTCTACGCCCATCCGATAGCGTGCGCGCGGCCCGACCGGCACATGCTCAACATATTCTTCAAATGCGAGATCAACCTGACGCTTCGATTCGCCATCCAAGCTCTGATTAAGGGCAGCGCCAGCGCTCCGTTTGATGCTGTGCGCAACCGTATCCGAGGTAAATAGCTTCAAGCGGCGGCGCAATGAAGGGGCATATTTGAAAAACAACGCGACATCGGTAAACCAGCGTTTATGGTCATCGTGACAGTGCGTAATCAACACGCCATTAATCTGCCCAATTCCGCTGCCCCCAATTTGCTGAAACAGCGGCGCACCCAAATCAATTAAATAACTATCGCCATTGACGAATAGTTGATAACCAATACTTTTGCCTTGTTCAGAAAACGGGCCGTAATCGCCAAGAACGAATATCTCAATACTGCTGGACATACCTGTTTTCTCTCCTGATCAAGCGGAATAAGTCACGACACTACAAATTTCCGCGATTGTTTCATGCTCAGGTCAATTGATAAAACAGAAATGCAGCATCCTGCGCTTGAATTCAGTCTTTTTTGTCAGAATCGTTTGAATTGCCAGAACGGTTGTAGAGGGCATCCATATCTTGCCAAAAGCCCATATTCTGCTGGCCCAGCTTGTTCCAGAATTCCATGGGGTTGCCCCCCCAGACACCCTGCATTTGTTCGGTAAACATACTTTGCTGCTTGATGAATAACTCAAGACTCTGTTCGAGAAAAATCGTAAACGCGGCTTGCGCCGTATTGCCATAAAAGCGAATAAAACGTTCCAACATCGCTGATGTAAACAACGGATGCCCGCCCGCCTCTTGCTCCATGATGATTTGCAACAGAATGGCCCGCGTAATATCGGCATCATTCTGGGAGTCAATAACACGAAAAGAAATGGCGTTCATCACCAAGCCTTTCACCTCAGCCAGCGTGACGTAACGACTTTCCTCCGTATCATAAAGACGCCGATTGGGATATTTCTTGATCAGGCGTTCTGCGGTCATACCCTTCTCCCAAAATATAAAAGCCGACAACACATAAAAAACCGACAACACACCTCACGCGTGTTGTCGGCCATGCGCACTAGCACATGTGCTGTCCGCCGTTGGCGGCAATATTGGCACCGGTGATAAATGCGCCATCTTCAGAAGCCAGGAAAGTCACCAGCGCGGCGATTTCTTCCGGCTTGCCAAGGCGACCAACCGGAATTTGCGCGACGATACCATTACGCACTTCTTCCGGAATTGCCATGACCATTTCCGTGCCGATATAACCGGGCGAAATAGAGTTAACGGTGACGCCTTTCTTGGCGGTTTCTTGCGCCAGCGACATGCTGAAACCATGCATTCCCGCCTTGGCGGCCGCATAGTTGGTTTGACCAAACTGACCTTTCTGACCGTTGATCGACGAAATATTGATCACACGGCCCCAGCCCTTATTCATCATGCCGTCGATAAATTGCTTGGTCACGTTAAACACCGACACCAGATTAACGTTGATCACCGCATTCCACTGCTCCGGCCCCATCTTACGGAAGGTGCCGTCTTTGGTGATGCCGGCATTGTTGACCAACACGTCAACACCACCGAAATCTGCGTTCAGTTTTTCTGCCATGGCTTTGCAATCATCGAAATTGGCTACATCACATTTCACAATCGCCATATCGAAGCCTTCAGAAACCATTTTGGCTTGCCACGCTTCGGCTTGCGCGTCTTCAACATAAGTGGACACCACTTTGCAACCCGCTTGCGCCAGCTTCACGCAGATAGCGCTACCGATACCGCCAGTGCCGCCAGTAACCAAAGCGACTTTTCCCTCTAATCCATGACTCATAATTTGATCCTTTTCAATTCAAAAACACATCAATTTCACATTCTTTCTACCGCAAGCGCCACACCCTGGCCGCCGCCAATACACAACGTAGCCAAGCCCTTATTCGCGCCGGTGCGCTGCATGCCGTACAGCAGCGTCACCAGAATACGTGCGCCAGAAGCGCCAATCGGGTGGCCGATTGAAATGGCACCACCGCTGACGTTGACGTTGACCGGGTCGAAACCCAACTCCTTGTTCACCGACATGGCCTGCGCGGCAAAAGCTTCATTCGCTTCGATCATATCGAGATCTTTCGCCGACCAGCCGGCACGATCGAGACACTTGCGCACCGCAGGAATCGGGCCGGTGCCCATAATCGCCGGATCAACACCGGCACTGCCGAAACTGACCACGCGCGCCAACGGCTTCAATCCCAATTGACGCGCCATGGCACCGCTCATCACCACCACGCCAGCGGCACCGTCGTTGATGCCGGAAGCATTACCCGCCGTCACCGTGCCATCCTTTTTGAAGGCGGCTTTCAGCTTGCCCAGCGTCTCGGCGGTGGTGCCGGCGCGCGGAAATTCATCCTTGGCAAACACCACCGGATCGCCTTTGCGCTGCGGAATTTCTACCGGAATAATTTCCGAATCGAAATGGCCATTTTTTTGCGCGGCTTCGGTGCGTTGCTGCGAGGTCGCTGCGAACAAATCCTGCTCGGCGCGCGAAAATTCATACTTCGCCGCGATATTTTCCGCGGTGATGCCCATGTGGCAGTTGTTGAACGCGCACCAGAGGCCATCCTGAATCATCGTATCAACCAACTCCCAATTGCCCATGCGTTTG
Organism: uncultured Thiobacillus sp.; assembly: GCA_964462255.1. Taxonomy (GTDB): domain Bacteria; phylum Pseudomonadota; class Gammaproteobacteria; order Burkholderiales; family Thiobacillaceae; genus PFJX01. The sequence continues at coordinate 3,625 of CAYWXO010000115.1, read as the reverse complement.
CCATCGCGCGATTTCGGTAACACATGCGGCGACAAACTCATATTTTCCTGGCCACCGGCAATAAGAATGCCGGAATCGCCACACTGCACCGCTTGCGCCGCCAAATGCACCGCTTTCAAACCGCTGCCGCAAACCTTGTTGATGGTCAGCGCCGAAACGGTGTCGGGCAAACCGCCTGCCAACGCCGCTTGCCGTGCCGGATTCTGCCCGACGCCGGCTTGTAACACCTGACCCAGAATGACTTCGTCAATCTGTCCCGGCTGCAAATTGGCTCGCGCCAACAGCGCTTTAATCACATGCGCACCGAGCGCACTGGCTGGAATTCCCGCCAATGCACCATTGAAAGCACCTACGGGTGTACGACCTGCTGCAACAATAACAACATCATCAAACATAGATAATCTCCTGCAATGAATGAAATACTACGTCCCCCAAGTGCAAATTCTATTCGGCTTTTTGTACATTGCACTTGCATATTTTGCTGCGACGCACAAAAATTGTTTCGTCGTGACTAAATGACCTAACCAAGGAGTAACAACGTGAGCAACGCGAACGACTGGACCGAAAGCTGGATGAATTCGCAGCAGAATTATTGGAAAGCCTGGGCAGATCTCGCTCAGAGCGGCATGAAAGCCCCCGAAGCCCCCAAAAACCCGTTCACCGACGGTTTAACGCAATGGTGGCAAACCGTCTCGCCGATGGCCCCGCCGACCGGACGCGATGCCTTTGGCAAATTGATGGACGTGAGCCAAGGCTATTTCAGCCTGGCGGAGAAATTCATGTCCGGCAATCAAGCCAAACCCAACGGCGGCATGGAAGCCATCAACGGCTGGCTGGAAGGCATGCAAAAAACCTGGAGCGACTGGTCGCAAATGGGCACCGCCTTCAAACCAGAATCCATGTTTCAGAACAATCAATTCAAAGGCCTGACCACCTTCTGGGATCAGCCAATGGACACTTGGAATCGCTTGGCCGCCAACGTCATGCCGATGCCGGGCGACTATACAAAAGCCTTCCAGCAAGGCAACACGCAGCAAATGCAGGATCAGATCAACAAGTTTCTCTCCGTGCCCACCGTTGGCTATTCGCGCGAATCACAAGAGCAATATCAAATCCTGGCGCAGCGCCAAATGGATTACATGACAGCAACGCAAGGCTATCAAGCAGCGTTTGGCAAACTCGGCATGGAAAGCACCAAGCGCTTTCAGGCCGCCTTGCAAGAGCGCATGAAAGACGGCAAACCCATTACCAGCCTGCGCGAGCTGTATGACCAATGGGTGGAAATGAGCGAAGCGGCTTATGCCGAATTCGTCATGACCGCGGAATATCAATCGCTTTACGGCCGTTTGGTCAACACGCTGCTGGCGCTGAAACAACAAATGTCCCGCATGGTCGATCAGACGCTGGAAGCGATGCACATGCCGACCCACGCTGAAATCAGCACGCTACAACGCCGGCAACAAGAATTGCGCCGCGACAATCTGAAGATGCATAAAGAGCTGAAAAGTCTGCAAACGCAACTTGAAGCCATGCGCCAAACCATGCTGACGCAAGCTGTCGTCCAGGAAGAAGCCACGTCAGAGTTGACCGCATCCAAACCTGCTGCCGCCAAATCAGCCGCCGCTAAATCTACCGCCTCTACCGCCAAGCCCGCTAAAGCAGGAGATGAAAAATGATCCCGTTCGATATGCGTCCCGACGCCGTCATGCAAGAACTGACCAGCTACGGCCAAAAGCTGTCGCATGGCATGAAAAATCTGATGGAAGTCGGTGAGATCAGCACCGGCGTCACCCCGAAAACCGTCATCTACCAAGAAGACAAACTGACGCTGTTTCGCTTCAATCCCTCGGCTGAAAAAGTGCAGAGCAAAACACCGCTATTGATCGTTTACGCCTTGGTGAACCGGCCGTACATGGCGGACATCCAGGAAAATCGCTCCACCGTAAAAGCCTTGATGGACGCCGGTCAGGATGTTTATTTGATCGACTGGGGCTATCCGGATCGAGCCGACCGTTACCTGACGCTCGACGATTACATCAACGGCTATCTAGATCGCTGCGTTGATATCATCTGCGAACGGCATCGCCTCGACAAAATCAACATTCTCGGCATTTGTCAGGGCGGCACCTTCTCGCTGTGCTACTCGGCGCTGCATCCTGAGAAGGTGAAAAACCTGGTCACCATGGTGACGCCGGTCGATTTCCAAACACCGGACAATATGCTGTCGCATTGGGTGCAGCAGGTGGATGCCGATCTGGTCGTCGATACCATGGGCAATGTCCCCGGCGAAATGCTGAACTGGACCTTCCTCAACCTGAAGCCGTATCAGCTCATGGGCCAGAAGTATTTGGGCCTGCTTGATACCCTGGACGACCCGGAAGCACTGAAAAACTTCCTGCGCATGGAAAAATGGATTTTTGATAGCCCAGACCAAGCCGGCGAAGCTTTCCGCCAGTTCATCAAAGACTTCTATCAGCAAAATAAACTGCTGAAAGGTGGCCTGGAAATCGGCGATCCGGTCAATCTGAAAAACGTCACCATGCCGGTGCTGAACGTCTTCGCGGAACAAGATCATCTGGTGCCACCGGACGCATCCCGTGCCATGCGCGGCAAACTCGGCAGCAAGGATTACACCGAACTCTCCTTCCCCGGCGGCCACATCGGCATTTACGTCAGCGGCAAAGCACAGAAAACCGTGCCGCCCGCTATCGGCAAATGGCTGGACGAGCGGAGCTAAGAAAATATCGTAGGGCGGAAAAGCGGCTTTATCGCGCCTTCCGCCGAATGCAACAACAGTAAGACAACGCCAAGACAACGCCAAAACGGCGGAAGGCACCGGCAAACTACCGCCGGTTTTTCCGCCCTAGCGGCTCATTAAAGCTGGAATTTTAGATTTAGCGTTACTGCACTTTAATGCTTAAAGTCGCCAGCCTCAGAAAAACTGTTTGACGAAGTTGGCAACGGCCAGAGCAATAACAATGCCTAGCATCCATTGCACCTTGTCGAATTTAACGTCAATCACGGTGAATTTCCCATCTAGCTTGCTCTCAAGCAGGGCTAGATCATGCTGCGTGGCAAGTCCTTCGTGCGCAGTGACAATAGTTCGCACTACGGCTTCGGCTTGCTCTTGAGGCACGCCGGCACTACGCAGTTCGCGAACTAACTCTTGGGTATCAAAGGTCATTGTGCTCATGCTGCGGATCGTAGCGCACATAACAACGCACCACAATCCAACCCCCAACACAACTGTTGCTCACTCGCGCCGCCACAACGTGCCTTGTGCGCCATCTTCCAGAATCACGCCGGCGGCCTTCAATTCATCGCGTATCGCATCGGAACGTTTGAAGTCCTTCGCCTTGCGTGCGGCCAAACGCTCATTGATCAACGCTTCAATGCGCACCGCGTCATAGCCGGCATCGGCCTCGTGCTCGCCACCACCGCCTTGCATGAATTGCTCCGGGTCGCGTTGCAATAAGCCCAAAATCGCCGCCAGCGCTTTCAACTGCGCCGCCACCTGACCCGCCTTCGCCAGATCAACTTGACGCAAACGATTCACTTCCGCCGCCATATCAAACAACACCGCCACGGCTTCCGGCGTATTGAAATCATCGTCCATCGCCGCCTT
>CAYWXO010000114.1:0-10297 GCA_964462255.1 uncultured Thiobacillus sp. | reverse complement strand
GCCCAAGCGGCGCAATTGACGCTTCGCAGCACGCAAATCGAAGAAGAATTGCTCAATCTGTTAGCGCGCTGGGAGGTTTTGGAAAACAAAGCCGCGGGCTGAACAACCCTTGGTAGGTTGGGCTGAGCTTGCGAAGCCCAACAGGGTGCGCGAGCGTTGGGCTTCCTTACGTCAGCCCAACCTACGGGGTTGTTAGCGCGCTGGGAATTTCTGGAAAACAAAGCCGCGGGGTGAAGTGCGGTGTTAGCGTCCGAGCAGCACTTCCAGGACAAACTTAACGCCGACATAGGCCAGCATCAAGCTCATGAAGCCGGCCAGTGTCCAATAGATGGCGGTGCGGCCGCGCCAGCCGTAGATGCGTCGTCCGAGCAGCAAGGCGGCGAAAATCGCCCAGGAAATCAGGCCAAATACCGTTTTATGATTCAACAGCGCTGGTTGGCCAAAAATCTCTTCGGAAAACAACGCGCCGGAAAGTAACGTCAAGGTCAGCAGCAAAAAGCCGAGTTGCACCATGCGGAACAACAATTTTTCCAGCGTTAGCAACGGTGGCAAGCCGGCCACCATCGCTGGCGGCACTGCCCGATGCAGATGTTTTTCGGCCAGTGCAATCAACAAAGCGTGCAAAGCGGCAATGGTAAACAACGCGTAGGCCGCAAACGCCATCGCCAGATGCAGCTTGAAAATAGGCATGCTGCTATAGGTCGCCACATGCGGCAGCGGCGCAATCGCTTCAATGGCAACGGCGACCCCAGCGAAGGCGAGCACAAAACCTTGCACGCCGCCCAAATGGTAGCGCCAGGCTGCACCGGCGTAAGTCAGCACCGTCAGCGCGGCAACGGCAGAAATGGAAGTCGAAAAGCCAATGCGTATGCCTTCACTGCCAAAAACGCCCGCATGCAACAAGTACAGATGCAGGGCCAACGGGGCGAGCGGCAACAGGCGTGGCATCCAATCGGTCCGGCAGCAGCCTGGCCGTCCGGGCCAAAACCAAGTGGCAAGGCCAAGATAAGCCAAGGCGGTAATAGCAAAAAGCAGAGAATCCGGCATGGTTGATCACGGTTGATTTGTTAGACTGCGCAAGTTTATCCCATCGTCACCCTCGCCACTCAATCCTCAACTGTATAGCCATCATGTTTGACAACCTGACTGACCGACTTTCCCGCGTTGTAAAAAACTTGCGCGGCCAGGGCCGCCTGACCGAAGCCAATATCCAGGATGCACTCCGCGAAGTACGCGTCGCCTTGCTGGAGGCCGATGTCGCGCTCCCGGTGGTGCGCGAATTCATTGCCAACGTCAAAGAACGGGCATTAGGCCAGGAGGTCATGACCAGCCTGACGCCCGGTCAGGTCTTGATCGGCATCGTGCATAAAGAGCTGACGCATTTGATGGGCGACCAAGCCGCGCCGCTCTCCTTTGCCACCCAACCACCCGCCGTGTTTTTGATGGCAGGGTTGCAGGGGGCCGGCAAAACGACCTCGACCGGCAAATTGGTGCGCGTCATTCGCGAAGCCGGTAAAAAACGCATTCTGGTGGTGAGCTGTGACGTGTATCGGCCGGCCGCTATCGAGCAATTGAAGTTGGTGGCCGCGCAGGCGGAAGCCGAATTTTTCCCGTCTTCTGCCGAGCAGAAACCGACGGACATCGCCCTCGCTGCGCTTGATTACGCCCGCAAACATCTGTTTGAAGTGTTAATCGTTGATACCGCCGGTCGCTTGCATGTCGATGAAGTGATGATGACCGAGATCAAAGACCTGCACGCCTTGCTGAAGCCGATTGAAACGCTGTTCGTCGTCGATGCTATGCAGGGTCAGGATGCGGTCAATACGGCCAAGGCTTTTAATGATGCCTTGCCACTCACCGGCGTCATTCTCACCAAGTTGGACGGCGATGCACGCGGTGGCGCGGCTTTGTCGGTGCGTCATGTCACCGGTAAACCGATTAAGCTGGTGGGGGTGGGCGAAAAGCTGCACGGTATCGAAGTTTTCCATCCCGAGCGGATGGCGAATCGCATCTTGGGCATGGGTGATGTGCTGTCGCTGTTGGAAGATGCGCAGCGCAATGTCGATAAGGTTGAAGCGCTTAAAACCGTACAAAAGCTGAAGAGCGGTAAAGGCTTTGACCTGGAAGACTTCAAATCGCAAATGCAGCAAATGAAGAAACTGGGCGGCCTGTCATCTCTGGTGGACAAACTGCCCGGCGGCAGCAAGATTGGGGCTGGCGAGTTAGCGCAAGGCGAAGATCAGATGCGTCGCATTGAAGGCATCATCAATTCAATGACCCCGCTGGAACGGCGCAAACCGGAACTCCTCAAAGCTAGCCGCAAACGTCGAATTGCCGCCGGTTCAGGCATGCAAGTGCAAGACGTTAACCGCCTGCTTAAACAGTTTGAACAAGCGCAGAAGATGATGAAATCGATGGGGAAGGGGGGGCTAGCGAAAATGATGCAAGGCATGAAGGGCATGTTGCCGGGCATGTAAGGCTGGGCATGTAAGACAAATAAACGGCCACGGGCAGACTGGTGCCCGTGGCCGTTTTTGCGTTTAAGTATTCAAGCAATGCTTCGCAACTGCGCCTGCGCAGCGGCCAAACGTGCAATGGGTACCCGCGGGCCGGAACAGGACACATAGTTGAGGCCAATCTCGTGGCAGAAGGCAATTGATTCGGGATGGCCGCCATGTTCGCCGCAAATGCCAATTTTCAGGTCGGGACGGGTGCTGCGACCGCGTTCGACGGCAATCTTCATCACTTCACCGACGCCTTTGATGTCGAGCACTTCAAACGGGTTGTCTTGCAAAATGCCGGTTTCGTTGTAGGCGGGCAGGAACTTGTTTTCCGCATCTTCGCGTGAGAAAGAGAAAGTGGCTTGCGTGAGATCATTGGTGCCGAATGAGAAGAACTCAGCATCTTCTGCCATCCGGCCAGCCCGCATACATGCGCGCACCACTTCAAGCATGCTGCCAAATTTGTACTGCACATCAATGCCATGCGTCAGTTCAACGATCTTGTGGATGCGCTTAACGTAGCTATGAATGCGCATCAGCTCTTCAACTGTCGCCACCTGCGGCACCATGATTTCAGGATAAACCTCGATTCCTTCCTTGGCGCAGAGGGCGGCGGCTTCCAGCACCGCCTGAATCTGCATGGAGTAGATTTCCGGGAAGGTAATGCCTAACCGCACGCCACGATGGCCCAACATGGGGTTGACTTCGGCCAGTGAACGCACCTTACGCAGCGTCTTCTCTTTCTTAACGATGACATCCTCTTCAAGATGAGATTCTTTAAAGGTGGTCATGGCATTATTAAGGTTACCTAGGCCGTCGGCATATTTTTGATACAGACCAGGGTTCAATAACTTAAGCGTTTCCGGTAGATCTTCAATGCCCTTGATGGTGTCTTTCAGATGGCGCAGATGGGTAATTTCCATCTCTAACTGCGCGGCGGTGGGCAAAAATTCATGCATCGGCGGGTCGAGCAAGCGCACCGTCACCGGCAACCCTTTCATCGCTTTGAACATGCCCTTGAAATCATTACGCTGGATGGGCAGTAGGCGATCGAGTGCGGCTTGGCGTTCTTCCAGCGATTCCGCCAAGATCATCTCCTGCACAATAGGCAGGCGATCCGTGCTGTTAAACATCCGCTCCGTGCGGCACAAACCAATGCCTTTGGCGCCAAAAGTACGCGCCTTGACTGCGTCACTGGGCGTATCTGCATTGGCGCGAACTTCAAGCCGCGCTGCTGCGTCGGCCCAAGCCAGCAATTCATTCAGCTCGGCAGAAAACTCAGGCTCAACGGTGGGCACTTCGCCGGCATAGACATGACCGGTGCCGCCATCAATGGTAATGACATCCCATTCATGCAGTGTCATCTCACCAATCTTGGCCTTGCGTGCTACATCGTCAATATGGATCGCCGCGCAACCGGACACACAGGCTTTGCCCATGCCGCGCGCCACCACCGCAGCGTGTGAAGTTTTGCCACCACGGCTAGTCAAAATGCCCTGCGCCTGGAAGAAGCCATGGATGTCTTCCGGCTTGGTTTCTTCACGCAACAGGATGATTTTTTCACCGGCGCGGCCGCGTAATTCAGCGGTGTCGGCATCAAAAACGATATGCCCAGATGCCGCGCCCGGTGAGGCGGGCAAGCCCTGCGCCAACGAATTACCTCTGAAATTGGGCGACAGTTGCGGCACTAACAGTTGTTCCAACATGGACGGTTGAATACGCAACAAGGCTTGTTCTTTGCTGATTAAGCCATCGTTGCACATTTCGACTGAACTGCGCACCATGCCGCGTGCATTCATCTTGCCATTACGGGTTTGCAAGCAATAAAGAATGCCTTTTTCGATGGTGAATTCGAAATCCTGCACTTCCTTGTAATGGGATTCGAGGCGGTTATGCAACTGGATCAATTGATCGTAGATATCCGGCATTTCTTGCGCCATATCGGCGATGGGCTTCGGCGTGCGGATGCCGGCAACGACATCTTCACCTTGGGCGTTGACCAGATATTCACCGTAAATCATGTTTTCGCCGGTGCCCGGATTGCGGGTAAAACCGACGCCAGTGCCGGAATCGTTGCCCATATTGCCGAACACCATGGTGACAATATTCACCGCGGTGCCGCTGGCCATTTCCGGGGTAATTCTGAATTGCTTGCGGTAATCAATGGCACGTTTGCCATTCCAGGAGCGGAACACCGCCTTGATGGCGATATCGAGTTGATCGTAAGGATCTTGTGGGAATGGTTTGCCTGAGTAACGATGCGCAATGGCCAAGAAGGCTTCGGCGAGCTCGCGCAGGTGTTCGGCTTTCAGGTCAACGTCTTCTTTGACGTGGTAAAGCGCCTTGATTTCGGCCATTTTGGCGTCGAAGTGTTCGTCCGAAATATTGAGCGCAATTTTGGCAAACAGTTGGATGAAGCGACGGTAAGCATCCCACGCGAAGCGTTCGTTGCCAGTTTGCTTGATTAAACCTTGCAAAGCCGTTTCATTCAGGCCGAGATTAAGAATGGTGTCCATCATGCCGGGCATCGACATGGCGGAGCCTGAACGCACCGACACCAGCAGCGGGTTATCCGCCGAGCCAAAGCCTTTGCCAGTCTTGTTTTCGAGCACGGTCATGTGCTGGCGGACATCGTCCATGACGCCGTCCGGCATGCGGTTATTTTCCAGGAAGGCGAGGCAGGCTTGCGTGGTAATGACGAAGCCGGGCGGCACGTTGAGACCAATTTGCGTCATTTCGCAAAGGTTGGCCCCCTTGCCGCCGAGTTGCATTTTGTTTTTGCCGTCCCCTTCTTCAAAGGTAAAGATCATTTTGTTGGGTTTGTTCATCGCGTTTGTTGTCATCTCGTTCGTCATCTCACACTCCTGTTGGAAAATATTGCAGTGCAGCAACTTTCAAAGAGTAGATCATTTTTAATGCCAACGGTATGAAAGTTCGGCGAAAAAAGCGGCACCCACCCCATGAATTACAAGTCTGCCAATACCTTGATATGCGCTGCCACACTGCGCCCCAGTGAACTCAGGTCGTAGCCGCCCTCCAGCACCGAAACAATGCGTCCCTGCGCATGCTGGGCGGCAATCGCCATGATCTGCTCAGTAATCCAGATGTAATCGGATTCCATTAAACCAAACTGGCCCATATCGTCTTCGCGGTGCGCATCGAATCCGGCCGAGATGAACAGCATCTCCGGCTTAAAGGCTTGCAGGCGCGGCATCACCTGCGTTTCGAACGCTTCCCGATAACGCTTGCCGGTGGTAGCCGCCGGCAACGGCACGTTGACTATATTGGGATTCGTCCATTGGGTAGCATCAACTCCACTGAAGGGATAAAACGGATGCTGGAAAGTGGAACAGAGCATGACGCGCGCATCGTCCTGGAAAATATTTTCTGTGCCGTTGCCGTGATGCACATCGAAATCGATGATTGCCACGCGCGCCAACTTGTACGCCGCCAGTGCATGCGCCGCGGCAATGGCAACGTTATTGAACAGACAAAAACCGCCGGCCTGATTGCGCGTGGCATGGTGGCCGGGTGGACGACAGGCGACAAAAGCATTGGTGGAACTGTTGTGCATCACGCGATCAACCGCCATTACTGCGCCACCGGCGGCGTGGTAGGCCGCATCCAGCGTATGCGGATTCATCACGGTATCGTGATCCAGCTCATGCGTCCCTTCGTAGGGCGAGGCCGCTTCCACCGCATCAATATAGGCGGCTTCATGTACGCGTAATAACTGGCTGCGATGGATCAACGGCGCGTCATGGTGCGACAAATAATCGAACAAGTGCGCGGCATGCAGGCGGTCTTCAATGGCACGCAAACGGGCAGGGCTCTCCGGGTGGGAATGCCCCATATCATGTTTCAAACATTCGGGATGACTGATGTAGGCGGTATTCATAAAAGTTGTTGCGTTGCAAAAAACAATATTCAATATAGGTTCGGTTAAATAGAAATGTAACCCTTTGTGTCATAGCATGGGCGCTGAACCGCTCTTTGCTTTCCTTTAATTCCGATTGATTGCTGCTTTATTCCTTGATTTTCTGAAAGAAACTAATGTCTAGTCATTACTTACACCCCCTTTTATCTCCGCGTTCGGTTGCTGTGTTTGGTGCCAGTGCGCGCGAAGATTCCGTTGCCGGCGTAATTTACGCCAACTTACGCAAATCCGGCTTTACCGGGCCGGTTTACCCAGTCAACCCGAAATACGAAACGTTGCTTGGCGAGAAGTGTTACGCCTATGCCAGCGACCTGCCGGAAACGCCAGACCTCGCCATCATCGCGACACCGGCTACCACCGTCGCCCAAATCATGGACGATTGCGGCAAGCGCGGCGTGCGCAATGTTGTCGTCCTTTCGGCTGGTTTCCGCGAAATCGGCGCGAAAGGCATAGCGCTGGAAGAAGCCATCTCGACGATGGCCAAGAAACACGGCATCCGCTTCATCGGCCCCAATTGTTTGGGCATACAGCGTCCGGCCATCGGCTTGAATGCCACCTTTGCGCTTGGCACCGCCTCACCGGGCGATTTGGCGCTGGTGTCGCAGTCTGGCGCGCTGTGTACCGCCATGTTGGATTGGGCCGAATCGAACGGCATCGGCTTCTCCAGCGTCATTTCGACTGGCGCTTCCGCCGACATTGATTTCGGTGAAATTCTTGATTACCTCGCCTACGACCCGCAAACCAAAGGCATCTTGCTATACATCGAAGGCATCCGCGACGCACGCCGCTTCATGAGCGCACTGCGCAACGTCTCCCGCTTGAAGCCGATTGTCATCATCAAAGTCGGTCGTCACGAAGAAGGCTCGAAAGCCGCGCAGTCACACACTGGCGCGCTGGCTGGCTCCGATGCCGTGTTCGATGCCTTAGTGCGTCGTGCTGGCGTAGTGCGCGTGAAAACCATCATGCAATTGTTTGCTTGCGCGCGCGCGCTTTCCACCCACATCAAACCGACCGGCAACCGCCTGGCCATCGTCACCAATGGCGGCGGCCCCGGCGTGATGGCGACCGATCTGGCCATGGACGTAGGCATCAGATTGGCTGAGCTGTCTGCACCGACCCTGGAAAAATTGAATCAAGCGCTGCCGCCGACCTGGTCGCATGGCAATCCGGTTGACATCATCGGCGACGCCGGCGCAGCGCGTTACCACGCCGCACTAGAAGCCTGCCTGGCAGACCCCGGCGTTGACGGCGTGTTGACCATGCTGACGCCGCAAGCGATGACCAAGCCGACCGAAGCCGCGCAAGCGGTTATTGATGTCGCCAAAACCTCACTCAAGCCGGTGTTGACCTGTTGGATGGGCGAAAGCCAGGTTTCCGAGGGTCGCAAACTGTTCAAAGAGGCGGGCATTCCTTACTTCACCACGCCGGAGCCGGCGGTAGAAGTGTTCTCCTTCTTGTCTGCGTTCTACGAGAATCAGCGTTTGCTCATGCAAACGCCGGCATCGCTGACCGAACAGGCCGAGCCGGATGTGGAAGGCGCGCGCATGATTATTGAAAGTGCGCTCTCGCAAGGCCGCCACACGCTAACCGAAGTGGAATCGAAGTCTTTGTTGGCCTCTTTCCATATTCCGGTGGCGCAAACCTTGATTGCCCGCGATGCCTCTGAAGCCATGTTGATGGCGCAGCAAATGGGCTTCCCGGTGGTGATGAAGATTAATTCGCAGCAGATCAGCCATAAATCCGATGTCGGTGGCGTGCGTCTTGGCTTGGCGAGCGGCCAAGCGGTGCGGGCTGCATTCATGACCATGATGACGGAAGTGAAGAAGCATCAACCCGACGCCAAGCTGGATGGCGTGGTGATTGAGCCGATGGTGAAACGTCCGAATGCGCGCGAAGTGTTGATTGGTGTTGCTACCGATCCAGTATTAGGGCCAGTCATTATGTTTGGTGCTGGCGGCGTCGATGTCGAAGCCGTACAAGATCGCGCCGTTGCGCTGCCGCCGTTGAACCATTACCTGGCCGACGATTTGATCAAACGCACCCGGGTTCATAAGCTGCTCGGCAAATTCCGCAATCGACCGGCGGTGAATAGCGAAGCGCTGGAATCCATTTTGTTGCGCGTTTCTGAAATGGTTTGCGCCTTGCCTTGGCTGGAAGAGCTCGATATTAATCCGCTGTTGATTGACGAACAGGGCGCACTCGCCGCTGATGCCCGCGTCATTATTCGCCCGCGCGCGCCTTCTGCCGATCGCTATAGCCACATGGCGATTCATCCTTACCCGACGCATCTGGTGCAGCAGTGGCAGTTACCGAATGGCGCGGATGTCACCATCCGCCCGATGCGGCCAGAAGATGCGGATATGACGCAAGCCTTTGTCCGTGGTTTGTCATCAGAAACCAAGTATTTCCGCTATATGGATGCAGTGCAGGAGCTTTCACCCAGCATGCTGGTGCGCTTCACGCAAATTGATTACGACCGCGAAATGGCCTTGTTAGTCGTAACCGAAAAAGACGGGAAGCAGATTGAGCTGGCGGTGGCACGTTACGCCGTCAACCCGGATGGCACGTCCTGCGAGTTTGCTTTGGTGGTGGACGACAATTGGCAGCATCAAGGCATCGGCCACAAGCTAATGGATGTCTTGATGGATCTGGCGCGTGCCAAAGGTTTGCGCATGATCGAAGGCGAGGTATTGAAAACGAATACCCGCATGTTGAAACTGTGTGCCGGCCTGGGATTTAAAGTGGACGCGCATCCGGATGACGATACGGTGAAACTGATTTCACGCGCGCTGTAATGCACGTTTTTACGGGGCAATTAAAGGGTGCCTCGTAACAAGCGGGAAAAAAACGGGTGAAAAGTGTGTAAAAACCGGCTTACTTAGTTGCCTGATAAGGTGCTTAAGCCGGTTTTTTTATGCTGTGGTTAGTAGTGAATTGTGGGCTGATCTCCGCTGCACCGGCAAGTTCTGCATTGGATTTGAAGCGGTTTTAAAAGCTAGGCACGCCGCGTATTCACAGGCAAAATGCATTTTCCCTGACTCATGAGCCGCATATCTTCAGATAATTGGCGGCTTTTATATGGATATCGCATTGCTTTTGTTGCTGATTTTGCTCAATGGCGTTTTTGCCATGTCCGAAATCGCGGTGATATCTTCGCGCAAAGCGCGGTTGCAACGCCTTGCCGATGATGGCAGCCCGGGTGCCCGTTCTGCGCTTGCGTTGCACAACGAGCCGGCTAATTTTCTATCGACTATTCAGATCGGTATTACTTCAATCGGTATTTTGAGTGGTGCGATTGGCGAGGCCGCCTTGGCTGATCCACTGGCTAACTGGATTAATCAGTTTTCTTTATTGGATCCGGCTTATGCTAAGGGCATTGCGCTCACCCTCGTGGTGCTGGGGCTGACTTATTTCTCGGTTGTGGTGGGTGAACTGGTGCCGAAGCGTCTCGGCTTATTGGCTCCCGAAGGCGTCGCGTCCCTGATCGCGCGGCCGATGAATTCGCTGTCGCGTTTCTCCCGGCCGTTGGTCTGGCTGCTGTCCACTTCATCCAGCATTTTGTTACGCGTGCTCGGCGCGCGCCGGAAAGAAGAGCCGCCGGTCACTGACGATGAAATTAATGTGCTGATGGAGCAGGGCGCTGAAGCCGGCGTATTTCACGAAAGTGAACAGGAAATTGTCTCCAATGTGTTGCGTTTGGATGAGCAGCGCATCGGCGCAATCATGACGCACCGCACCGATATATATTGGGTTGACCTGAATCAGCCCATTCATGAGATCAGTCGTCTCATTGCCGAAAGCCCTTATGAGCGCGTCGTTGTCTGTCGTTCTAGCCTCGATAATATTGCGGGTATTTTGC
>CAYWXO010000113.1:7717-10386 GCA_964462255.1 uncultured Thiobacillus sp. | reverse complement strand
TTATCAAGTATCGGTTTGTCATATTCATCAATCAAAACAACAACACGCTGACCGTATTTTGCATGGCATTCGCGCATTAACTGCGCAAAACAGCCTGCAATATCCGAATGTGCCGCATCACACGTCACGCCTAGCCGGCTTTGATTATCTGTCAGCATAACCCTAATACGCTGATCCAGCTCTGCGCGCGTTTGCATCACGCCATCGGCAAAATCCAGTTTAATCACCGGATATTTAACTGACCAATCCCACTTGTCGTGAATATAAAGCCCGCGAAACAGCGCTTCTTCGCCCTCAAAAATTTCTTTTAAGGTATCAACAAAAAGACTTTTGCCAAAGCGGCGTGGCCGCGATAAAAACCAGGGGCCGGGCCGCGAAACCAACTGATAGGCGATTTCTGTTTTATCCACATAAGAACAGCCTCGCTCAATAATCTTACGCAGCGTTGATATACCAATAGGCAAAGGGGCAAGGCGAGTCATAACATCCATCCCATAATCAATAAAAACCTTAAACCTTAGCCCCCAACGAACTCATCAAGAACGATTGCGCATCAAAGGCTTTACCGCGGCGGGAATGGCGGCGGAAGCTGCCATCGGCTTGCATGTCCCAAGTCCGCTGATTATCTTTCAGGCATGCCTTAAGCCCTTCATTGATGACGCGCCGCTTAAGTTTAGGGTCTAGCAGCGGAAAACCGGTTTCAATGCGGCGGAAGAAATTACGATCCATCCAATCGGCGCTGGCCAGCCAGACATCTTCCTGGCCGCCATTCAGGAAATAAAAGATACGATGATGCTCCAGGAAACGCCCTATCAGCGAACGCACGCGGATGTTATCGGATAAACCCGGAATCCCTGGCTTAAGCGCGCAGACGCCGCGCACAATCAAATCAATCTGCACGCCGGCTTGTGATGCCTCATACAAAGCATGAATAACACGCGGCTCCAGTAAGGCATTCATTTTGGCGATGATGTGGGCTTTTTCGCCTTGCTTGGCGAGTTCAGTTTCGTGGCGTATCGCCTGAATCATGCGGGGATGCATGGAAAAGGGCGATTGCAACAGCAAAGTATGTTCATGTGCTTTGCCTAGGCCGGTCAACTGCATGAAAACATCGTGTACATCCTGGCATAAATCGGGTTGACTGGTCAGCAAGCCAAAATCGGTGTACATGCGTGCTGTGCGCGGGTGGTAATTTCCCGTACCCAAATGCGCATAACGCTTCAATTTACCCGCTTCACGCCGCACCACCAGCGCCAATTTAGCGTGCGTCTTGTAGCCCACCACGCCATAAACCACGTGCGCGCCGGCTTTTTCCAGCTTTTCGGCCCAATTGATATTGGCCTCTTCATCAAAACGCGCCATCAGCTCAACCACGGCAGTCACTTCCTTGCCTCGCTGTGCGGCAGAAATAAGCTGACGCATTAATTCAGAATCGGTGCCGGTGCGATAAACCGTCTGCCGTATCGCCAACACATTCGGGTCTTCCGCCGCCTGACGAACGAAATCAATCACCGGCTGAAACGATTGATACGGGTGATGCAGCAAAATATCGCCCGCGCTGATTGCCTGAAACAAATCCTGCTGCTTAATTAGCGCACTCGGCAACCCCGGCGTGAAGGGTGAAAACTTCAGATCCGGCCGCTCCACTTTATCCGGCACCCCCATGAGACGCACTAAGTTCACTGGCCCATGTACTTGAAACAGGTCTTCGCGGCCGAGATCGAATTGTTCCAGCAGGAAATTAGTCATTTCCAGCGAACAGTTATCTGCCACCTCTAGCCGCACTGCATCACCGTAGTGTCGATGCGGTAACTCACCTTGTAACTGCTCACGCAGGTTCTTGTTTTCTTCGTCATCGACAAACAAATCAGAATTGCGCGTTACGCGGAATTGATAGCAGCCGCGCACTTCCATGCCGGTAAATAATTCGCCAACGTGCGCATGCAAAATAGACGACAAAAAGACAAAACCATACTCACAACCGGCAATTTCCGTCGGCAACTGAATCACCCGCTTTAACGCGCGCGGCGCTTGCACCACCGCGCGATCCGAATTGCGACCAAAAGCATCTTTGCCGGATAACTCGACGGCGAAATTCAGACTTTTATTCAGCACTTTCGGGAAAGGATGCGCCGGATCGAGTCCAATCGGCGTCAGCACCGGCATCAACTCGTTGAAGAAAAAATTGCGGATCCATTCAGTCTGCTCGGCGCTCCAATGCGTCCGCCGCAGAAAGCGAATATCTTGTTGCTCCAGCGCCGGCAACACCTCTTGGTTAAACAGGTTGTACTGGCGCAAAACCATTTCATGCGCCAGCGTGGCCACCTGCTTGCTGATCTGACGGGCGGTCACCCCATCAGAACCAACATGCAAGGGATTAAGCTTAATCTGTTCTTTCAACCCGGCCACGCGAATCTCAAAAAACTCATCCATGTTGCTGGAGAAAATACACAGAAAACGCAAGCGCTCCAGCAAGGGAGTGGCAGGGTCTTCGGCTTGTGCTAAAACGCGACGATTGAACTCTAAAATACCAAGTTCGCGATTAATCAAATGTTCAGGGGCAGGGAGGATGCTCATGGCTGGAATCCGGGCGAGGTAAGGGATGCGATAACATAACAAGGAATCTCAATGCTACCCTTAATAGCCCCTCACCTTCTATCGCAACGCAG
>CAYWXO010000113.1:3266-7617 GCA_964462255.1 uncultured Thiobacillus sp. | reverse complement strand
GCCACCCACAAACCGCCAATAACTCGCCGCCGGAGCCACAAAAATGGAAATTGAACTAAAACTCGCGTTACCGCCGCAATCGGTCGAAAACATCCGTCAACTCGCACTTTTAAGTGAATTTGAAGCGGAACAGCACGCTTTGCGCAGTATTTATTTCGATACGCCACACTTCGCATTGATGAAGCGCGCCATCGCTATCCGCTTACGTCAAGTCGGCCCATATTGGGTACAAACCATGAAAGCAGATGCCCCCACACTGGGGGCCATATCCAGCCGGCCAGAATGGGAGATGGCCATTGCCGACGGCAGCCAGCCGGACTTCTCGCTGCTGCCACCAGCCGCGCTAAACCTGTTGCACGGTATTGATCTGCAGCAAATTGCGCCCGTCTTCATCACCGAATTTCAACGCAGCACTTGGCAAATAACGCGCGGTGACGACCATGCCGAACTGGCGCTTGATCTCGGTGAAATTCAAGCCGGCACGGCAACGCAAGTCATCTCCGAGATCGAAATTGAGCTGAAGGCCGGCAACGCAGAATTTCTGTTTGATATCGCCACGCAATTACTGGCGCACGCGCCTTTGCTCCCTGAACCGCTGCACCTTGAACCGCGCAGCAAAGCCGAACGCGGCTATGTGTTAAGGGGAGCGCAACGGGCGGCCCCCGCCAAAAGTGTCACGCCAGAAATCAATCGTCACCAACGCGCGAACGAAACGTGGCATGCCGTCATGCAAGCGGCCTTGACGCAATGCGTCAGCAACCTGCCCGGCTTTTTCGAACAAGCTGACGACACCGAATATCTGCATCAACTGCGTATTGCTATGCGACGTTTACGCGCCGGTGTCACGTTGGCACGCAGCCTCGGCCTGCCCGCCCCCGCTTGGGTGAATGCGCTACGTGAGGCCATGGGTACGCTCAACGCCGCCCGCGATTGGGATGTGTTCATGCAAGAAACTTTGCCAGCATTGTCAGCGCTTTCTCCCGCCACTAACGCACCCGCTCCTAACGCCCTTGCCACTAACGCCCCCACCCCGGCCAGCCCCGAGCTAGAACAAGTCATCAAACAGGCGCACCAACAGGCCCGCCAACACGCACAAACCGCCCTGCGCAAGCCGGAATTCACCCAACTCATTCTTGATATCGAACGCGATTTGCTCACCCACCCCCTGCCTACGCAGTCCCTATCTCCCCACCCACCCCGCAAAAAATCACCGCCAGCGCGCGCCTGGGCCGGCAAAATTCTGCAAAAACGCTGGCTGACGGTGCGCAAACACTGCCGAAAATTCAGCCAACTCACCCCGGCCGAACAACACGCCGCCCGCATCGCTGCGAAAAAATTGCGCTACGCCGCCGATGCCTTCGCGCCCTTGTATGGCAAAAAATCCACACGCTTCATCAAAGCGCTGGCGAATTTACAAAACAGCCTGGGCAGCGGCCATGATGCGCTGATCGGCACGCAACTACTGCACGCGCTGGCGCAAGAATCGCCGCACAACGCCTTTGCGCTTGGCCGAATGAGCGGCACGTTGGAAGGTGAAATGCAGCGACGGAGCGCGTTATCCAGCACCGTTTGGCAGCGGCTGGCGCACAGCAAACCCTTCTGGCGCGGCAAAAAATAACCCACGCCGCCCCTGCCCGTTTTGAACTTCGCCGCGTTTGCGCTTCACTTCCGCTGCCTTTAACCTTCGCCCTTCACGAAAACCTCGCTTTACGTAACCACGCTTCACGTAACCACGCTTCACGAAACCACGCTTCATGAAACCTTCTCAACCGAGCATTTAAATATGACCATTTATCCCGTCATCCTGTCCGGGGGTTCCGGCACCCGTTTATGGCCAATGTCACGCAAAGCCTTGCCGAAGCAGCTACTGCCGCTGGCGTCAGACTTGACCATGGTGCAAGAAACCGTCAAACGACTAAAGGGCCTGCCCGATGTCGGTGCCACTCTGATTGTGTGCAATAACGATCATCGCTTTCTCATCGCCGAACAAATGCGCGAAATCGACGTAGATCCGCTCGGCATTTTTCTGGAACCTGTCGGCCGCAATACCGCGCCAGCCGCCGCAATTGCCGCGCTAACCCTGCTGAAACGCGATCCAGATGCCGTCATGTTGCTATTGCCGGCCGATCACCTCATTGACGATGTTGCCGCCTTTCACCAAGCCATACAGACAGGCCTGGATGCGGTCAAAGCCGGCTATCTGATCACCTTCGGCATCGTCCCGAACGCACCCGAAACCGGCTACGGCTATATCCAGCGGGGTGCTGCGTTAGCCAGCCCAAACATACAAAACGCCCAAAGCGTCCATCAAGTGGCGCGCTTCGTAGAAAAACCGAATCAAGCAAACGCGGAAAAATTCCTTGCCGCTGGCGACTACTACTGGAACAGCGGCATGTTCTTGTTCAATTGCCAACAATTTCTGGCTGAACTCAACAGCCTGCGCCCAGACATTCTCGCCGCCTGCGAAGCCTCGCTCGCACAAGGTCAGCACGATCTGGATTTCTGCCGCCTGGACAAAACCGCGTTCGCCGCCTGCCCGTCCGATTCCATCGATTACGCCGTCATGGAACATACCCAGCACGCCGCGGTTGTGCCGACTGATATCGGCTGGAATGATATTGGTGCCTGGTCCGCCCTTTGGGATGTCGGCGACAAAGACGCCAACGGCAATGTCCTGCGCGGGGATATTTATCTGGATGATGTTGCAAACAGCCTGGTGCGCGCCGAATCGCGCATGGTGGCGGCCATCGGCGTATCTGATCTGCTGATTGTGGAAACCGCCGATGCCGTGCTGATCGCCGATAAAAATCGCGCCCAGGATGTGAAAAAAATCGTCGATTACCTGAAAGCCAACGACCGTAGCGAACATGAATTTCATACCCGCGTCTTCCGGCCCTGGGGCTGGTACGAAGGCATCGACATCGGCGAACGCTTCCAGGTCAAACGCATCATGGTCAAGCCGGGCGAAAAGCTGTCGCTGCAAATGCATCATCACCGCGCCGAACATTGGGTTGTGGTGTCCGGCACTGCCCGCGTCACCCGCGATGGCGTTGAAGAACTCATCACCGAAAATCAATCGACCTACATTCCGCTCGGCACGACGCATCGTTTGGAAAACCCCGGCCGACTGCCGCTGCATCTGATTGAAGTGCAATCCGGCAGCTATCTGGGCGAAGACGATATCGTGCGATTTGAGGATATTTATCAGCGCGGCTAACGATCTAGCACGAAAATATACCCGCATCATTCAACGAGATTCCCCATGAAAAACGATTTTCCCGGCACCGCCCGTGCCCCCCTCCCCCCTGCTCGCTTGAAGCGGGTCCGCCAGATCAACCTGCAACTGGCTTCGCTCTTGCAGCCCGGTTGGATGGGCGACCCAGACGACATGCTCGACACCGCCGATGACCTGCTGCGCAATTACCGTCAGCATCGGCGCTTATTGCAGGGCTATCGTTGCCCAGCCGATCAACGCATTCAAGATTTTCTCAACGCCTATCTGGCGCGCAATGGCGTCGCAACCACGCTGCAGCTTCCCGCCGACCCGTTCGTGCTGGATCGCGCCGGGCTGGCCGCCGAACTCTCGCTGCCGGCCGATGCTGATCTATTTCAATCCGCTTGGCTGACTTCCTACCGGGTGCGTCAAGGCGTCTTGCACAACCCCGGCAAAGATCGCCGCACCACCGATGGCGTCTTTCATATCGTTGCAGGCGGCCTGCCGATTCCGTGGGACAAGAAAGCCGTGCCCGCCGCCACCTTTGCCGCCTTATTCAAAGCGGCGATGAATCCGCCCGATGCGTTGCTGAAATTGCCCTTCACCGCCGAGCAGGAACACAACGCCCGCTTATGGGTATCGCTGCTGCTGCGGCCGCTGATTTCGCCGGAAGTGAAAGGCGTCATGCCAGAAAAACGCATGGAAGTGCGCTTTTTTGCGCCCGGCGGCCTCGTTTCCAATCTCGATTTCGTCGAACGCATTTTCGGCAACGCCGGCGACCCCTATCTACCGGAAAACGATGCCGGGCTAGATGTCACACATTGGTCTGGCCACAGCGGCTGCGTCATCCTGGCACCGCACTTGACCAGCTTAAGCAAACAGGAACTCGGCCTGCCGCATTGGGACGACGCCAGCGAGCGCCAGCGCCGCGACGGCATGTGCTGGAAAAATGAAGATGAGCGTTACAACGACGGCGGCGCTTTCAAGATCGTTTGCCGCGACATGGACGGCGTCATCGTCACGCTGATCGCCGACAACTATTTCGGCTACAGCAAAAAAGAGATCAAATCGCAGATCAGCTTTGCCGCCAACCTGTTCGGCGGCAGCGAGGAAGAACATTCCGGCGGCGCACTCGCC
>CAYWXO010000113.1:0-3256 GCA_964462255.1 uncultured Thiobacillus sp. | reverse complement strand
GCAAGACATGCAACGCATGTACGACGACATCATCGACTTCCGCCCGGAAGGCCACGGCATCGATAAACGTCATCCACAAGTCGTCTATGTGCCAGAAGACACGCACATGGATTTGCTTGAACAACAAGCCGACTGGACTTGGAGCAATGAGCTGCGCCAGTTGAAACTCCTCGCCGGTTATACCTACATCTATCCGTGCGGCTTCAAAGTCCACCTGGAAAAACATCCGCACGCGCCAAGCTGGCGCTTAGTCGGCACGGAAGCCGAAGGCACTTTCTGCTACAAGCCTTGCACGGTCTCGGGGGGCGGCAAATCGGAGATTTCCAAATCGCTGGTCAGCGCCCTGCTGTCCGGCCCGTTCTACGTGCAAGACCTGAAGAAAGATCTTGATCAAGTGGAAGCGCTGGTCAAACACAGTTACTGCGACCGTTTCAAGGTGCAACCTGCCAGCGGCATGGATACGCGCGGCTTGTTTGCCGCCAACCGCACCCTCGGCTCAGTCATTCGCCTACTGACCCCGTCGGAAGAATATACCGACGCCTACAACGCCTGGCTGGACACCATTCCGCCGCATATCCGCGCATTGGCTATCGTCATCAAGCGTTTTTACCGGCCAGAATGGAGTGCTAGCGCCGGCAATATTGCTATCGATAACGCTTGGCGTGAGCATTTTCACGTCGATATGGTGGATGGTCGGCCGGCGCATGAACTCAAGTTTCATCGCCGTCGCCTGGAAGCCAGCTTCCTGCGCGTCGGCCGCCTGGATGACGGCGCTTGGCGCGTGTTCAAAGTGCGGCAAGATTTCGTCGGTGCGCAAAAAGTCCAACTCGCCGATGACATTGCCGTTTCCGCCACCATTCCCACCCGCTTGCTGCGCGACACGCAAGCCGGCATCGCCTCGGCAACCGCTTGCAAGATTGTCGCCAATTGTGAAACACGCTTGTTCCAGCGGCCAGACGACGCCAAATATCGCGGCCTCGACCCGCATACCGAGCTGGATCTGACGTTGGACGATAACTTCATCTCCAACTTTGAACCGCTCCAGCGCGAAGATGCCCGCAACCTGGTGGACGATGTTCTCACCTTCCACCATTACAGCGCGCCCATGCAGCGTTTCATTGAAGCGGCGGCACAAGAAGACGGCTATTTCGTCTCCTCCGCGCATCCGCGCATCGTCAATGGCAAGCCCAGCCCTAATGTGCGTTATTTACAAGCCCGCCCCGATCTAGTCAACCCGCTCAGCACCTACATTGCCGAAATGGGTTCGCGCTTATTCCGGCGCATGCGCTCTAACGCGCCGCTACATGTGCCAGTCAACACCATGCTGCCCGGCCGCCGAAATAACCCGCCGAAGCCAGGCATTCGGCCGCTCGCCGTTTATGGGCCGATTCATTATCAAGAATTGCCCGAACTGTTCATGGACTTCATTGCCAGCCTGTCAGGCAAATCTCCCTCCACCACCGGTGCCGGCTCGGAAGGTGCCTTGACCAAAGGCCCGTTCAACGCCCTCTGCGCCACCGCCGATCTCAATAACGCGCTGGTTTCGTTCATCTTGTGCGGCCATGACGGCTACAGCACCGCCGCCGGCCATATCGGCCCGGATCGTCGCGTTGATCACGACATCAGTTTCTTGATGCCAGAGATCTGGTGCCGCCTCTCCCCCGAACAGCGCGACGCGCATTGGATGATCGAAAAAGGCTATCTGGAAAAACTGGATGATTTCGACTACAAAGGCCGCCCTGTGCTAGCCAGCCGCTTAGGCTACCGCATTAGCCCGCGCTTCATGCACGCCTTCCTCGGCAAAATTTTCGATGACCCGATCCAAGTCTTCGACGAAGCCATGTTGCGGCCAGAAAGCCAAAACATGGCGGCCTTCGTCGATGGCGTCAATCACATCGTCGAAGCGCATGAAAAAGTCGCGCAAGGCTACCTCGCCGACGGCTCAATCGACGACGCCTGCCCACCGCTGAAAGCGCTGTTGCACATCATGGCGACCGGTCAATTTGAAGGTAAAAACCTGGCGCATGCCGACATCCGCGCCCTGTTCAGCAAAGAAACGCTGCTAGCCAGTGATTGGTACAAACAACGCTTGGCCATTAAACAGCAACGCGATACTGCACTTTACCAACGCCATGTTAACTACCTCACGCAATTCCTGGCCCAATCTGAAACACGCTGTGAGCCGGATAGCATCGCGCAATGCGAAGCGCGCCTGACAGAAGCGCAGCGCAAGCTGGCGGAAGTGAGCGCGCCCGCTTATCTGGACAGCTTGTGGGGCAGCTTGGGCGCGGATTGGGTGCATCGTGCCTGGGTGCATCGTGTTTAAACCCGTGCCAACCTCTAAGCAAGAAGGCGTTCGCCTGTCCAAACTGATGTCGGAGCGCGGCATCTGTTCGCGCCGCGAAGCCGATAGCTATATTGCGCGCGGCCTGGTCATGGTCAATGGCGAACGTATTTCCGAACTGGGCACGCGCGTGGCACCCAATTGCCAAATCGAACTGGCGCAACAAGCGCAGCACGATCAGCAAAAGCGCGTCACCTTGATATTGCATAAACCTATCGGCTACGTCTCCGGCCAACCCGAACCCGGCTACAAACCCGCAGTCACGCTGATTCGACCCGATACGTTTTGGCAAGGTAGCGGCGGCCCCGCGTTCAACGGCAATCACCTGAAAGGCCTCGCCCCCGCCGGTCGGCTCGACATTGACTCAACCGGTTTATTGATCCTGACGCAAGATGGCCGCATCGCCAAACAGCTCATCGGTGAAGATTCCGAAATCGAAAAGGAATATCTGGTGCGCGTGCAAGGCGCGCTCAGTGAACACGGCTTGCAACTGCTCAACCACGGCCTGGAGTTGGACGGCAAAAAGCTGCGTCCGGCCCGTGTCGGCTGGCAAAACGAAGATCAACTGCACTTCATTTTGCAAGAAGGCCGCAAACGGCAAATTCGCCGTATGTGCGATTTGGTCGGCTTGCGCGTCATCGGCCTGAAACGGGTGCGCATCGGCCGCGTCGTGCTCGGCGATTTGCCGATCGGCCAGTGGCGCTATTTGCGCGACGATGAAGCGTTTTAATGCGTTAATTTTGTGCGCTTTTTTTACGCCCTAGCCTGGTTACTGCTACTGCCGTTCGCCTTTGTCTATTTGCTCTGGCGGGCGCGCAAACAACCCGACTATCGCCGCCATTGGCCGGAACGTTTAGGCTGGCTTGCGGCTGATTTTCCCTCTGCAGATAAACCGCGCCTGTGGATACACGC
>CAYWXO010000112.1:0-10411 GCA_964462255.1 uncultured Thiobacillus sp. | reverse complement strand
CGTAAGAACCTAATGACGTAACGGCAATGAATGAATTTTGTGGCGTCGCCAATTAGCCGCATACGCCTCAGATAAGGCAGGATTTGCCCGCAATATAAGGACATTTTCCGCGTTGCGATGTTGCGCGGCGTGCGAAAAATTAAACGAACCGGTAATCACCGCGGCATTGGTCGTGCCGGTATCAATCAGGATGACTTTGTTATGGGCGGCGGCATGTTCGCTGTCAATCCAGACCGGCACGCCCTGCTCCGCCACCCACTTCACTTGGCTCGTGGCAATCGTCTCCATCTGCCGACGATCCGCCAGCATTTGCACATCGACGCCACGGCGCTTGGCATCAACCAATGCCTGCGCAATGTCCTTATGCGTAAAACTATATGCTTGCACCAAAACCTGCCGTTTGGCCTTTTGAATGCTGTCAACAATTAAACCCGCAATATTCTCACCTGGCGTAAACGCCACTTGAATACTGCCGCGTGCAGTCAGTTGCAACGGCGGTGTAGCACAGGCCGGCAAAACCAGCGCCGTAGCCACGACCAAGGCTCCATACACGGCTCTATGTACAAAACAATGCAAACCTCTACACACCACTATCCGCTACCTTGCGTTCCATCACCGCAGCGAAGAAACCATCTGCGCCGTGCCGGGCGGTATCAAGCCGTAAATAGTCACCCATTTGCAACTCAATATGCTGTGCTGCCAGCACTTCACCAGCCGGTAGTAAGTGGAAATCAGCATGTGCGGCAAGGAAAGCAGCCACGATGTCTTCATTTTCTGCCACCAACAAACTGCAGGTGGCATAAACCAAACGCCCGCCGGTTTTGACCAAACGAGCGGCGGCGGCAAGAATATTGGCTTGAATTTGCGTCAGCTCCGCCACCGATTGCGGCGTCTGCCGCCACTTCAAATCCGGGTTACGCCGCAAGGTACCCAAACCGGAACACGGGGCATCGACTAACACACGATCAAACTTGCCCGCCAGTCGTTTCACCTTGGCATCGCGCTCATGCGCAATCAACAAAGCTTGCACATTCTGCAAACCGGAACGCACCAAACGCGGCTTCATGCGACCCAGGCGTTTTTCCGAAGTATCAAACGCATAAAGACGACCGCTATTGCGCATCAACGCGCCCAGCAACAAGGTTTTACCGCCGGCACCGGCACAAAAATCGCACACCATTTCGCCGCGTTTCGGTGCCAACAACAGCCCCAGCAACTGACTGCCTTCATCCTGCACTTCAACGCTGCCATCGAGAAACAAGGGATGTTTCTGCAACGCCGGTTTGCCTTGCAAACGCAACCCCAACGGCGAAATGGGCGTCATGGCCGCCGCAATACCTTCACTATTGAATTGCGCCAAGACGGCATCTCGCGTCGCCTTTAACGGATTAACGCGCAAATCGAGTGGCGCGGCGCAGTTCAGGCTTTCCATTAATACCGGCAGATGCGCGCCATATTGCGGTGCCAGCACGTCATACAACCAATCCGGCAGATCCAACTGCACGGCTTCGCTTTGCGCATCCAACTTGGCCCCTTTCACGCCACGCAGCCATTCCAGATCAGCCTTATCCAGCAAGGCTTCAAATTCGCGCAGATTGCGGCCGCCATGTCGCGCCAGCCAAGCCAGCAGCAAACGTCGCGGCGTTGACGGTTCCGCCAGCACCTGCAAACTGCGCAAACGACGTAACACGCCATACACCGCTTCTGCGATAAAAGAGCGGTCGCGCGCGCCAAAATTGGGGTAATTGCGGAAAAAGGCAGACAGCGTCGCATCAGCCGGACGCTCAAGCTCAAGCAATAACCCTAACGCTTCAATTGCAGGCGCAAGATCAAGTCCGGCTTGAAGTCTCTCGCTGCTCTCGCTGTCTTGCGCTTTATAAGCCGCTCTGCTACTCGATTTACCAGCGGATTTATCGGCTGTTTTGCTGCGACGCAGCGCGTTTCTGGGTTGATTGGATTTAGGGTGGATCGACATTGTGACGGGTACCATGTGAAAGCAGAAAATCAAGGAAAGTGCGGGCCACCACTGAGCGTTGCCGCCCTGCTGGATAAACCGCATACCACTGCCGAATAATAGGGAAACCCTGCACATCGAGCACAGCAAACTGCGCGGGATCATGCAGGGCAAGGGTATGACGAGAAAGTACAGAAATTCCCAAGCCGGTTAACACAGCTTGTTTAATCGATTCATTATTGCCCAATTCCATGCGCGCTTTCAGAATCAAACCGTTTTCTGCGAACAATCTTTCCGCCGCTTTGCGTGTGCCCGAGCCTGATTCGCGCATTAACCACGCCTCCTCAGCGAGACGCGCCAGCGGAATATTGCGCACTTTGGCCAACGGATGATCCGGTGCCGCCAACACAATCAAAGGATTTTCCATGAAGGGTATAGCAGTCACCGCCAAACCTTCCGGCGGCTGTCCCAAAATGAACAGATCTTCCAACCCGGAGGTTAACGAATGCAACACCAGCTCTCGATTAGTCACGCACAAGGAAATCTTAACCCCGGGATGCACTTGCGCGAATTTACTCAGTAAGCGCGGAATAAAGTAACTGGCAGTAGAAATCGCCACTAAGCGTAAGGTGCCCTGCGTCAGCCCTTGTCGCGCAATCAGCGACAACTCGTAGCGTTTGACGGCCCCCAAAATCTCGCGCGCCGTGGTCACCAGCTCCTGGCCCTGATCAGTCAATCGCACGCGCTTGCTGCTCTGTTCGATCAACGGATGGCCGACCGCTTCGGCCAGCTTCTTCAACTGCATCGACACGCCCGGCTGCGACAGATGCAATTCTTCCGCCGCCCGCGACAGAGATAAATGGCGAGCCGTTGATTCAAACACCTGGAGTTGGCGCAACGTTAAATGCAGCATGGGGGAATTATAAATTCTTCATCAAGCGCTGTATCTCAGCCAACAACGCCTCTTCCTGATAAGGCTTACCCATAAAGGCATTCACCCCAGCCTCCATAGCCAGGCTACGATGTTTATCGGCCGTGCGCGAGGTAATCATGATAATCGGCAAATGGCGCAGGGCCTCGCTGGCCCGCATGTGCCGAACCACCTCAAAACCGTCCATGCGCGGCATTTCAATATCCAGCAACATCAGGGCTGGCAACTCGTGGGTTTGCAACTCGTGAGTTGATGACTCGTGATCATGGGCTGCCAGCATATCCAGCGCTTCCACACCATCACGCGCCACTACGACGCGATAACCTTCTCGCTGCAGGAAACGCGTGGTGATTTTGCGCACCGTCAAAGAATCGTCCACCACCATAATCAACGGTGCCAACGGCATGACTTCCTGCGCGTGGCCGGCCCGCTGGGGTGCCGCACGTTCCGCCAGCAAGAAGGGATCAATAATCAGCGCGACGCGGCCATCACCCAGCACGGTCGCGCCGCTGACGCCAGCAATCCGCGCTAACTGCGGGCCAAGGTTCTTGATCACCGCCTCATGGTTGCCCTCCAATGCATCCACCCGAATCACCAAACGACGTTCGCCGGCGTGTAACCACAACAGCGCGCAGTAGCGGCTTTCCGTGGCATAAGCTTTACGGCCAACTAAATCAGACAGCGTACGCAAAGGGTAGGACTCCCCCTCCAACGTGAGCGCGCCCAGCACCGCGCTGGCATCGAGTTGCGCCGCAATCTGCTCAACGCTGATTTCTTGCACCAGCGTAATCAGCGCAGCCGGCAATGCCCAGATTTGGCCGCCGGCACGCGCCAGCACCACTTGCGTCAAGGCCAGCGTCAAAGGTAAGCGAATGGTGAAACGCACGCCCTCGCCGGCTTTGCTTTCCAGCTTGACCCGCCCGCCAATGCCGGCGATATCGTTTTTCACCACATCCAAACCGACACCGCGACCGGCGGTTTCCGTCACCTCGCCGGCGGTAGAAAAACCCGAGCGGAACAAAAATGGCTCTAATTTTTCCGGCTCAAGCGATGCAGCGGGCGGCAACCAGCCCACCGCTGCCGCCTGCGCGCGCACCGCGGCCCAATCAATGCCGCCGCCATCATCGGTCAGCACGATGATGATTTCATTGCCTTCTTGCCGCGCCGATAAGCGTAATTCGCCGTAGTCCGTTTTACCGACTGCCAGCCGCTGCGCCGGCGTTTCGATGCCATGGGCGACGGCATTGCGCACCAAATGCTCCAAAGGCGCGGCGATTTTATCGAGGATGCTGCGATCCATTTCCGTATGGCCGCCATCCAGCAACAATTGCGCCTTGCGCCCGGTTTCTTTCGCCGCCTGCCGCACCACCCGATGCAAGCGCTCCGCCAAACTGCTCAGCGGCACCATCCGAATATGCATTAGGGCTTGCTGTAGATTGCGCGTCATACGTGCCTGCACCAGCAAAGCGTTATCGGTTTCATTGATGCCAGTGAGTAGATTGTCCTGAGCGGTGGCAACGTCATTCACACTTTCCGCCATCAAGCGCGTTAATTCTTGCAAGCGAGAAAATCGGTCAAATTCAAGCGGATCAAATTGGCTGGCATCAACTTGCGACAGGCGCGAGTGCATTTGCGATTCGGCCTGAATTTCCAGTTCGCGCAATTGCGAGCGCAAACGCTCCACGTTAGATGCCAGTTCTTCCACCGTCAGCTTGTAGGAAGACAGCACGTTCTCAATGCGTGAACGCGCAATGGCGACTTCACCGGCTTCATTGAGCAAGGTATCCATGATGTCGGCTTTAAGGCGCAGCGTTTGCCGCGTGTGCAATTCATCTTCCTGCCGCATGGGTGCCTGCGCGCCTTGCGGTAACGGGGCGGCGGAAGAATCTGGCGCTACGGTCAAATCGGCAGCCGGTGCTAAATCACGAGCAAAGGACGCAGATGAAACAGAGGGCGCGCCAATCTGCTCAACCAAATCGCTCAGGTGATCGTAAGCGGCTTCCAGCAGATCGAGAAAAGGTGCCGTCGCCGGTTGATCGCCCCAATCTATGACCTGCGTTTCCAGCGCATGGACAGCTTCGCCCAAACGCATCGCACCGGCCATACGCGCGGAACCCTTCAACGTATGCAAATCGCGTTTCAACGCATCGCGGCTCGCCGTTGGCGTTGCCCGCCACTGTCGTAACGCACTGCCGATACGGGGCAACAACTCTGCCGCTTCTTCGAGAAAAATCGGCAACAGCGTGGCATCCAGATCATCCGCGGCCAGGCTTTTCGCTGCCCCTGCCTCTGCAGCTACTTCTGCCTCTGCCTCCACCTCACCCGCCAGCGCCAGCGCAACCTCCGGCATTTCAGCCGGAAACGCTCCCGCCAGAATGCCCTGCACCGCCTGTTGCAACTGCGCAAGCGCACCTTGCAAAGATTGCTGCACCGCATTGGGCAGCGCGGCAGCCTTGTCCGGCCATTGTTCCGCCCAGCATTCCACGGCATGCGCTGCGGTGGCCAGCGGCGTAAAGCCGGTGGTGCGAGAAATGCCGGCCAGCGTATGCGCGGCGCGAATGAAATCCGACCAAGCCGCGGTGTGTCCGGCTACTGCCATTTCCTGCTGCGCCACCGCTAATTCAGCTAATCGCTGCAAGGCTTCATCACGATAAATAGCAAACAACTCAGCCGGCAGATGATGCTCACCCACCACAATTTCAGTCACTAGGGTTTCGCCGACGTCTTGGCTAGACTCAGCCACAACGTCGGCTTCAGCTTTTGGGCGCGGTGGCTCCGGCTCCGGCGTTGACTCAACCGCGCTTGACTCAACCACAGCCCCCTCTCGCAATTCGCGTGCCTTGGCAACCAGCTCTACGGCTTCAGGCAACCCCCCAGAAAAACCCACCCCTCCCCGCCCCTGTTTTTCCAGCGTACTCACCCAGCCTTGAAACACATCGCCCGCCCATTGCAAGAAATCGAACATCGCGGCATTGGGGAATTTTTCCGTGCGCAGCCACAGATTCAACGTCTGTTCAATTTCCCAGGCCGGCTCGGCCAAATCATGCAAACCCACCATGCGGCCGCTGCCCTTTAGGGTATGAAACCCGCGCCGAATCGCAGTAAAAGCGGCTTTATCGGCTGGGCTGAGCGTCAAACCGGCAACGTGCTGGAACACATCCGCCAACACGTCATGCGCTTCCTCAATAAAGACGCCCAACATTTCCTGATCGACATCTTCATCAGAAGCCGCCAGCAAACGTTCAGCATCGGCGCTGGGCGGCAGCGCCTCCACCGCCGTGCCGGCCGCCCCGATACTTTTCACCGCCTGAATCAACGCCGGTGACGCACCGGCTTCCGCCTGGCTGCTGTCCAGCGCTTTCATGGCGGCATCGGCCTGCTTGCGCAACCCGGCATCGCCAATCAAATCCGCATCACGCGCCAATTGATTCAGTTGCGCTTTCAGTGCGGCGCGCGCAGCAATATCACTGCCTTCATCGCTTTTAGCGCGCCATTTATTGACCGTTTCCTTCAGCCGATCAATATCCAGCATGATCTGCTCTTCAACCGACATTTCCGGCAGCACAATCACTTCCGCCTGCGCCAGCAAATTCAGCATGCCTTGTTTATCGTCGCGGCCATGCTGCAGCGCGGCGAGATAAAGCCCCAGCGTCGACAGCGCCTCCGCCACCCAATTCAGGTTTTCTGGCGCAATGTGCGCCTCCTCTTCGCTGAAATGTTCAATCCGCTGGATCGCCTCATTCACCAAAGCCGCAGCAACATCCAGTTGCAGCACATTCAGCGCGCCCAGCACCTGCTTCAATAAATTCGGCAGCATCGGCAAGCCAGCCCGATCACTCACATCACGGAAGAACAAATCAAGAATTTCTTCAATGCGATTCAGATTCGCCTGCACTTCCTGCGCGACTTGCGCCAGCACCAGCTTTTCCTGCGCCTGCCGCGAAATCTGATCCAACATCGGCACATCGGGCAGCATGGAAATATCAAACGTTGGGTCAATCGCCGCCT
The DNA here is from genome assembly GCA_964462255.1 of uncultured Thiobacillus sp. Lineage (GTDB taxonomy): Bacteria > Pseudomonadota > Gammaproteobacteria > Burkholderiales > Thiobacillaceae > PFJX01. The sequence continues at coordinate 3,518 of CAYWXO010000112.1, read as the reverse complement.
GCAGCCGCATGGCCTGCGTACTGGCCTGCACCTGAAACTCCTCATCCAGCTCGCGGTAATGTTCCGTTGCGTTTTGTGCCAACAGCAACGCCGTGGCCATTTCTAATTGCAAGGCCTCGTTTTGCAGTGCATCGTTTTGCAGCGCCCCAGCCTCAGCGGGCAAACGCTGCGTAATCGTATTGACGCCATTGGCCAGCGCCTGCATATCACTATTTGGCAAATGCGCCGCCGCTTCCGCCACGGCAACAATGGCCTGCTGAAATGGCGGCAAATTCTCCGCCTGACCCGCGCAGTAAAGCACCCAATATTCTTTCGCTGCCAGCAGGTTATCGCGCAGCACCGCCAAATGCGCGCGCGCCACCCCCTCCTCGGGCCGCTCCACCACCGGGAAATAATTTGCCAAGCCAAACAACTGTTGAACTTTCGCCGTGCGGCCGCTGGGTGCCGCATCCTGCGCGACATAAAACAAAATATCGCGCACCAAACGATCCGCCAACTGGCGCGAACCGTCCATCAAGCGCCGCATCTGCATATCGATGCGGCCGCATAAACGCTTCAGCAGAAAATCAGCGCTGACACCTTGCCGCTGCAGCGCTTCCATCAACGCCGCCGTCGTCCACCAGAAGGTGTATTGCGCCGCGCCGGCAGCCACTTTTTCCACCTCGCCAATGGCGGCATGCATCTCCATCAGCCCGTGCTGCGCATCCTTGTTCTGCAGAAACTGCAGCAAGCCTTTTTGATAGCGCAGCCGCGCACTGCGCACCACCCGGTTACGCGCCTCGTTATCCAGCGGCACTTCCGGCGATTCGCGCGGCACACGCACGCTGGTATCGGGATAAAACAATTCGCTTGGCGAAGGCGCATCGCCCCCGCGGCAGGTCACCACGGCGTGCAAGGTGGCGGCCAACTTCAATTCGACCTGCGCCGCACCGGCCATCAACTCATCAAGATAGGCCTTGAGCGCAGCAATAGCCTGCAAGGCAATATCGCGTGCTGCCGGCGTGCGCAGACTTTCCTGCAGCGCCATTTCAGCGATCAAGCGTTCCGTCTCATTCGCCACGTGCGACACGCCCTGCAAATCCACAATCTGTAACGCGCCATAAACCTGATGCAAATGCGCGGCCGCCGCTTTAAGCGGATTACTGTCCGTACCATTCCAGGTGGCCAACGCCGTGCGCGCCGCTTCCAGTGCATTATCAAGCTCGCCTTTTACCCACGTTAGCGAGCCCAGATCAAATTCCGTCTCAACGCTCATTGCGATTTTCCCTGGCTGTCATGCGACCAATTTACGCTTATACACATTTATAACTTAAAGCCTGAAACCGACACTTTCAACTCATTCGACAACACCGCCAACGCGCCAATCGAGCGGGCACTGCCCTGCGCGGCCGCGGAAGCCTGCCCGGTGACGGCGAGAATTTGCTGCATATTGCCGGCAATCTGCTCTGCCGTTTTGGCTTGTGCCTGCGTCGTCGCGGAAATGCTTTCAATCAAGCCGGCGAGCTGGTCAGACACCGTTTCAATTTCCGCCAGTGAACTGCCCGCCGCATCAGAACGCAGCGTTCCCTCAACCACGCCCTGCGTCGAAGACTCCATCGCATTCACGGCATCTTGCGTATCACTCTGAATGGTTTTGACGATGGCACCGATACGTCGTGTCGCCTTGGCCGAACGCTCGGCCAGTCGTTGCACCTCTTCCGCCACTACGCTAAAACCACGCCCAGCCTCCCCCGCTGCCGACGCTTGAATGGCCGCATTCAACGCCAGCACATTGGTCTGCTCGGTAATTTCCGCAATTAAATCAACGATTTCGCCAATTTCTTGGGACGACTCGCCCAAGCGCTTGATCCGTTTCGACGTTTCCTGAATTTGATCGCGAATCGCATTCATACCGGCAATGGCCCCGCGCACCGAATCGCCACCGCGTCGCGCCGTTGCCAGCGATTGAGTGGCCACCCGCGCCGATTCAGCCGCATTTTGTGAAACCTGCACAATGGAATTCGACATCTGCGTGACGGCCGCCGTGGTTTGGCCAATTTGCTGCGATTGCTGTTTAGCGGCAGCGAGCAATTGATTGGCATGCGAACGCGCTTCTGCGGTGGTCTGCGTCACCTGCTGCGTGGCGCGATTAATGCCCAGCACCAAATTGCGCAACTCTTCAATGGCGTAATTGACCGAATCCGCAATCGCGCCGGTAATGTCCTCCGTCACCGTGGCTTGCACCGTCAAATCCCCTTCGGCCAAATCCCCCATTTCGTTCAGCAACCGCAAAATAGCATCCTGGTTACGCTGATTCTCTTGCGCGGCCACTTCGGCACTTTTTTGCGCCGCTCTCACATTGATCGCGCCCAACAACAACAGAGAAGCCAGTGCGGTCACGCTGAACACGGCGGCCAACACCAGAAAACCGGTGTGATCCTGCTGTTGATAGCGATCGGTCAAACGCTGCGTCAAAGCCAATAAGGGTTCCGATTGATCAAACACTTGCCGCGCCGCGCGCTTCGCTTCGATCCATTGCGGCCGATTTTTTAGAATCAGATTCGCATGCGTTTCAAAGCGGCTAAATACCGCCGCCATTGCCTGCAATCTTTCACTGACTTCTTCATTGTTGATCGCCGTCACGCTCAAGGTCGCGTCGCCTTGCTGCAAGCCGTTCAATACTTCACGAAAGGCTTGCAAATCCTGTTGCAGTTGCGCGGCAGCTTCGCGGTTAATGGCATCGGAAAATAAATCCATCAGCATCAAGGTGTTGGCATTTTTCACCATGCGCTGCGTCCACAAAGTTTGCTGATTGACATAGGCCATCGGTCGATTCGCCTCACTCGGCAGCAGGGCGATCACCTGATCAATCAAACTGAGCAATTCTTTATGCGTTTGATTGATGTCAGCCAAGGCGCGGCCCAAGCCGAGCAAACTGCTTTGTTGCGTCACCAAATACTCAATGTTTTTGCGTGAGGCATCCCAATGATTTTTCAATGAATTGAGATCCGGTTGCATGTCGCCAGGCGAAGCGGGCAAATCAGCATCGCCATTGATCAAACGCGCCAGCCCGGCGGTAAATAATTGACGACTTTCATTGAGGCGGGCAAACGCCGCCGGATCACCCAATTGATTGCCCAGCACGGCATGTTGCGCCGTCTTGCTGGTGCGCTGCGACAGCATTTGCAGCTGCGTCGAGATTTCGATGTACTCCGTGCGATGACGATCCAGCAGGGTTTTCCAGACAATCGCAGCGCCAGCCAGCAACAGCGACAGCAACATCGTCAACATCATCATCTGCGTTTTTTGCGTCAGGCTGAGGCGACCGGATAGCTGACGGAGCACTCGCGGTAACTGCACAGGTGGCAAAGCCAAGCTTGGCAACCTCAAGCGTGGTAATTTCAAGCGCGGCAACATCAAACACCCACTTCCAGAAATTCCGGCAGCGCAACCAACTTTTGCAGACTGATTTCGCGCCAATAGTGCCCCTCGGCATCACGCCAGCGCGAGATTTCCCAATCGGCGACAGCGGTTGGCGA
>CAYWXO010000111.1:7709-10452 GCA_964462255.1 uncultured Thiobacillus sp. | reverse complement strand
GGGTGCATTTGTTTGGCTAATTTGAGCGTATCTAACACGCTGCAATATTGCTGCATCGGGCCGGTTTTTAAGGTAGTCAATTCCGCATTTAAAAAACCAATATCAAACGGGGCGTTATGTATGATCAATTCGGCATCACGCACAAATTCAACAAATTCAGTGGAAATATCGGCGAAGCGCGGTTTATCAGATAGAAACTCGCGGCTTAATCCGTGAACGGCCAATGCGCCGGCGTCAATATCGCGTTCCGGATTTAAATACACATGAAAAGTCGCGCCGGTAATGCGCCGATTAATAATTTCCAGCGCACCAATTTCAATCACCCGATGGCCGTGGGCGGGGTCAAGGCCGGTTGTTTCTGTATCCAATACGATTTGTCGTGTCATCTTTATCTTAAAACCTTTATCTCAAAATCTTTATCTCAAATAAAACCACTTAATTTAAATAAGCTCATGCTTTCTTAACCCCTTCGTTGGCCAGTGCATCGGCCACTTCATTGCCGGGGTGGCCGGCATGGCCTTTCACCCAAAACCATTTCACTTGATGGCGGGCGGCCTGCTCTGACAGTTCAAGCCATAAATCCTGATTCTTCACTGCGTCGCCGGCGGCCGTTTTCCAGCCGCGACGCACCCAATTAGGCAACCATTCTGAGATCCCTTTCTGCACATATTGGGAGTCAGTATGCACGCGAACCTGACACACTCGGTTAAGAGCCTTAAGCCCTTCAATGACGGCCATTAACTCCATGCGGTTATTGGTGGTATCACGCACGCCGCCACAGAGACGCTTTTCAGCTTCACCGTAACGCAACAAAACACCCCAGCCACCAATTCCGGGATTACCTTTACAAGCACCGTCTGTGTATAAATCCACCACCTTAGCGCCGCTTACGGCGCGTGTTTCACTACTTTCATTCATGCTTAACCTGTTTTGCCTATTGATTTTGCCTATTGAACAAGGTGAGAAGATGTTTTAGCGGATTGTGCCCACGCCGGACGCGGGCTCCATGCAGCTTCACGCTTAGGCATAATAACGCGCATGCTATGCACCCGTTTGACGGCATGAATAAAATAGATTCCACCACCCAAGGCCCACCATCGATCTCCCGCCGCTTCGAGAAAGCTAAACCGCGCCAACCAGGCCGCGCGTTGCAGCGGCGGTGCGTAACAAGCCATGCGTCCGCCCGCCATTTCAAAGCCCATCAGGGCGAGCCAATCTTTGATGCGCGTCAGGTGAATGAATCGACCATGCCACGGATGCGCGGGCACCTCTTCGGCCGTCAAGCCGATCACGATGCGCCGCAAACCCCATAAACTCATCGGATTGAAACCACTAATTAACAAGCGCCCTTCTGGCCTGAGCACGCGTTCAGCTTCCCGCAAAACCTGATGCGGCTGCGGTGAAAATTCCAACACATGCGGCAAGACCAACAAGTCCAGGCTTTGGCTGGCAATCGGCAGCAACTCGGGCGCTGCAAGCAAAGGGCCGCTGCTCACGCCGGCGCAAAATTTGTGTGATATGCGATTAGCGCGTAAAAAATCTGTTTCGCACTCGCCCATTTGCATGGCGTGAAAACCGAATAGATCGCTGCTGACCGCATCAAACCAGGCCTGTTCATGCGCCAAAACATATTGACCAAGATCGCTTTCATACCAACACTGCATGGTTGACGCCCGTAGGCTCCTTCGCATAAAAAGCACACATGACAAAAATCGAATTTATCCCCACCCTGCAAGACAATTTCGTTTGGGCACTCCACAACGACCCAACCGGCAGCAATCCAACCGCTATTCTGGTTGATCCAGGTGAAGCGGCGCCGATTCTAGCTTGGCTACGGCAACGCAACCTATCGCTGCACGCTATCCTGGTGACGCACCATCACTATGACCATGTTGGCGGTATTGCCGAATTACTCAAGCATTATCCCGTGCCGGTCTATGGGCCAACACGCGGCGCAGCCAACAGCACGCCGGTCAATGATGGCGATAACCTTGAGTTTGCCGCCATCGGCATGAATTTTAGCGTTATCGCTACGCCTGGCCACACCTTGGATCACGTCTGTTATGTCGGTTCCCGACGCGACGCAACGCGCGATGAACCTGTGCATCTATTCTGCGGCGACACCTTGTTCTCAGTCGGCTGCGGCCGATTATTCGAAGGCACGCCCGCCGAAATGTATGCCTCGCTCAGTCGTTTGGCGCAACTGCCTGACAGCACGCAAATGTATTGCGCGCACGAATACACTTTGGAAAACATCGCCTTCGCGCTGAAAGCCGAACCGGACAATGCCGAATTACAGGCCCGTCACGCGCAGGCGCTCACTTTACTCAAGCAAGATAAAGCCACTCTGCCGGTTGCCATGGGGGTCGAACGGGCCACCAATCCGTTCTTGCGCTGTGATTTGCCTTCCCTCACTGTTGCAGCTTCACAACACGTCAACAAGGCGCTGCAGCCGGGCGTGGAGACGTTTGCTGTGGTCAGAGCATGGAGAGACGAGGTTTGATCGTGCAACAAGTTAAACCCGAATTTACCCCCAACGGCCTTTCGGCTTGGAGGAAATACCCCTTTTGAGATAGAATCCGCAATTACTTCAATAAGTTGCGATTTCTTCTCGAAATCCATAGAAAAATATGACCCCATTTTTTACCGCTCTCAGTCCTCTCCGCTCCCGCTTACGCCCTCTTGTGTTTCCTCTCGTTCTTTCTTTCGGCCTACTTGCCGTCAGTTTTGCAGCACAAAGTGA
>CAYWXO010000111.1:0-7609 GCA_964462255.1 uncultured Thiobacillus sp. | reverse complement strand
TTCCTCTCGTTCTTTCTTTCGGCCTACTTGCCGTCAGTTTTGCAGCACAAAGTGAAACGCGGAGTGAAACTCAGGCCGATGCCGCCCCCCTGCCGCAAGCCGCTCTCAAAATCAGTTATTCCATCGCAGCACTTCCCGCCCTAGAACCCGCCGCCGAATATGACCTGTGGTCGCGCATTCGCACCGGCTTCAAACTCCCCGAATCAGATCCTGCGCTCACCCGCGCCCACGAACGCGCTTTTTCAAAAAACGCCGCTTTCATGGAACAAATTGCCGATCGCAGCAAACCCTACCTGTTCTACATTGTCGATGAGGTTGAGCGGCGTGGCATGCCAATGGAAATCGCCCTACTACCGATCATTGAATCGGCGTTTAATCCGCAAGCCCTGTCTCCGATGCAAGCGGCCGGCATTTGGCAATTTATCCCGTCAACCGGAAAAGTTTATGGCTTACAGCAGAACGCTTGGTACGACGGTCGCCGAGACATTCTGCAAGCCACCCATGCCGCCCTCGACTATCTGCAAAAACTGCACAGCATGTTCGGCGACTGGGAATTAGCCTTAGCGGCTTATAACTGCGGCGAAGGCTGTGTCGCGCGGGCGCAATCACGCGGCGCGGGCAATCAATACAGCACCATCAAACTTCCGAAAGAAACACGTAACTATGTGCCGAAACTGATCGCGGTGCGCAACATCATCCGCAATCCGGAAAACTTTAGCGTCAATTTAGACCGCATCCCGAATGAGCCGTATTTTTTACAAGTCAACCTGAAACATCCCATGGAAGCACGCCAGGCGGCTCGCATGGCCGAAATGGATCTGGAAGATTTTCTTAAGCTAAATCCCGCCTTCCAACGACGTGTCATCCACACCGCAACGCAAAGTGTGCTGTTGCTGCCGACGGATAAAGTAGAAGTCTTTCAGTTCAATCTGAACAAAAAAGGCGGCCAATATCGTTTGCAAAATTACACCGCTCGCCAAGGTGAAAATGCCAGCAACATTGCCAAAGAGTTTGGCGTTACGTTGGCTTGGTTGAAGGAAAACAACCCGTTAAAACTCTACCAAGGCAAAGTCGCCAAATCTCAAACGCTGATTGTTCCGATGGCGAAAGAAAGAGTGGTGAGAGAGGGGACGTCACCCAGCAAGGTCAGCGCTGCGAAGGCGAGTGTAAAAACGGTGACGCGTACGCATAAAATTCGTAAGGGCGATACGCTAGCCCGCGTGGCTAAGCTTTACAACGTCAAGATTGCGGATATCCGTGAATGGAATGCGCATGCAGAACCTTTGCGTCTCGGTGCCAAACTCACCATACCGCAACCCAGTTAAGCTTGTTCAAACGCTAAAACGCCCACCCGGTGCAGAATCCAACAGTAAACGGGTGTAGGCGTTTTCCGGCTGGGTCAGCACTTTTTCAACCTCGCCCTCTTCCACAATTTTGCCGGCCTGCATGACCGCAACCCGATGCGCGAGGTAGCTCACCACCGGCAAATTGTGCGTAATGAATAAGTAAGCCAAACCGTGTTCCTGCTGCAAATCGGCCAGCAAATTAAGAATCTGTGCCTGCACAGAAACATCCAATGCACTGGTCGGCTCATCCAAAATCAACAATTTCGGTGACACGGCCAAGGCTCGCGCAATGGCAATACGCTGCCGCTGCCCGCCAGAAAATTCATGCGGATAACGTGTTACCACCTCCGCCGACAAACCCACCTGATTCAACAAATCGACACTGCGCGCTTGCCTGGCCGCAGCCGATAAGCTCAACAAGGCCTGCATGCCTTCATGCAAAATTTCGCCGATTTTCATGCGTGGATTGAGCGACGAAAACGGATCCTGAAAAACAATCTGCATCAGGGCGCGCTTCCGACGCAACGCCTCACCTTGCAAACCCGCCAGCGACTCCCCCATGATATTGACCTGACCGGCGGTCGGTTCAATCAAGCGCAAAATGGCGCGCGCCAAAGTCGATTTGCCGCAGCCCGATTCACCCACCAAGGCCAACGTCTTGCCGGCCGCGATCTGTAAACTGACGCCATCCACTGCTTTAACCTGCCCCACCGTGCGCTTCAACAACCCCTTACGAATCGGAAAATGCACCACAAGATCACGCACATCCAGCACATCGTCTGTCGTCACCGATTTCGCCGCTACAGTCGATGAATTCTCCCGGCGCACACGGCTGGCAACGGCCGGCACAGCCACATCTGCATGAGACGGCGCAAACAAATGACAACGCACAAAATAGCCAGGCTCAACTTCATGCAACGCAGGGATTTCTTCGCGACAACGGGCAAAAACAACCGGACAGCGATCGGCAAAACGACAGGCAACAAAAACACTGTCCGGCCCAGGTACACGCCCTGGCAAACTGTCCAGCCGTTCGCCGCGCCGATCAAGCCGCGGCAACACGGCGAACAGCTTTTGCGTATAAGGATGCTTCGGTGCCGCATACAGCGCCGCACTGCGCGCCCATTCGACGATCTGGCCGGCATACATCACCGCAACGCGATCATTCGGCTGCAAGGTCATTTCGCGCGCCACGTCCAGATCATGCGTAATCAACAACAAACTCATGCCACGCTGGCGCTGCAAATCTCGCAACAATTTCAGTATTTGCGCCTGCACAGTAACATCGAGCGCAGTGGTCGGCTCATCCGCAATCAACACCTCTGGCTCGCCGGCCAACATCATGGCGATTAACGCCCGTTGACGCTGGCCACCAGAAAGCTGAAATGGATACACATCCAACTTTTCAGCGCCCAAACCAACCGATTCCAGCAAGCGCAGCGCTTCGGTGCGTGCCGCTGCGGCCTTTGTCAAACCACGATGCACCGCCAACGCTTCATTAATCTGCTCGACGATGGTCATCACCGGGTTCAAGCTGGTTTGCGGCTCCTGAAAAATCATCGCCACCCGACCCCCGCGCACCTCGCCCATCTCGGCTTCGGTCAAGGCGAATAAATCCACATCAGCCAATCGCACGCTACCCGAAGCGACGCGCCCCCCTTCCGGCAATAAGCGCATCAAGGCCAACGCAGTAAGCGATTTACCGCAGCCAGACTCGCCCAGCAAGGCAACACACTCATTACGGCCGATGGCAAAACTGACGCCATCGACGGGTGTCAACACACTTACATCGACCGCATCGCCACCCGCAATCTCAATACGCAAATTTTCCACGACAAAATGGCTCATGCCCGCCCCCGTGACTTCGGATCAAGCGCATCGCGCACCTGATCGGCGAACAGATTGGCCGCCAACACCAGCACAAACATGAAGACGAAGGCAGCGGCCAATTGCCACCACACCACCGGTTCTCGCGCCAGCTCCAGCCGCGCACCGTTAATCATGTTGCCGAAACTGGTCATCGCCGGATCAACGCCAACGCCGACATAAGACAGCACCGCCTCAGCCAACACGAGGCCAGAAAAATCGATCACCACGCTAATCAAAACCAAGTGCATAACATTAGGCAGTAAATGACGCAGCACAATGCGCGCATCGGTCACGCCAAAAGCGCGCGCCGCCTGCACGAATTCAAGTTCGCGCAATTTCAGCACTTCGGCGCGCAATAACCGCGCCAGCCCGGTCCAGCCAGTCACGCCGAGAATGAAGCACAAGGCCAATAAACGTACATCGGAGCGCGCCGCCGCCGTCTCAAACCAAGCGGCGTTGGCTTCGATCTGCACTTGCACCACCAACACGGCGGCAGCAATCAACAAAACGCCGGGAATGGAGTTCAAGGTGGTGTAAAGATATTGAATGACATCGTCGATGCGGCCGCCAAAATAGCCAGCGGCAATGCCTAGCCCCAGCGCAAACGGCAGCATGATTAACGTGGTTAAACTGCCGATCAACAACCCAGTGCGAATGGATTTAAGCGATAAATAAAGCACGTCCTGACCGACCTTATCGGTGCCCAAAACGTGGTAATGCGGTGCCAGCGCGATCAGCATGCCGGCAATCAATAACAGCACCAGCAAAGTGATATTGAGCGGGCGCGGTTTAGCTTGCCCCTTAGCTTGCCCCCCAAACGGTAAACGACCACGCAACCCCAACCACACACCCCAAACCGCCAAACCGCCCAGCAGACCGCTCGCGGCGCGTTGCAAAACATCGGGCCAGAAATCGTTCGCCACATCGGCCAGATGCGCGCCACCATGTTTTAAGCGCGGGTAATCACGAATTTCTCGCCCATCCGGCCCTGGCATTGTTTCCTTGGCATAAAGATGGGTGGCAAACGGCGCGGAGTAGGTTTTCTCAACATTTTCATGCAAGGGGCGCAACAGCACATCCAGCACGGAGCGCACCTCGCCGCTATATTGCGTAGCTTGCCCCGGCGTCGAGGGTAAACGCTCAACGTAATGCAGAGAATCCAGCAGGCCAATGCCCACATAAACGGCAAGAATCAAGCCAGTTGCTGCACCCATTTTGCTGGCCATAACCTGACGCCAGGGTGCGCGCAGTGTCGCATTATTGCGCATCAGCCAAACCAGCAGCGCGACACTCGCCAAGAGCAGCAAAATCAGCGCATCCGACCAAAGCAGCACCGGTTTGATCATTCCAACCTCACCCGCGGATCGGCCCAAGTATAAGAAATATCCGTCAATACTAATCCAATGATATAAAGCAGAGAACCCAGGAAAACCATAGAACGGACGATAGCAAAATCCTGTGCTTGAATAGCATCAATGGTGTAACTGCCCAAACCGGGAATACCGAAAAACGACTCAATAATTAAACTGCCCATAAACAGGCGCGGAATCACCACCACCACGCCAGTCAAAATCGGAATCATCGCATTGCCCAGCACATGTTTGAATAACACGCGCACATCAGAAAGGCCTTTGGCGCGCGCCGTCCGCACATAATCTTTGCCAATTTCTTCAATAAACAAGGCGCGATAAAAGCGGCTGGAATCGCCGATGCTGCCAATCAAACTCACCAGCACCGGCATCACCATGAATTTCCACGCATCCAGGCCCGGCTGATAACCGGAAATGGGAAACCAGTGCCACAGCTTGCCCATCAAAAACTGACCCGCAATGACGTAAAACAAGCCGGAAATCGACATCAACGCCACGCACAGAATCACCCCGCCCGTGTCCAGCGCCGTACCGCGAAAAAACACCAGCAACAGCGCAAAACTGACATACGCCAACAGCCCGACAATAAAAGTCGGCAAAGCAATCGCCAAACTGGGCCCCATGCGCTGGCCAATTTCTCGCGCAATGTCGCGCCCATCGTCGGCGGCACCAAAATCAAGGACAAACAATTTAAGGGATTTATCGACAAACAGGGTATCGGTGACTTGCGCCAGGCCAGTTGTCGATGCGTTGAAAAACAAGGGTTTATCGTAACCGTGCTCGCTCTTCCAGCGGGTAATGGCGTCTTCGGTGACATGCTTTGCCCCCAGATGAATCCGCGCCATATCATCCGGCGTATTCACCATGAAAAACAGCGCAAAGGTCAGCAGGTTAACGCCGAGCAGAATCGGGAATGCATACAACACACGGCGCAGAATGTAATTCAGCATGGACTGAACAGCAGGTTAACTAAAACTTGAAAGCCCCTCGCTCAAGCAAAGCGGCTGTGCAAATATTGAATGATCTGTGCCGACTCGTACATCCAGGTGCTATTCCCTTTTGCATCGGTCAGTTTCAGGCACGGCACCATGGTTTTGCCGCCGCCTTGCAACAATTCAGCGCGATTTTGCGCATTGTGCTGCACATCCAACAAGTCAATATTGAGCGATAAACGGCGCATTTCACGCCGCACTTTGACGCAAAACGGGCAAGTTTTGTATTGGTAAAGCGCAAGACCGCGACACTCGGCATCAATTTGGCGTTGTTTTTCCGGCGCACGCAGCACGCCCTTAGGCGTCGTCAGCCATTCCCACAGCAGAATAAACGGCGCGATAACGGTACGCAACAGCTTGAAAAACGTTCTAATCAAAGATTTCATGACGGTTTGGCTGGCCTGGTAACAAAAAAATGACAGTCAAAAAAAGCCGGACAAGAATCCGGCTTTTTGCTGAAACAACAGCTAAAACTCAACCTTTACGGCTTTCGACCATCCGCTCAATGATCGGTCCGAGGATCACTTCCATGGCAAAACCCATCTTGCCACCCGGCACCACCAAGTTATTCGGGCGTGACATGAACGAGTTGGGGATCATGCTCAGGAAGTAAGGGAAATCGGCCTTTTTCGGATCACGGAAACGCACGACCACCAAGCTTTCATCCGGCGTCGGAATGTCACGCGCAATGAACGGATTCGAGGTATCCACCAACGGCACGCGCTGGAAGTTGATGTCGGTTTGCGAGAATTGCGGCGTCACATAATTCACGTAATCCGGCATACGACGCAGGATGGTGTCAACAATGACTTCAGCCGAATATCCGCGTTCAGCCGCATCGCGGTGAATCTTTTGAATCCACTCCAGATTAACCACCGGCACCACGCCAACACCAAGGTCAACGTGCTGCGGCATGTTAACTTTATCGGTCTTGACCAGGCCATGCAGACCTTCATAAAACAGAATGTCGGTCGGTGTCGGCAAATCATGCCAAGGGGTGAACTCGCCCGGTTTCAGGCTGGTGCCCAGCTTGGCATTGTGCTCAGCCGCTTCTTCATCGCTGTGAATGTAATAACGACGCTGACCGCCGCCGGTTTCGCCATAAGTTTTGAACAGATTTTCCAGCGCAGCAAAATCGTTGGCTTCCGGGCCAAAGTGGCTGAATGTATGAATGCCAGCGGCCTCTGCCTTCTTCATGGCCTCTTTGAATTCAACCCGGCCCAGGCTGTGAAAACTGTCGCCTTCAATGACCGCAGCAGACAGTTTTTCGCGTGTAAAAATGTGCTCGAAAGCGCGTTTTACAGTAGTGGTACCCGCACCGGATGAACCGGTAACAACGACAACAGGATGCTTCTTGGACATAAGTGCCCCCCAAAAAAGTGACGCGTAAAAAAATGAAACGGAAAACGTGAGTGTAAGAAAAAATTAAAAAAACATTCACGTTTTACGTTTCCCAGCCAACCCAGCGCAATCTCACCGCAACAAAACCAGCGGTTGAGTATAAACGCGCCCCCGTTTTCCTGTCACCGGGTTTGCTCATGGTTTCGCCTCTGCGCGGCTATAATCCGCGTCTTTTTTTAATTTCAGCAGTCATTTCAATGAACGTCAGGATGGACGCAAACATGGATTCTCACTACCGCCCAGAAATTATCGAACCAGAAGCACAGCAACACTGGCAAGAAAAACAGGTCTTTCGCGCTGTAGAAGACGCCAATAAGCCGAAATATTATTGCTTATCCATGTTTCCTTACCCGTCGGGCAAGCTGCACATGGGCCATGTGCGCAACTACACCATCGGCGACGTCCTGGCGCGTTATCACCGCATGCAGGGCTTCAACGTGTTGCAGCCGATGGGCTGGGACGCGTTCGGTCTGCCGGCGGAAAACGCCGCGCTTGCCAATAACGTCGCGCCCGCCGGCTGGACTTACGCTAACATCGATTACATGCGTGGCCAACTCAAGCGCCTCGGTCTCGCCGTGGACTGGCAGCGCGAACTGGCCACCTGCCGGCCGGATTACTACCGCTGGGAACA
>CAYWXO010000110.1:0-10467 GCA_964462255.1 uncultured Thiobacillus sp. | reverse complement strand
CAAAGTGGCGACATCGCGCCGTGTATTGACCGTGCAAAAATAATGGAAGAACAGTTCGCGATGATACCCACCAGCCAAACGCGCCTGTATCGGTTGCCATTTGGCGTAGCGATTCGGGGCCCAAGTGCCTACGTCCTTGCCGCTGGTGCGGCCGAAGGCATACAACTTACGCTCGCCGGTTTCGCAGCGCAGCCCTTCAAAACTGACGTTTTCCGCTCCGGTCGGGCTGCGCACCATGGCGCTGTAACGCACAACACCGTCTTCGCCCAAAGCCAGTGAGGCGGCATCAATCAATAAGGTGTTACGCGTAGAGGCATCCAGCTTTACCGCAATAAGATTTTCCGGCTTGGGGATGGCGGGCAGTTGCAGCGCCGCTTCTTGCCAAGTGGCGCTGTTTTGATCGACATCGGGTGCCCACTCGCCGCTTTGCCCGGCCTGTGCCGTGCCAACAATCAAAAAACCTAGGCTCAAAAAAAGGTGCATGTGCTTCAAACCAAATCTCCAATCAGCGAAATATGAACATTATCCGGCACATCGCACTGACCTAGCGCTGCGGGATGATCAATGCCAGCACGTAATCCAGCCCCATTCTTCAGCGCCGCGCAGAGGTCAGGCGTCAATTCAAAACGCATGAAATGCACCGACGCCGTTTTATCCGGCGCAGTGCGCGCCAAGTCTTCATCAGCAATCGCATAGACCGGTTCATACGCGGCCACTTGCAACCAGACCTGCCGCTCTACGCCGATTAAGTCAGCCAGCGCACGCTTACGCGCGGCTGGGTCGCTGTATTCGATCATGAACGTTGCCTTCCAGTTATGACCATCAGGAATCATCGGGTTATAAACATCTAATTCAGCCTGAATGCCGGCCGCTTCAAACACCCGTTCTATGCGCAACATTTCCTGAATTTGATACTGCACGGTAACGGCATCTTCGAAATAAAGCGTCATGTGCGGATTCAACGCCAAGCGACGATTTTTCTTGTGCGCAATCACGGCTGCACGGTAGTTGTCGCGCACTTCAGCGTATTTTTCCAAGCTATATAAATCACCCCGGGTCAGCGTGGCCATAATCTTTTCCTCTAAATACTTTATATTGCGTAGGCTTTACGCAACAAGGTCATGGGATGCTGCGGGGCGTGCCCGTCATGCAATGCATGTTCGATGTGATGCGCGGCCATCGGGCAATCACTGCCATAATGATCGGCTTTCGCTTGCTGCACCCGCGTCACCACCGGTTTGACGATCTTCATCGCAAACGCATGCGATTCATGCTTCACCGCATAAGTGCCATCATGCCAGGAACACCGCTCAATCACTTCAATTACTGTATTCGGTACTAGGGCTAACACGTCACGTGTTTTCAGGCCGATGTTCTGCACACGCTGATGACAAGCAACGTGATACGCCACTTTGCCCAAGCCCTGCTTGAAATCGGTCTTCAACTTACCTTCTTTATGGCGCAGCATGAGGTACTCAAACGGGTCGTAAAATGCGTTTTTCACTTTCTGCACGTCGGCATCGTCCGGGAACAGCAGCGGCAATTCTTGTTTGAACATCAGCACACAGGACGGCACCAGAGCAGTCAAATCCCAGCCTTCATCGACCCATTTTGCTAATTGCGGAATATTGATTTCCTTATTGGCGATCACCGATTCGAGATCGCCCAGCTCCAGTTTTGGCATGCCGCAACAGCGTTCTTTCTCCACCACGGTAATGGGAATGCCGTTATGTTCATACACCGCAGCAAAATCTTCACCAATACCCGGTTCGTTGCGATTGATGTAGCACGTGGCGAACAAGGCCATTTTGCCGCGTGTCCGCCCGGCAGGCTCACCTTCAACGCGCCAAGTCTTTTGCGTCAAGCGACTGCGTAACGGCGTCGCGTGAAAGGTCGGCAACCAAGCGTCAGCGTCAATTTCCGCGACTACTTGCAACGCCTTGCGCAGCGGTTTGCTCTGGGTTGCCGCATTCATCGCCTGCGCCACCAGCGGAATGCCGGCCAAACTGCCGATGAGATCTGTACTGGTCAACACACGATCGCGCAGTTTACGGCGCATGTTGCCTTCGCCGCGTTTGAACTTGAACACCTTGGCACGCAACATTAAATGGGGAAAATCGAGATTCCATTCATGCGGCGGCACGTAAGGACATTTAGTCATGTAGCACAAATCACACAGGTAGCAGTTATTCACCACCTGCCAGTAATCGGCTTTCGCCACGCCATCCAGCTCCAGCGTGGGCGATTCATCAATCAGACCAAACAGGGTCGGAAACGATAGACACAAACTGACGCAACGGCGGCAGCCGTGACAAATATCGAACACCCGTTCCATTTCCTGGAACAGCGCCGCCTCATTATGAAAATCAGGGCTGCGCC
This sequence comes from uncultured Thiobacillus sp., assembly GCA_964462255.1. GTDB lineage: Bacteria > Pseudomonadota > Gammaproteobacteria > Burkholderiales > Thiobacillaceae > PFJX01. The sequence goes on along the minus strand of CAYWXO010000110.1, from coordinate 8,088 downwards.
AGTCCAATGGATAGCGCGTGGGTGCTTCGAGACTGCCTTCGCGTAAGACCATCGTCGTTCTCCGCTCTTGTCAAAAAAGGGGACGCTTTCACTGAAGACTGCATCTCACACCCCCAAAACCACTACTCGCCCAAGGTATTCAGCGCTTTCTGAAAACGATTGGCGTGCGAGCGTTCAGCTTTAGCCAGTGTTTCAAACCAATCGGCGATTTCTTCAAAGCCTTCTTCGCGTGCGACCTTGGCCATGCCTGGGTACATATCGGTGTATTCGTGCGTCTCGCCGACGATGGCGGCTTTCAGATTATCGCCAGTTGGACCAATTGGCAGGCCCGTGGCAGGGTCACCGCTGGCTTCGAGATATTCCAAATGTCCATGTGCGTGCCCCGTTTCACCTTCCGCAGTAGAACGAAATACGGCGGCCACATCGTTATAACCTTCCACATCTGCCTTGGCGGCAAAGTATAAATAGCGACGATTCGCTTGCGATTCACCCGCAAACGCGGCCTTTAGATTGTCTTCAGTTTTAGAACCTTTGAGTTGCATACGGATGACTCCTTAGCTTTGCCAACGATAAAAAACTCAGGGCCAATGGGGCAATTCGATGAATTGCGCCATTGGCCCTGAATCCAGTACAGACAAGAAAAAACGGATTATTTCAGTTTGATCTCTTTGTACGCCACATGCTTGCGTGCAACGGGATCAAATTTGCTGATCTCCATTTTGGCAGGCATGGTCTTCTTGTTTTTGGTCGTGGTGTAAAAATGACCGGTGCCCGCAGTGGACTCCAGTTTGATTTTTTCGCGTCCGCCTTTAGCCATGATGCGCTCCTATCAGAGTACGCCGCTGGCGCGCAAATCAGCCAGGACAGTGTCGATACCATTCTTGTCGATTAAACGAAGACCGGCATTGGAAAGGCGAAGACGCACCCAACGATTCTCACTTTCCACCCAAAAACGGCGGTATTGGAGATTAGGCAGAAAACGACGCTTGGTTCTATTGTTGGCGTGAGAAACGTTATTCCCCACCATCGGCTTTTTGCCGGTAACTTGACATACACGGGCCATGCTGGACACCCCTGGAAATTGCTGGAACGAAAGGGCGGCTTTATAGCACACTTTCAAGAATTTGGTCAAAGCCATCCGTTTTCCGCGAACGATAAACCGTTACGGCCCGCGACGATAAAATGGTCAATCACCTTCACATCAATGAGGCCGAGCGCGGCTTTCAACTGCTCGGTCAACCAACGATCCGCCTGACTGGGCTCTGCCACGCCGGAAGGATGATTGTGCGCCAAGATGACTGAAGCTGCGTTCCAAGCCAGTGCTTGCTTCACCACTTCACGCGGATAGACCGAGGTTTGCGTCAAGGTGCCACGAAATAACTCTGGCGCGGCCAGCACCCGATTCTGGCTATCGAGAAACAACACCATAAAAACTTCATGTCCTAAACCACGCATTTTGAGCTGCAAATAATCGCGCACGACTTGCGGTGAGCTCAGGGCATCGCCGTGACGCATTTCTTCATTCAATGCGCGTTTGGCCATCTCCAGCACGGCTTGCAACTGGGCATATTTGGCCGGCCCCATGCCGGGAATGACGATAAACGAGGCCAAATCAGAGGCAAAAAGATGATTGAGTCCGTTGAAACGTTCGAGCAAATCACGCGCTAAATCGACCGCACTTTTGCCGGGCATGCCAACGCGGAGAAAAATCGCCAGCAACTCGGCATCGGATAGAGCAGCGGCACCGCGTTCCAGCAACTTCTCGCGCGGTCTATCGCCGGCGGGCCAATGGGTAATCGCCATACTTGTCTTCCCTTCACGCAGTGTTGCGCGGTTCTGCTCGAATTCATCATGCGTCTGTTGAAAGCATCAGTCACAGTGCATGCCTCCGCTTATCCAAGCGTGCACATCGCGCGCCCATTCGTCTTGCCCACCCGGAACTGCAGGAAAGCGACCCAAGGGGGTCATACCATTTTCCAGCGCCCAATTGACGCGCGCATCATGCAGAAGATGCTCATACAGCTTTTTATTGGCATCGCCTGAACCCATGTTGCGTTTGGCCATTAAACACGTGTCGCGCGGGCTTAAACCGGTCCAATCCATTTTCTGATGCGGGGCCATCCACTCCCCTCTGGGCAAACCGGTAAGGTGCGGAGTATGGCAGTTATCGCAGAGATAACGTGAACGATGTGAATTAAAAGTCCGCCCATTATTAACGCGGCTATTAAATTGATGACATTGCAGACAACGCGCATGCTGAAACTTGGCATAAAGTGCATCGCTGAATTTGGCGGGGGCGGCTTGCACTGACGACATCGCCAGCACGGTCAACAACGCCACAGCCAAGACAGCCGATGCCGCCTGAAAAACGTCAAAAGAGGGAGATTTCATGGTGATTTCACGCTAACTCAGACAGCGTTTCAATGGGCTGTTTCGGACAAAAAATATCTTGGTAAGCCGCATAAGTTGATGTAAGCGTCCAAGGCAAGAAAACCAATAAACCCAACCCAAAGGGAATCATCAAGGCGATCATGCCGGCCATACCAAGAATCAAGCTGTAGATCATCAACGGCCGCCAATTGCGCATACACGCCCAAAAACTCCACCACAGCGCCTGCTTGGGCGGAAAGCGTTCAAACAAGGCCAGGCCGGGCGCAAACCAGGTTGCCATCAACAAGGGAGTGAACAATAACATTCCCAAGGCCATGGCAGGCAGTGCGGTGGCCAAAATGTGCTCGGCCTGTTCCGGCGTCATTTCCGCTGGATTCTGGCTTTGCTTTAACAGCATCTCCATGTCGCCATCAGTAAAGAATTTCACCGCAAAGAAAATCAGCAGGGTGGCCAACATGTAAACCAGACCGATTGAGAATAGCGTTTGGCGACCTTCATGCCAGCCCGCGCCCAGATAGACGAAAGAGATGGTTTCACCGGCATTGCCGCCGCGGCTGGCAGCCAAATATCCCGCCACGATGAACGGCGACAGAATATGCACCACCGCCGCGCCAACCAGCGGCAACATGCCGATCCCCATTAATACCAAAAATACCAGTGCGGTCATGCCGGTCCAAGGCACCGGTGCCAGCAGAAATAGCCGCCAGCCTTCTTTGATCCAGGCCATGCCTGCTGCTGCGGGAGGGGTAGAAACAGTCAACGTATTCATAAAAATTTCGGGTAAAAAAGAAGAAATAAGAGCAGTGCATTACTCTGCAACGAAAGTACCGTTTATTGCGGTTTCAAAACGCATAGATGACCCAAAGCGGCACGTGAAAGTTCGGTGATAAGTCATCGTCATTGTAGATAGCGCAAAGCAAGACTCAATGCGCCGCCTCCCAATTGGGGCCAACGCCGACTTCCGCTTTCAAGGGCACGTTCAATTGTGCAATACCGCACATCTTTTCTGGCAAGCCGACGCGCACACGCTCTAACTCAGCGAGCGGTACTTCCAGGATCAACTCATCGTGAACTTGCATGATCAGCCGCGATTGCAAGCCGGCTTCGTCCAGCCAGCCTTGCACCGCAATCATTGCCAGCTTGATCAAATCGGCGGCCGTGCCTTGCATCGGCGCATTAATGGCGGCACGTTCAGCGCCCTGCCGTCGCGGGCCATTGCTGCGAATATCCGGCAAATACAGTCGACGCCCGAACAAGGTTTCAACGTAACCGTGCAATTTGGCCTGTTCGCGCGTGCGATTCATGTAATCCAGCACGCCGGGATAACGCGCGAAATAGCGGTCGATATACGCTTGCGCCACGCTGCGTTCCACATTCAATTGCGCCGCCAAACCATACGCCGACATGCCGTAAATCAAGCCGAAATTAACCGCTTTCGCCATGCGCCGCATATCTGGCGTCACGGCGGCCAAGTCAACGCCCTGCACTTCTGCCGCCGTGGCGGCATGAATATCGGCGTCTAGGGCGAAGGCTTTCATCAAACTGGCGTCGCCGGACAAGTGCGCCATGATGCGTAGCTCTATCTGCGAGTAATCGGCGGAAACGAGGACATGTCCCGCTTCGGCGATAAAAGCCTCGCGAATTTTGCGGCCTTCCGCGCTGCGCACCGGAATATTCTGCAAATTCGGCTCGGCGCTGGATAAACGGCCAGTGACCGCGACGGCTTGTGCATAGGTGGTATGTACACGTCCTGTATTAGGGTCAACCCGTGTCGGCAGCTTGTCGGTATAGGTAGATTTCAGTTTCGCCAGGCTGCGATAGTCCAAAATCAGCTTCGGTAAGGGGTGATCCAGGGCGAGTTCTTGCAGCGCATCTTCACTGGTGGACGGCGCGCCACCCGGTGTTTTTTTCTTCGGCTGCAAACCTAACTGGGTAAACAGAATTTCGCCAAGCTGCTTGGGAGAATTCAGGTTGAATGGCTGCCCGGCGAGCGTGTAGGCCTTGTTTTCCAAATTCATCAATTCAACCGCCAAGGTGCTGGAATGATTACGCAACAAATCAACATCCAGCTTGACGCCGGTGCGTTCCATACGCGCCAAAATCGGTAACAACGGCATTTCGATATCGCGATACACCGCGTGCAGTGCGGCCTGTTCGACCAGCCCGGCATGCATTTTTTGATGTAAACGCAGGGTGATATCGGCATCCTCGGCGGCGTAAGCGCTAGCACGTTCGAGATCAACTTGATCAAAACAAATCTGGCCGACACCCTTGCCGCAGACGTCTTCATATTTAAGCGTGGTTTCGCCCAGATGGCGCGTCGCCAACGTATCCATATCATGCCGTTCGTGGGCTTCCAGCACATAACTTTGCAGCAGCGTGTCATGCACGATACCGCGCAAATTGACACCCTGATTCATCAGGATATGCCAATCGTATTTCAGGTTCTGCCCCACTTTCGCCTTGCCGGCATCCTCCAACAGCGGCCGCAAGCGCGCCAATGTTGCGTGGAACGGTAACTGCGCCGGTGCGCCAGCGTAACGATGCGCCAAAGGCAGATAAGCCGCTTCACCGGCGGCGACACTGAACGACAAGCCCACTAACTGCGCTTGCATGGGATCAAGGCTGGTCGTTTCTGTATCAAGGCAAATCAGCTCGGCGGCGGCGAGCTTAGCGAGCCATCGCGTTAAAGCGGCTTCGTCCAGCAAGGTTTCGTAATGACGTTGTGGCAGTGGGGTGGCTGGGAGGGTGGGCTGAATGGCGGGTTCTGTATTAGGTTGTACCTCGCGCAGCCAAGTATTGAAGCCATATTGCTTGAATAATTCAGCCAGTTTTTCGCGGTCTTCTGCACGCCAGGCCAAGTCATTAGGATGTTCAGCCAACGTCACATCGGTCTTCACCGTGATCAACTGGCGTCCCGTCGGCAACCAGTCCAGCGCCTGACGCAGGTTTGCGCCGACCGCACCCTTCACCTCGCCAGCGCGCGCGATCAAGGCATCAAGATCGCCAAATTCAGCCAGCCATTTCACCGCCGTTTTCGGGCCAACCTTGCTGACGCCAGGCACGTTATCCACCGTATCACCAACCAAAGTCAGGTAATCGACAATACGCGCCGGTGGCACGCCAAACTTGGCCTGTACGCCGGCTTCATCCAGCATTTCATTGGTCATCGTATTAATCAGATGTACCTGTGCAGTGACCAATTGCGCCAAGTCTTTATCACCGGTTGAAACCAGCGCCTGCATACCAGCCGCTTCCGCCTGTCGCGTCAAAGTGCCGATCACGTCATCCGCTTCGACCCCCTCAATCATCAGCAAAGGCCAGCCCAATGCCCGCACCGCCGCGTGCAACGGCTCAATCTGGCTCACCAGATCTTCTGGCATGGACGGCCGATTCGCTTTGTATTCAGGGTAAATGGCGTCACGAAAAGTCTTGCCTTTCGCATCAAACACGCAGGCCGCGTAAGCGCTCGGGTAGTCCTTGCGCAAGCGCTTCAACATATTGATAACACCATACAACGCGCCAGTCGGCCGCCCGTCAGGACTGCGTAAATCGGGCAATGCGTGGAAGGCGCGATAGAGATAGCTGGAACCATCGACCAACAAAAGCAGCGGGGTGGAGGGAGTGGACATGACAGTCATATTAAATACGGGAGAGGTGATGTTTTGCGCTAGATTGAGGTGACCAAGGTATTTAACCGAAGCAACAGCCCAAGCTGACGCGATTTAAGCCGGCCAAATCTTGTAACGTGGCCACCTGGCTAAAGCCGTGTTGTTGCAACAATTCAACCACGGCAACCGCTTGGTCATAACCATGTTCGAGCAATAAATAGCCGCCCGGAACAAGATGTGCCGGGGCATCGGCAATAATGCGGCGTAAATCGTTTAATCCGTCTGCACCGGACACCAGCGCCTGTTGCGGTTCAAAGCGGAGATCGCCCCTGACCAGATGCGGATCTGCCGCAGCGATATAAGGCGGATTGGCGACGATGAGGTTAAATTTCTTCGGCGGCGTTACTGCATTTTGGCTTACCGCAAATCCCTGATACCAATCACCTAACACACAGTTCAAATTCAACGCGCCTAACTTAACCGCATTGGCCGCAGCGACCTGCAGTGCCGCTGGCGAAATATCCACTGCCCACACTTCAGCCAACGGACGTTGCAACGCCAGCGTAATCGCCACAGCGCCACTGCCGGCACCAAGATCAAGCGCACGGAACGGGCTATCTTTAGGTATAAATTGCAGGGCTGTTTCAACCAGCAATTCGGTGTCGGCACGCGGGATCAGCACAGCAGGGCTAACGTTAAATGCAAGGCCGTAAAATTCACGCTCACCCAAAATATACGCAATGGGTTCGCCGGTTTCGCGACGGACAAGCAAGCTTTCAACCGCGCGCTGTTGTGCATCGGACAAGTCATCACGATCATGCGCGATTAACCAGGCATGGTTCACACCTAGCCCGTGCGCTACCAAGAGTCTAGCTTCGAGGCGCGCTTCGGGGCGCGCTTCGGGGCGTCCATCTCTGTACTCCAGCGCCAAGGCCTGCATGAGTCGTGCAGCGGCTGCTGCCAATAAAGTGGCGACGTTCATTCTTCGCCGGACAACGCCGACAATAATTCGGTTTGATGTTCGGCGGTCAGTGCGTTAATGATTTCGTCCAAGCCGCCTTCCATGATCGCGTCGATTTTGTACAACGTCAGGTTGATGCGGTGATCCGTCACCCGCCCCTGAGGAAAGTTGTAAGTACGAATACGGTCAGAACGATCACCCGTGCCGATTAAACTTTTGCGTGTACTGGCCTCTTTGGCGTGTTGTTCACGCTCACGCTGATCTTTCAGGCGTGCGGCAAGCACAGAAAGCGCCTGCGATTTATTCTTGTGCTGCGAGCGATCATCCTGACATTCCACCACTAGGCCCGACGGCAAGTGGGTAATGCGCACGGCTGAATCAGTCTTATTAATATGCTGACCGCCCGCGCCGGAAGCACGAAAAGTGTCGATGCGCAAATCGGCCGGATTGATGTCAATTTCTGCCGCCGCATCGGCTTCCGGCATCACCGCAACCGTGCAGGCGGAAGTGTGAATACGGCCCTGCGTTTCGGTATCCGGCACACGCTGAACGCGATGGCCGCCCGATTCAAACTTGAGTTTGGAGTAAGCGCCGGCGTTGTTGCCAGCGCCATTCCCTATGATGCGAGCGATGATTTCTTTGTAGCCGCCCACCTCGCCTTCGCTGGCGGAAACCACTTCAACTTTCCAACGCTGACGTTCGGCATAGCGGGCATACATGCGAAATAAATCGCCAGCAAACAAGGCGGATTCGTTGCCGCCGGTGCCGGCGCGAATCTCCAAAAAGATATTACGTTCGTCATTTGGATCGCGCGGCAATAACAGAATCTGCAGCTCAGCATCGAGTTCGAGCAAACGTTGCTTTGCGACGTCGATTTCGTCCTGCGCGAAAGCCTTCATGTCCGGGTCGGCAAGCAAACTCTCAGCCGTAGCGAGATCTGCTTGCGCTTGTTGCCAGTCATGATAGTGCTCCACCACCGGCATCAGTTCGGCATGCTCCTGATTCAGCTTGCGGTATTGCGCCATATCCGCCGTAGCATGCTGCTCGGCTAGCAAACCGTCGATTTCATCGAGGCGATAGGCTAATTGCTGTAATTTATTTTGCAGGCTGGGTTTCATTGCACGC
>CAYWXO010000109.1:0-10798 GCA_964462255.1 uncultured Thiobacillus sp. | reverse complement strand
AACTCGCGACATCTACCTTGGCAAGGTAGTGCTCTACCAACTGAGCTATTCCCGCGTCAAACTGTGGAGCGCATTATAGAGAGATTCGCGGCATTGTCAACCCACTGCTTCAGTTTTTTGCGTTTGCCATGCCATGCGCAGGTAATGCAGCATCGACCAAAGCGTAAGAAATGCCGCCAAATAGAGCAGCCAGCGGCCAATAATGGCGACAAACGGCCAATTAAAGATTGGGTCGTGATAAAGCAGCATCAAAATAGCGGTCATTTGCGCGGTTGTTTTTAGCTTGCCGATGAACGAAACCGCCACCTTGCCGGAGCGGCCGATCTTGGCCATCCATTCGCGCAGCGCGCTAATGGCGATCTCGCGGCCAATAATGATGAGCGCAACATCCACATCCGCGCGATCAAGATCCACCAGCACGATCAACGCGGCGGCGACCATCAGCTTATCGGCCACCGGATCAAGAAATGCGCCAAAGGCAGACGTTTGGTTGAGACGGCGCGCCAGCCAGCCATCCAACCAATCGGTAATAGCGGCAAGCGCAAAGATCAGCGTGGCGGTCAGGTTGATCGTGTGTTTCGGCAACCAGCCATCCGGCAGGTAGAACACCGCAACAAACAAAGGAATCAGCAAAATCCGCAGCCAGGTCAGGCTATTGGGCAGGTTGAATGGCATAAATGTGCGCCTTAATGCAACTCTCGATAAATTCGTTCTGCCAGGTCATGGCTAATGCCATCAACCTGGGCCAATTCTTCTATGCCAGCAGCAACAACGCCGCGCAACCCACCAAAGGCCTGCAACAATTTCTGCCGACGTTTAGCACCAATACCAGCAATATCTTGCAAGCTAGATTGCGTACGCGTCTTGCCGCGTTGAGCACGATGACCGGTAATGGCGAAACGATGCGCCTCATCGCGCACCTGTTGAATCAAATGCAGCGCGGGGTGATCCGCCGCCAAACGCAGTGGCTCAACTTCACCGGGCAAAAATAATTGTTCCATGCCCGCTTTACGTTCTACGCCTTTTGCCACGCCAACCATCGGCAAATTGCCCATACCCAACTCGGTCAGCACATCAATAGCCATGTGCAATTGACCTTTACCGCCGTCAATCAGCAACAAATCCGGCAAGATACCCTCACCTTGCGCGATTTTGCCGTAACGCCGTTCGAGCGCGTTGCGCATGGCCGCATAATCATCGCCGGGCGTGATGCCGGTGACATTGTAACGGCGATATTGCGCAGATTGCATCGCACCCTGATCGAATACCACGCAGGAAACCACGGTGGCTTCGCCCATGGTGTGGCTAACATCAAAACATTCGATACGCGCGATACCCTCTTCGCCCAGCGCCTCATTCAAAGCGGCGAGGCGATTCGCTTGATTTTCGCGCAGACCTTCCCGTGTTGCCAAAGCGAGTTCGGCATTTTTGCGCGCCATTTCCAACCAAACGCGGCGCTCTTCTTGCGGATGCGTCACGATATGAATGCGTCGCCCCGCTTGTTCAGATAACCAATCGGCCAGCCCCTCGACTTCGCAGGCCAACACCAGCGTGCCGGGAATCGGTTTATTGACGTAATGTTGGCCGGCAAAAGCTTCCAGCAACGCCGGCAGATCGGCATCTTCGACATAGCTCGGAAAGAAAGCGCGGCCGCCCAGACTGCGCCCACCGCGCACCATACTGAGATAAACACAGGCGACACCGCCTTTGATGATGCCGGCGATGATATCGGCATCTTGCGTCGAACGGCTTTCGACAAATTGGCGCGCGCGCACCGCCGACAGCGCCTGAATTTGATCGCGAAACACCGCCGCTTGCTCGTAACGCAACGCAGCGGCGGCGGTTTCCATGCGAGCAGAAATGTCACTGACGACTTCGTTATCCTTGCCGTCGAGAAAAAGCGCAGCCATTGCCGCATCGCGCGCGTAATCGGCATCGCTAATCTCGCCGACGCAAGGCGCGCTACAACGATGAATTTGAAAGAGCAAACAAGAGCGCGACCGGTTGCTGAATACACTGTCTTCGCAGGTGCGCAACCGAAATACCTTCTGCAAAATCTGAATACTTTCCCGCACCGCTAGCGAATTGGGAAACGGGCCGAAGGTACGATGCTTCTTGTCTGGCGTACCGCGAAAAAAAGCTAAACGCGGATAAGCGTGGCCGGAAAGCTGTAAATACGGATAGGACTTATCGTCGCGAAACAGAATGTTGTATTTCGGTGCCAAGCCTTTGATCAGATTGTTTTCCAGCAGCAGCGCTTCGGCTTCGGTGCGCGTTACCGTGGTTTGTATCTCATGGATGTGCGCCACCATGTGCGCAATGCGCGGGCTGAGATCTGATTTCTGAAAATAGCTGGCAACACGCTTTTTTAAATCACGCGCTTTGCCGACGTACAGCACTGCGCCGTTTTCGCCAAACATACGATACACGCCCGGCAGATTAGGTAAACCCGCCAGGAAAGTTTTGTGATCGAAGGGAAGTGACATTAATCTTCTTCATCGAGCAATTCACCAGCAATTGCCCAATTTTCATCAGGGAATTCTTCAAAAGTAATATAGGTATAACGCTTCGGCTTGAGCGCGTGCCGTTCCAGCGTATCGGTCATTTCCTGTGCGATCTTTTTCTTCTGGTCACGGCTTAACGTACCGGCCAGTTTAATGGTGACAACGGGCATTTTTATGACTCCTGATCGGTAGTAATGCGGGTAAATACAGCGCGAAACATCTCTGGCGTCAAACGGCGCGTTTGGGTGTTGTAACGGCTGCAATGATAGGAATCGTACAGCCGCAATTCACCGGGTAAATCATGCCGCGCAGCGTGCGCAAACGGATAGTCTTTCGCTTTCACGCCCACGGCGCGCAAAACCGCAGAATGCGCAATCTGACCCAGCGCAAGAACAGCGGAATTCGCCGTCAAGCTGGCCAGCTCATGCTGCAAGTAAGCGTTGCAGCGCACAATTTCAGCCGTTTCCGGCTTGTTTTCGGGTGGCACACATTTCACCGCGTTGGTAATGCGGCAACCAATCAGCTGCAAACCATCGTCAGCGGCGACTGAAACCGGCTTATCGGCAAAGCCAAAAGCATGCAGCGTTTCATAAAGCAAAATACCAGCATGATCGCCGGTAAATGGACGCCCGGTCTTATTGGCACCGTGAAAGCCCGGTGCCAGGCCAACGATCAACAAGTGCGGTTGCTGCGCACCAAACGCGGCCACAGGCTGACAGTAATAGTCCGGATGTTTAACGCGGCCGGCCTCAAGAAACGCAGCAAGGCGCGGACAGGCCCGACAATCGCGGGTAAAAACGGCCGCCGTTGCCGGTGCGAGTGGGTTCAACAATGGGTTCAACGCTGGGTGCAATTTTTGACTCAATGCAAAAGGGGCGCTGTCGAATGAGTCATCTCATCTGATAACTTGGCATGGACATTTTCACCGTCCAGATTAGGGTAAAGGGGAGCACCACAACCGTGGCAATAGAGTAGCGAAAACAGCTCATCCAACACGATCACATCACCGATCTTCGCTTTTTTCAACAAATACTCAATTTCTGTCCCCACCTCAGCGCCCTCATTGCCAGGATCTACATGCCAAGTGACGCCAAACAGCACGTCATTTGAACCGATCCGCATGAAGCTGATGCGCCACTCCTCGCGCAATTTATCGCCGAACAGGCCGAGAACGGCACAAAATTTATTGGCCGGCAGCTTATTTGTCTCCGTCAAATAAGGCACGGCATTAACCACAGAGAAGACACTAAAATCATGAATGACCATACTTTGGGCTGAACTTAGGGAATCGGGCAATAGAACTTCAAAGGTACAGCCCGGCAACACCGTTTGAATTAACGGCGCCGCCTGCTTTTGCCAACGCGTCGCAACTTGTGCGCGCCCATCGTTCAGTTCATTCCAGCGAAACACCGGACGTCCTTTCGGAATAAAAGCGCAGGCGTACACATAACGGATGTCGATAAATACTGATATTTCTTCCGGGTCTGGCGGTAAGTCTACAGGGCAATCCTGACCCACTTCTGCCGACTGCCAGAGCGCTTTCGACAACTGCCAGGCCGAAACCGGATCTCCCGGCACTTGGTTACTACTCAACAAATGATTAGCAAAGATCACGCGCGAGCCGGTCGCCAGAATATGCCGCGTCATCAAATCACGCAGGGAATCCAGCACCGATGCAGACAATTGCGGCGTGGGGATGGCATAGCGTGACCACGCCATAATCGGCATCGCCAGAATCAAATAAGCGCCCTCCGCAGTTGTTTTAACCTGATTAACGGCACCTAATAAGTATTGAAATTCCTTAAACAATTCCGGGTCTTTCTCGCTCATACGGTCGGCCATGACATCCATCATTTCCGGATCATTGGCCTCAAGCAATTTAACGGTGAGTGCCATTATTTCGTCTTCCAGCCAAGTACTCTCTATTCGGCTGAACGACTCATGTAATTTGCCTGTTAACCAAATAACCCGCTCTGCATCACGCGAAAGGCGTGGCTTCTTTGTAGATTTAACCGACTTCATGAAGACTCCAATTTCAGTAAGATTTGGCCAGCTCAGCTTGCAAGGTGACATGGCGAATGCCGTGACTCTGGCTCAGGCGAGCACGACTTAGTTGCAGGATGTGATCCCAATCAGCAAAACTCTCTAACTCAATATGAGCGGAAAGCGCAATCTGACCAGAAGAAAGCGTCCAAATGTGCAGATCATGCACATGACAAACACCGGGAATTTTCAGCAGATCTGAGGCCACATTTTCCAGGCTGACATGTGGCGGCACCGCCTCCATCAAAATATGCAAACTTTCCATCAATAATCTCCACGCAGAGACCAAGATTAATCCGCACACAAGCAGCGAAAGAATGGGGTCAATCGGCAGGTAGCCAGTCGCCCAGATCACCGCGCCGGCAATTAAGGCGGCCAACGAGCCGAGCAAATCACCCATCACATGCAGAAACGCCGCGCGCGCATTCAGGCTATCGCCCCCTTTGTGCAGCAGCCAAGCCACCGCCAGATTGACCAGCAGGCCGATGAAAGCCACTACCATTACCACCCCACCATTGACCGGCTGCGGATGCGCCAGCCGGTCAATGGCCTCCACAGAAATAAAGCCAATCAAGCCCAGCATGAGCAGGCTGTTGAACAGCGCGGCCAATATCTCCAAACGAACCAGGCCATACGTATGCTTGTTGGACGGCGGTTTTTGCGCCAGCCAAGCTGCCAAGGCAGCCAAACCCAGTGCAGTGGAATCCGTCAGCATATGGCCCGCGTCTGACAACAACGCCAACGAACCCGACCAAACGCCGGTTACCGCTTCCACAATGGCAAAGCCGAGCGTAAAGAACAGCGCTTTGAACAAGGCATCGCCGCCATGTTGGTGGCCGACATGGTGTTCTGCCTGCGTGGTATCGCGGTCTAGCGAGACACGCGCGGCACCAGACTGCGCATCAGGATATTTATGCATGATTATTATGCATCAAGCGCAGTATCGGGCAGCGTCGGATCATCCAATGCCAACTCTGCATCAAGCTGCCCCACTCCACCTAAATTGTAGAGGGCATCCGCATAACGGCGACTTTCATGCAGGGTAATACGGGATGGAGGATGCGGCCGGCCATGCATGCGTGCCAAGCGAATCAGCGACATGGGCGGCAGCGGCCACTTCAATTTTGCAATGAGTTCATCGGCCAATTCCGGCCGGTTACAGACCAGCACCATATCGCAACCGGCCTGTAATGCCGCCACGGCACGCTGTTGAATATCGCCGGCAACACTGGCACCTTCCATGATCAAATCATCGCTGAAGATTACCCCTTCAAAGCCAAGCCGCCCGCGCAAAATATCGGTCAGCCACTTATGCGAGAACCCGGCAGGTTGCGCATCCACATGCGGGAAAATAACGTGCGCCGGCATAATGCCAGCCAATCCCATTTCAACCATTTGCCGGAAGGGTAACAGATCAGTAAATTCAATCTCGCTGAAGCTGCGCTGATCCACTGGAATAGCGCGATGCGAATCAGCCGTGACAAAGCCATGACCGGGGAAATGCTTACCAACGCCGCTGACGCCCGCCTCATGCAACCCTAAAACGAGGGCATGCGCCAGATCAACCACCGCTTGCGGATTACGATGAAAGGCCCGATCGCCAATCACGCTGCTGTTGCCGTAATCCAGATCAAGCACAGGCGCAAAACTGAAATCAACCCCCACCGCCCGTAACTCCGCGCCAATCAAGTAGCCGGCATCGCGCGCCAAGCGCCGCGCACGCTGCGGATGTGTATTCCAGATCTGCCCATACGCCCGCATCGGCGGAATAGCAGTAAACCCGACGCGAAAACGCTGTACGCGCCCCCCTTCATGATCGACGCCAATCAGCAGGTGCGGACTGCGCAAAGCATGAATTTCACGGCACAAATCCGCCAGTTGTTCGACACTTTCATAATTGCGGCTGAACAAGATGACGCCGCCCACGCTGGGATGCAGCAGCCGCTTGCGTTCGGCCTCGGTCAAGCTATGGCCCGCCACATCCAGCATGACCGCACCGAGCGGTAAGTGAAGCGCTAACGATTTATGGGTATTCATGCTTGCTCCGCTACGACAAAAGCCACAACATATTCCCGCTCATCTGAAAGACTTAAATGCACGGACTTAATATTACGAACCTTGAGCCAATTGCCCAATTCAATGGAATAGAGAAAACCGGGTTTGCCGAGTTCGTTATGCACGACACTTAGGGTGGTAAATAACACGGGCGAACGCATACCCGTCCCCACCGCCTTGGAAAATGCCTCCTTGGCAGCGAAGCGTTTAGCCAAAAAATGTTCCTTATTGTTCGCTTCGGCATAATCGCCCCACTCATCCGGTGCCAGCAAACGTTCTGCCAGCTTGCTGCCGTAACGGCTGACCATCTCATCCATACGCTTCACGGCGATAATATCCGTGCCAACACCGTAGATCATCCTACCAACTCCTTGCGGGATTGCGCGAGTTTATCGAGGCCATAATGGGTAAAAGCCAGGCCCATATAAACCGGAGCGAAAAAATTGATGATCGGCACAAAATGTAACAAACCCAGCAGTGCCGACAACACATACAGCGGCCAGCCGCCTTCACGCCGAATCTGCTGTAACTCACGGGCTGACGCGTGCTCCGCCAACGCATCGTAAACAAACAAACGTTGATTCATCCAAGCATTCAGCAGGATCGAAATGGCCACGCCCAAGGGGCCAAGCAGCCAGAAAGGCAGGGTGATGACAAACAACAACACATACACAATCAGCGCGTACATTCCATTACTAAAACTGCCGATGAAGCTGCCCCCTTGTAACAACGCAAGTTGCGGGTAATGGCGTTGCGCTACCACCCCGACCAACATCGGCATTAATACGATGGAGGTGATAAACAAGGCAGTCAGATAGATTGCCGGTAATAACAGCAACGCCAGCGAGAGAAAAGTGGCAAACCCAAACAACCACTCGCTAAACGACGAACCGCCCAGCGCCCCTCCCAGCCACTCCGGCAAGCTAACGCTGGCGAAAAAGCCTTCAATGCCGGCCACCCAGCTCGCACCAAACCACCACAGCAAACCGCCCCAGAGCGCAATCGCGGTCAGCATGGGCATAAACATGACCGTCAGCACACGCGGCAGGAGCAGATCTAAAGCGGCCCGGCGAAGAATTTTAACAATTGAAGTCATGCCATCGAAAAAAGGGTGAGTAAGAGAAAGAAAGAAATGAGCGTGCAATGCTAAGCGGCTTCACGCCTGTAATAAAGCGTTAAAGCGCGAATGCGCAAGATTAAAACTGGCCCGCAAAGATCAATCTTCGTGTGTTCCGGCACACTGCCGGAATGCACCACCCCGCCTTTAGATATTTAACACTTAAGGCTTTACGGCTACAATATGCGCTGAAGCGATAAAGTTCTCCACCCCGCGCCCCGGTGCCCAATGCTGAATGTAGTCGCGGCTGGCCGCTTTCGGCTCAATGCGAATGGCGCTGAAGCCCGCCGCCTGCAACATGCCGTCCAGTTCCGCCACGTGCGCCGCACCGGCAACACAGCTGGTGTAAAGCGCGGCTTCAGTCAGTATTTCTGCTTGTATCGCTTGCGGTATTTCTGCCGTCAACACAATATCTGAAATCGCCAGCCGCCCACCTGCTTTCAGCACCCGAAACGCCTCGCGAAACACCTGCGCTTTATCGGGTGACAGGTTGATAACGCAATTGGAAATAATGACGTCAATACTGGCATCTGCCACTGGTAAATGCTCAATTTCACCCAGGCGGAAATCTACTGTACTAAAGCCACCTTTACACGCATTGGCGCGCGCTTTCGACACCATGTCCGGCGTCATATCGACGCCGATAACGCGGCCATTTTCGCCAACTGCGCGCGCCGCCAAGAAGGCATCAAAGCCGGCTCCGCTGCCTAAATCAAGCACGTATTCACCGGCTTGCAAAGCAGCAATGGCTTGCGGATTCCCGCAGCCCAGGCCGAGATTCGCGCCATCTGGCACGGCTGCGGTCTCTTCAGCGCTGTAGCCAATGCCGCGTGCGAGCAATTCAGCGACCGATTGATCCGATGGCGCACAACAGCCGCCTGCCGCAGCAGCAGGCGAAGCCGTTGCACAGCATGATGAACCGGTCTGCGCGACGGCGGCATACGCTTGGCGAACCTGCTGCCGAATCTCGTCATCAGTAGGGGGTTTAGAGGCAAAAATAGTATTCATAATAGTGCTCGCTATCGCCGCCCGCTCAGCAACAGGCCTGACCGGATTGCGTCGGCGTGCAACATGCGCCCGCGCTTTCCACTACCGCAATATTGGCAAAGGGATTGTTATTAAGTGTTTTAAACGCTGGCGGTTGCATCGCAGCAGCATAAGCCGTATCAAACTGGGCATCGAGCGATTGCGCGGCTTCA
Organism: uncultured Thiobacillus sp.; assembly: GCA_964462255.1. GTDB lineage: Bacteria > Pseudomonadota > Gammaproteobacteria > Burkholderiales > Thiobacillaceae > PFJX01. Next base: position 1,880 of record CAYWXO010000109.1, on the reverse strand, counting down.
TCCCGAATATGGCGCGCAATTTCGATCACGCTATTGATCTGCGCGGCACTGACACCGTAGCCCTTTAACCGATCCACCTGACACAGCCCTTGTTTCGGATGATTCGACGCAATATTGGCGGCCAACGATACCAAAGCGACAATCGAAGGGTGCAAACCTCCTGCAGAAATTTCACTCATAGGATATTCCTTAAAAAATTAAACAAAACGCCAACCATAATAAAAGCTATGGCAAGATAAGCGGCGTACAAGCCAAGCAACGGCCACTTAACGACTTTACGCAAAATCAGCATTTCCGGCAGCGACAACGCAATCACGGCCATCATAAAGGCCAGCACCGTGCCAAGCGGCACCCCTTTACCGAGCAACGCCTCCGCCACAGGAATAATGCCCACCGCATCGGAATACATCGGCACGCCGACCAACACCGCAACGATGACCGAAACAACACTGCCATCGCCGGCGATGCGCGCCACAAAATCCGCCGGCACATACCCATGAATCAGCGCGCCAATACCAACGCCAATGAACACATATTTCCAGATACGACCAACAATCTGGCGCACTTCATTCCAAGCGTAATCATGGCGACCGCGCAGACTATTATCCGGCGCAAACATCACGGCCTCGCCCATGCGAATTTTCCAGACGTAATCTTCTACCCAACGCTCCGGCTTAAAGGCCTGCAACACATAACCGCCAATAAACGCAATGGATAGCCCGGTAAAGACATAAATTAATGTCATTTGCCAGCCGATTACCCCCGCCAAGATAACCACTGCAACTTGATTGACCATCGGGCTGGCGATCAAGAAGGATAACGTCACCCCGAGTGGAATGCCCGCCTCAACAAACCCAATAAACAGCGGAATGGAGGAACAGGAACAGAATGGCGTAATCGCCCCCAGCCCGACTGCCATCAAGCGCGCGCCGGGGCCGGAGCGACCGCGCATCATGGCGCGCACCCGCTCGGGCGTTAGCAATGCGCGCAGCCAGCCCATCAAGTAAATAACTGTAGTGAGCAAGACGAGAATCTTCGCCACATCCATCACAAAAAAATGCACCGCAGCACCCGCGGGGCTTTCCGGTGCAAGGGCGAGAAGATCAAAGGCAATGAGCGTGCCGAGTGCATCAAACATAGGGGGGAATGTCTTTTAAAGAGGGAATAAGGGGCGTGCGCGCATAATCAAGCGGCGCAGCTTTCACAGGTCTGATCGGGAATAGCGGCTTCGGCAGACAAGCCTTCTTTCATGTGCCACAACACCCGTATTGCCCAGGCCGGCATTTCCGGGTGCAAGCGATAATGAATCCAAACACCATCACGCCGCGTCAACACTAAATTAGCATCGCGCAACACTGCCAAATGGCGCGATACTTTCGGCTGCGGCGCATCCAACGCGGCGTTCAAATCACACACACAGCGTTCGTCGTGCAGCAATAAAAGCGTCAGAATGTGCCGCCGAATCGGGTCATTCAGGGCTTCAAAAAAACTTTGCGCGTCAAGCAACGAGGGCATAGACATTCGTTTAAACAGATTTTTAGGACAATGCCAGATGCTAGTCTGCTTTTAATATATCTGTCAAAACGAATTTATCGAATTTATTGTCACGCGCAGTCATTCAACTCGTCGCAGCACTCCTTTTGTGGCGCTATCTTGCTTGAACATCGCGTGAAAATTTATAGCGGATCCCGGATTTAAGGCAGCAATTTAAAATGGAGTCTGACGAAACGGAGTGAAGAAACGAAAAATCTATCGGCCAGAGTACTAAGTCAAGGTTGGGCTCGATGCTTGATGCGAGTTAGTGGCATTTACGCAAGTCTGGTTGCTGTGCTAGGTAATAACTAGATTACTTATTGTGTGCATTCTGCTTACTCGTGTGT
>CAYWXO010000108.1:6933-10802 GCA_964462255.1 uncultured Thiobacillus sp. | reverse complement strand
CCTTCGCCCAATGCCCACACCTTAAGGCTGTAAGTAGTTTGTTAAAGATCTCGGTGTTACTATTAACTGGTTGCGGGGACAGGATTTGAACCTGTGACCTTCGGGTTATGAGCCCGACGAGCTGCCAGACTGCTCCACCCCGCGTCAGGAAGAACGAAACTATAGCGCTGCTTCACATCACCGTCAACCCTTTTTGTTAAAAAACTTAACTTTCAGATCGTATTACGATGTCGAATACGCCTTTCTTTGGAGCTCATGATGTCCTTTTCCTTCAACCTAGCCCGTCTGCCACGCATTCTTTTTGGTGCTGGCCAACGCGTTCACCTTCCTGCGCTAGTCTCACATTACGGCGCGCAGATTCTTATTGTGACGGGCGGCCAATCCTTTCTTGCCGGCCCGCACTGGCCAGCACTTTCGCAGGCACTGACTGCCCAAAAAATCACATTCCACGTCGTTCAAGTTTCTGGCGAGCCCACCGCGCTGTTTATCGACGATACCGTCGATTCATACAAAGACCAGCGCATTGATTGCGTGCTCGGCATCGGCGGCGGTAGCGCGTTAGACGCCGCCAAAGCCATTGCCGGCTTACTCAAATCCAATCATTCGGTGATGGATTATCTTGAAGGTGTCGGTCCTGAATTGGCTTATTACGGTCCCGCGACGCCCTTTATCGCCGTTCCCACGACGGCTGGCACCGGTTCCGAGGCGACGAAAAATGCTGTGCTGTCAAAACACGGTAGCGGCGGATTCAAGAAATCGTTTCGTGATGATCAACTGGTCGCCGACTACGCGGTGATTGATCCTGATTTATTGGCCAGTTGTCCGCGCGAAGGGATGGCAGCCAACGGCATGGACGCCTTCACGCAATTATTGGAATCCTACGTTTCCAGCAAAGCCAATCCTTTTACCGACGCGCTGGCGCTGTCTGGCATTGAGAAGGTGCGCGATGCGCTGCTGCAGCTTTATGAAGGACACGGCGACGCGTCGGCGCATCGTGCTGCGATGGCGTATGCCGCGTTATTGTCTGGAATCACTTTGGCGCAGGTCGGTTTAGGATCGGTACATGGCTTGGCCGCACCGTTAGGCGCGTTCTTTCCGATACCACATGGCGTGGTGTGCGGCACCTTGGTCGCTGCTGCGACGCAAAGCAATATCCATGCAATGCAAGCGCGCGACGCAATGAATCCGGCTTTGGCTAAATATGCCCAGATTGGGCGTTTACTGACGCAACGCGACTTAAACGATGCTGCAGCTCAGGCAGCACTGATTGATACTTTACGGCTTTGGACACAGCGCTTGCAGCTACCGCGCCTCGCCTTTTACGATGTCACGGCGGATGATATTCCTCGCATCGTCGCGCACTGCCGCGGCTCCAGCATGAAGACGAACCCGATTGAACTGAGCGATGCCGAAATCGCCGACCTTCTCTTAACGCGACTTTAATCACGACCCTGCGACGGCCACAAACAACCTCGCTCAAATCACCCTCACTCAATCTTCCTCGCTCAGGCCACCGAGCACTTGCTTGATGACCTCGTTTGGAAAGCCGCGGCTCGCCAGAAAACGATATTGTTTGGCGCGGCCGGCGGCATCGTTGGCTACCTCGCCAAACTTCCGGTCCCATACCTGGCGTGCTGACGCCAAATCTTGCGTTCGCGCGGTATCCAGCGCATCGGCCATATCATCGTCGGGCACGCCCTTTTGTCGTAGTTCAGCCTTCAAGCGCAAACTGCCGTGCTTGCCGGCACGGGCATGCGCAAACATTTCCACATAGCGCGCAGTGGAGAGCAGACCTTCCTGCTCCAACTCGTCCAGCAAGCCGTCAATCGCCTCGGCTTCACCGTGGGTTCGCAGTTTGCGCGCCAATTCGGCGCGGCCATGTTCGCGCCGCGCCAACAAATTCAACGCATGGTCGCGCAGGGTCACGCTTCGACCGGCAGCGCGGCGGCTTTAACGCCCAATTTCTCGCGAATCAAGCCCTCGATTTCGCGCGCCATGTCAGGATGTTCGCGCAAAAATTCACGGGAGTTGTCCTTGCCTTGACCCACTTTCTCGCCTTGATAGGAATACCACGCGCCGGCTTTATCAACGATTTTGTGCGCCACGCCGAGCTCAATCACTTCGCCCTCGCGCGAAACGCCTTCGCCGTAAAGAATGTCGAACAGCGCCTCTTTAAAGGGCGGCGCGACTTTATTCTTCACCACTTTCACCCGCGTTTCAGAGCCAACCACCTCGTCGCCCCGTTTAATCGAACCAATTCGACGAATATCCAAACGCACCGAGGCGTAGAACTTCAACGCGTTGCCGCCGGTGGTGGTTTCCGGGCTACCAAACATCACGCCAATCTTCATCCGAATTTGGTTGATAAAAATGACCAGCGTATTGGTGCGCTTGATATTGGCAGTCAGCTTACGCAGCGCTTGGCTCATTAATCGCGCTTGCAAGCCCATGTGTGAATCGCCCATTTCACCTTCAATTTCGGCCTTCGGCGTCAACGCGGCCACCGAATCGACTACCACGATATCGACTGCACCGGAACGCACCAGCATGTCGGCAATTTCCAGCGCCTGTTCACCGGTATCGGGTTGCGAGATCAGCAAATCCGACACATTGACACCCAATTTCTGCGCATACACCGGGTCTAGCGCATGTTCCGCATCAATAAACGCGGCGGTACCGCCCAACTTCTGCATTTCAGCGATGACTGACAGCGTCATGGTGGTTTTACCGGAAGACTCTGGTCCGTAAATCTCAACGACGCGTCCGCGCGGCAAGCCGCCCACCCCGAGGGCAATATCGAGGCCGAGCGAACCGGTGGAGACCACCTGCAAGTCATCAATGACGCCACCATCCCCCATTTTCATGATGGAGCCCTTACCGAACTGCTTTTCAATTTGCGCTAATGCGGCGGCAAGCGCCTTGCTGCGGTTTTCATCCATGTTGCTTCACTCCTGATTAAGTCGATAGATTATGGCACGAGGCTACGTAATTGCTTGAGCGCAAAGGCCACCGATGCAGCGCGAATTTGTTTGCGGTCACCGGTGAAGACTTGCTGTGTACTTTCCACCGCTTGGCCGCGTATCACCCACGCAAAACAAACAGTGCCTACCGGTTTTTCTGGCGAACCACCACCCGGCCCTGCAATACCGGTGATAGAGAGGGCTAATTGAGCGTCACTATGGATGAGGGCACCCTGCGCCATTTCCCGCGCGGTTTCTTCACTGACTGCCCCGCACTGCGCCAGTGTGGCGGGCTGCACCGCAAGCATGGCTTGCTTGGCGGCATTGCTGTAAGTGACAAAACCGCGATCAAACCAGGCTGAACTACCGGCAATGGCGGTCACAGTCTGCGCCAACCAGCCGCCGGTGCAGGATTCTGCCGTTGCCAACAACCAACCTTGACCTTGCAATGCCGCGCCCAATTCTGCAGACAGGCGTTCTAATACCGCTTCGGTCACTTCCATAATGCCAGCGCCAGTAAACACACAATGGCATAAATCGCGGCTAACACATCATCCAGCATGACGCCGAAACCGCCGGGCACGCGCGCATCGAGCCAACCAATGGGAAACGGTTTCCAAATATCGAATAAGCGGAAAAGGGCAAACGCCAGCAGCCACCCCAGCCAAGTGGCCGGCGCAAAAGGCAGCACCAGCAAAAAAGCTGCAATTTCATCCCACACCATGCCACCGTGATCGGGCACGCCCAAATTTCGGCCGGTGACTTCGCACGCCCAAATACCGATCAGCAGAAAAAAACTGATCCACAGCCAATAGAACGGATGCGCCGCCAGCAGCCAATACAGCGGCAATGCCACCAACGTACCGACCGTTCCGGGCGCTTTCGGCGATAAGCCCGCCCCAAAACCCA
>CAYWXO010000108.1:0-6833 GCA_964462255.1 uncultured Thiobacillus sp. | reverse complement strand
GGTAAGCGATGGGGTACGGAGTTGGGTAATAAGTTAGACGAAATGATCAAATCCTTTGGCATGAATCGATAAAGGCAAGCCATCCGGGCCGCGCACACGCAAACCGGGCTGCGCCGAAATAACGCCAATGCGGGTGACGGCAACGCCAGCCGCTTCGCCGGCCGCCCGCACCGCCGCTGCATTGTGCTTGGCCGTGGTAAAGCAAAGTTCGTAATCATCGCCGCCAGCCAGCAGACACTGCAGCGGCAGGCTGGCCTCGGTTAATGCCTGCGTTGGGATGCGCGCCAATTCAATGTCAGCGCCAACCTGGGAACGTTCGAGAATATGGCCTAAATCAGCCAGCAAGCCGTCTGAAATATCAATCGCGGCCACTGCTGACGAACCTAGCGGTGTGGGTATTGAACCAGGTAAAGCTGGCAAAGGCTGCAAAGGCGTCAAAGGCGGCAAATCCGGTAATTGTGCCAACGCCAAACCCAAGGCCACGCGCGGTTCTGGTCGATGTAAGCGCGCCAGGCAGCGCTGCGCATCGGTGGGGTTCAACTGGATCTCGCCTAGCCTGTGCGCTAAGCCAAGCGCCGCACCGCCCAAGGCACCGGACACCCAAATCTCGTCATCAATTTGCGCTTGATCGCGCCGCAGCGCCTGGCCGTAAGGCGGCAACAGCGTTTCCCCAAAAATAGTGACACACAAATTCAACGGCCCACGCGTGGTGTCTCCGCCCACCAAAACAACCTCAAAGCGATCAGCCAAAGCAAAAAACCCCTGACTGAAGGCGCTTAGCCAATCACTATCGGCGCTTGGCAGCGCCAAGGCTAAAGTTGCCCAGCGCGGCGTGGCACCCATTGCCGCCATATCCGACAAATTCACCGCCAGCGTTTTATGGCCCAGCGCATACGGATCGTCATCAGCCAGAAAATGTCGGCCCGCCACCAGCATATCGCTGGAAACCGCCAGTAATTTGCCGGCAGCAGGCTTTAACAAAGCGGCATCGTCGCCCACGCCGAGCACGACACCCGTTGAAGATGATGAAAACGCCGCCTGGCTGGAAAAATCCTGACTGGAAAAATCCTGGCGAGTAAAAAACTGCTGAATCAGATCAAATTCGGAGGGCATGGCCCAGCCCACCGTCAGGCTTGTTGTTCGCCGCTGATTTCGACTTGGCGGGTGACTTGCGCCAGCTTGTCGAGCACGCCGTTCACGAATTTATGGCCGTCGGTGCCGCCATACATTTTTGCCAACTCCACCGCCTCATTGATACACACCCGATACGGCACATTAAAGCTATGTATTAACTCGTAAGCACCAATCAGCAAAATGGCATGTTCAATCGGTGACAGCTCAATCACTGGCCGGTCGAGATGCGGAGTCAGTGCGACATCAAGTTGATCCACCCGCTGCAAGATACCGTCCAATAGCTCGCGCAGAAGGCCGGCATGCGGCGGCGTCAACTCATTCTCGCCCGCGGCTTCCCTTTCTTCCGGCTCATGCCGCTCAACTTGCACCAGCAGACTGGCAAAATCGCCGCCGGCAACTTGCCACAAATACAAGGCACGCAAGACACGCTCGCGCGATACGCGGCGTGGATTAGGGCCACGCGGGTTTGGGCCACGCCGAGTCGATCGTGGCGCAGGCCGACCTGATGCGGTGGGAATACTCATAACACCTTCAGCAAACGGGCCATCTCAATAGCGCACTGCGCAGCTTCGCGGCCTTTTTCAGTCATGCGTGATGTGGCTTGATGATCGGTATTCGTGGTGAGCACGCCGTTAGCAATTGGCACACCGGTATCCAGCGTTACGCGCGTAATGCCGGCGGCCATTTCATTCGAGACAATTTCAAAATGATAGGTGTCGCCGCGAATAACCGCACCGAGTGCAATCAACGCATCAAATTTGCCGGATTTAGCCATTGTTTGCAAAATCAGCGGCAACTCCAACGCACCCGGCGCGGTGGCAATCGTCACATTGCTTTCTGATACGCCGGCCTTCACCAAGGCAGCGATTGCCGCGGACAGCAGGCTTTCGCAAACCTCAATATTAAAACGACTCATGGCGATGCCGATATGCAAACCCGTACCATTGTGATTAGGGGTAATTTCGTTGATGTTTTCGTAGCGGGCCATGTCAATTTCCTTGTTCAAGATAACCGGTCACTTCCAAACCGAAGCCGTCCATAGCCGGCATTTTGCGGGGAGTGGCAAGAAGTTTCATTTTTCCAACGCCGAGGTCACGCAAAATTTGCGCACCAGTACCGTAATTGCGCAAATCGAACTTACGTATCGGTGGCGTGGCATCGTTGGATAACGCACGCGCAGCCAATTCGTCGGCAGATTCAGGACGATGCAACAATACCAACACGCCCGCCATGCCATTTTGCGCCGCTTCGGCGAGCAACTTCATCGCCATCGGCACGGAATAGGCATGGCTGCAACCGCCCATATCTAACACGTCGATCAGTGAAACCGGCTCATGCACGCGCACCAGCGTCTCTTTATCCGCACTGATTTCACCGCAGGTCAAAGCCAAATGGGTGGCGCGGCTGATTTTGTCACGATACACCACTAAGTTGAACGCACCGAATGGCGTTGCAATAGTGCGCACACCTTCGCGTTCAACCAAGCGCTCATTCGCGGCGCGGTAATGGATCAAATCGGCGATTGCGCCAATTTTCAGGTTATGTTGCTGACTGAATTCAAGCAAATCTGGCAAACGCGCCATGCTGCCGTCTTCTTTCAGAATTTCGCAGATCACCGAAGCCGGCGTCAGGCCCGCCATGCCGACCAAATCGCAGCCCGCTTCGGTATGACCAGCGCGCACCAAAACGCCGCCTTCCTGCGCACGCAGCGGAAAAATATGTCCCGGCTGAATGATGTCGGCAGCGACAGCCTGTTTAGCGACGGCCGCTTGAATTGTCACGGCGCGATCCGCCGCAGAAATACCCGTGGTCACGCCTTCCGCCGCCTCAATTGAGACGGTGAACGCGGTGCCATGCGGCGTTTGGTTATCGCTCACCATTTGCTTCAAACCCAATTGGCGGCAACGATCTTCCGTCAAAGTCAGGCAAACCAAACCGCGCGCATGACGCACCATAAAGTTAATCGCTTCGGGGGTGACATGTTCGGCCGCCATCACCAAATCGCCCTCATTTTCACGGTCTTCTTCATCGACCAGAATGACCATGCGGCCAGCCTTCAACTCAGCAACAATTTCCTCGATCGGAGCAAGGCTCATAGTTAATTCTTATCCTGTTGGTTAACGTAATGGAGCAAACGCTCAGCGTAGCGCGCCAGCATATCGGCTTCCAAATTCACATTCGTGCCGGCTTTTAGGGTGTTCAACATGGTGTTTTCCAGCGTATGCGGAATCAAGTTGATGGAAAACTCACTGCCTTGCACTTTATTCACCGTCAGCGAAACGCCATTCACGGCGATGGAGCCTTTCGCCGCTAAATAGCGCGCCATACTGTTCGGCGCGCGAATATCGAGTCGCCAACTACCGTCATCTCCGCCTGCGCCAGCAACGGACGCAAATTGAATGACTTCACCAACGCCATCCACATGACCAGACACCAAATGGCCGCCGAGACGATCCGATAAACGCATGGCCTTTTCTAAGTTGATCACGTCGCCGGGGGCAAAACCTATCGTGCAAGAAAAGGTTTCGCCGGAGACATCAACGCCGAAACTGTCCGCCGATTTTTCCACCACGGTCAGGCAAACGCCGTTGCAGGCAATGGAGTCGCCGAGTTGTGCATCGGATAAATCAAGACCGCCGCCGGCGATGGTTACGCGTGCGTCGCCACCGCTGCCTTCGGTTAGATGAGTGATATGGCCTACAGCCTGAATGATGCCGGTAAACATGAGCGCACCTGCTGGAAAGAAGCAACAAGAAAACGTTCTCGTCGCATAAAAAGGCGCATTTTATGGGTTTGAACGAAGCAAGGGAAATAAAGCCCTTTCATCAAATCGCATTTCACAGTTGAAAAGCGTCGTCGCTACAAAGATTGACCTCACCCATTCGCACTAAAAAATCATCGAATTCCACATCAAATTGAGCGTGCAACTGAGCTGCCCGTGCCGCCAAATAGGCAAAAGACGTATCCGGCAATGGCGGCTTGAAAGCAAACACAATGATATTGGCTTGCTGCTCAGGCGGCAGTTGCAACACATGCACATGGAAGGCCGCGGCCAGGGCAAAGTAATAATTGGGATAATTTTCATCCGAGCCCCACAGATTGAACACCGCGACGCCACCCGGCCGCAGCATGTCGTAGCACGCCTGATAAAACGCCGGCGTCACACACCTTGCCACCACTTGATGCGCATCGTACACATCCACCAGCAACACATCCTGACTGGCCGGATGCGCCAGCACATAATCAACACCATCACCAACCACCACCTGCAAACGCGCATCGTCAGGCGGCAGCTCAAACCAAGACCGCGCCGCCTCGACCACTTCAGGATGAATTTCAACCGCGGTAAGCACACCCTCCAACACATGGTGATGAATAAATTTCGCCAAAGAACCGCCCCCCAAGCCAATCAAGGCAAGCTGCCGCGGCTGCGCATGAAACAATAAAAAGCCCAGCATGGCGCGGGTGTATTCCAGCAGCAAGGTATTGGGTGCCTGCCTTTTCATTGCGCTTTGAATCGCCGTGCCGCCCAAATGCAAATAGCGAATCTCGCGGGTATCACTCACCTGCACCAGCGGAACATTGAATTTTTGCGGGCAAAGCGGGAAGTTGAAATAGTCTTGAGTCATTCCGGTGGCCAAAATTAAGCGCTGGCAATGGGCTATGGGGATGCCGATAATCTAACCCATAACGCCTTCAATCATTGCAGCCTGTCATTCTTCCCCTTTGCGCTCATGAACCTCCGTCCCCGCTTTTTTTTTTTTTTTTTTTTACTGGTTATTGCCTCCGCCACGGCGGCTTGGTACGTATCGCGGCAATTAGCGGAAGGCATCGTCGCGCAATGGTCGTTACGCTTTGTTGAAAAACAGGTGCTGTTCGACAAATCTCGCTTGTTGCAACCGATCGTGCGCGAAATCGCCTTGTCGCGTCAGCTTGCCAACTCACAGGAAATCCGCAATTGGGCCAATAAGCCCGACGACCCTCAATTGACCCGCCGCGCAATTCAAGAAATGGAAAGCTTTCGTCTGAATTTCGCCGATAACAGTTACTTTGTTGCCCTGCTAGATTCCGGCCGCTATTACCACAACAACGCGCAAAACGAATATGCCGGCAAGCAGTATCGCTATATCTTATCGTCGAAAAAACCAGCAGACCGCTGGTTTTACGACATCATCCGCCAGCAGCGCGACATTCACATCAACGTCAATCCTGATGTCCATCTTGGCGTCACCAAGCTCTGGATCGATGTGCTGATGCGCGACGGCAATCGCATCCTGGGCGTAGCGGGGACCGGCCTTGATTTAACGCAGCTAATTCATGCGGTTGTCGACCAAACACAACCGGGCATGACCAGTTTATTCGTTGATCACAATGGTGCCATTCAGGCGCACCGCGATGAAAACATGATCGACTACGCCAGCATCAGCAAGACCGCGCAGGACCGAAAAACGCTGGATTTGCTGTTCGACCGCCAGCAAGACCGCGACGCAGTGCGCGGCGCGATGAAGGAATTGGAGCGGGTTGAATCCACCGTAGTGAGTCGATTTGTCGTCATCAACGGCAAGCGTAATTTGGCCGGTGTGGCGTATTTACCGGAAATTGATTGGTATGAAATCACCCTACTTGACCTTGATGTGCTGGTGCCGATAAGCAGCTTCAGCGGCATTTTGCTGGTCTATGGCTTGACCTTGCTGGCCGCGCTGGCGTTATTCAATCTGGCACTGGGCCGGCAAGTGTTAAAACCATTGCAAAAACTCGATCAAGCAATGGAGGAAATGGAACAAGGACGCTTCTCTGAAGCCCTTGTGGTGCCGCCGGGCAAGGGCGAAATCGCGCGGTTAATTGAACATTTTCAGCGCATGGCGCGTGCGCAATGGACCGCCCGCCAAGAGCTGGAAGGCAAAGTCAAAGAACGCACCGAGGCGCTCGACCGGCTCGCCAACACTGATCCGCTCACCGAACTGCTGAATCGGCGCGGTATGAGTGAACGCATCGAAGCCGAAATCAGCCGGGCTCGGCGTGAGCATGGCCATATCGGCTTGCTCTGGTTGGATATTGATTGGTTCAAACAAATCAACGACCAACATGGCCACGCCAAAGGCGATGAAGCTTTGAAAACCGTGGCAAGCACAATTCGCGCCCTGTTGCGACCTTATGACTGTATTTCTCGCTGGGGCGGCGACGAGTTTTTAGCATTGGCCCAAGCCCACGACGCGCACGATTTTAATGCGCTGGGTGAACGGATTCGCATCGCGATTGCTGAAACCTGCCACCTACAAAGTACGGAAGGGGTATCAGTGCGGCTGACCGTGAGTATCGGCAGCTACTTTGCCCGCAGCGATGAAGACATCGAAACCATGCTGCAACGCGCAGACGCCGCCCTGTATGAGGCGAAAGCTGCCGGCCGTAATTGCTATCGTGCGTGGGACGATAGCAGAAGCAAGAACGAGATCAGCACTTCCCGCACCTAACCCAACGCTCTGGAGGGGGATATCGCAGCCCAACCGACATCGCGGGCCACGCGTGAAGTATAGTTTCACTCAATTAGGTGCTACATCCCACGAAGGCCATTAATACCACCCCGCAGTTAATACTAAATAAGCAGCCTTTTAATCCGCATACAAATACTGCTGAAACCCACAGAATACCTTGCCGATTTCTTCCGGCCTACCAAGGTCGACCACAGCATCCGAAATGGA